>CAZPJM010000045.1:0-23086 GCA_964586865.1 uncultured Enterobacteriaceae bacterium
CGAGTCCACGAGTCCACGAGTCCACGAGTCCACGAGTCCACGAGTCCACGAGTCCCCGAGTCCCCGAGTCCCCGAGTCCCCGAGTCCCCGAGCCGCCGAACCTCCACGCGCCGGACGATGGAGGACCCCGTCGCCGGGTGTTCTCACTCGCCGGCGGGGCAGTCCACGTCGGCGAGGGTCACGGAGCCCACCGTGTCGCCCATGAGGGTGACGGTCATGGCCTTGCAGGTGGTGCCGTCCTGGCCGATCCAGACCATCTCGGCGCCGTCCATGCGGACGGGCTCGCCGAGGGTGTCGGCGACGGCGGCCATGGCCTCGTCCTTGGGCATCATGGCGTGCACGCGGCCCTGGGCGCCCTCCAGGGCGGCGATGGTCACCATGGCGGCGGCGTCGGTGTCGGCGGTCCCCTCGGCCGGGTCGGTGGCGGCCGGGTCGGCCTCGGTCATGGCGTCGTCGGCGGGGGCCTCGGCCTCGCCTCCGGGGTCGTCGCCGGCCGCCTCGCCCTCGGTGGCGGGGGCCTGGACGGGTGTGGGCTCGGGGGACGTGGTGGTGCAGGCAGCGAGGGCGACCAGCAGGAACAGGCTTCGCATGGGACCTCCTGCCCGCATCCTCCCCGACGGGGTCAGGTGCGTGCAAGAGGGGGCCCGGTCGCCGGCCCTCACTTGCTGGCGGCGCGCTCCCCCTGGCCCCCGGCCTCCACCGACCCGTCCTCCGAGGCGTCGGCGGCCTGGGCGACGCTCTCGGGGGTCACCCGCTCCCCGGCGGCGAGGCGGGCCTGGACGTGCGCGGCGATCCGGCGATCCCGGGCCTGCTTCTCGGGGCCGCGCTTGCGCATGCTCGCCAGGGGCAGGCGCATGCGGTTGTTGTCCCGCAGGGCGGGCTCGTTCCGCTCCAGGAAGGCCCAGTACATGGGCGTGATGGGGCAGGTCTTGCGCGGGTGGAAGGCGCAGCCCTCGCAGAAGTCGCCCATCTTGTGGATGTAGGCGGCGCCGCTCACGTAGGGCTTGGTGGTGAAGAGCTCGCCCACCCCGAAGGTGCCCATGCCGAGCACGTTCGGCTCCACGACCCAGTCGTAGGCGTCGATGTAGGCGACCCAGAACCAGTCGGTCAGGTCCCGGGGGGAGATGCCGAGGAGGGTGGCCAGGTTGGAGAGCACCATCAGGCGCGGGATGTGGTGGGTGTAGCCCTCGTCCCACAGGTCGCTCACCACCGTGTCCAGGCAGTCCAGCCCGGAGGGGGTGCCCCAGAAGGCGGGCGGCACGGGGTGATCGGCCCCCAGGACGGAGGGGGCGGCGCCGCCGTCGAAGCCGGCGCTGGGCGTGAAGCGCGCTCCGCGCCAGGCCCCGAAGCCGCCGTCGCCGGGACGATCGCGGAGGGGGGCGGGGCCGTCGGGCAGGCGGCGCAGGCCGTCGGTGGCCTCGTGGACGTGGCGCATGAACTCGCGCCACCCGAGCACCTGCCGGACGAAGCCCTCCTTGCTGTTCAGCGGGATGTCGGCGCGCAGGGCCCCGTCGACCACATCGCGGGGGAGGAGCCGGTGGAGGTGGAGCAGCGGCGAGACGCGGGTGTGGAAGAGCCCCCGGGACCGCCGCGTCATGGCGTCCTCGTAGGGCCCGAAGTGCTGCAGGCAGTGGGCCACCGCCCAGCCCCACAGGCCCTCGGCGTGCTTGCGGGTCGTGGGCAGGCGCTCCAGGTGCATCACGCCCGGGTGATCGGGGAAGGTCTCGTCGATGAGGTCCGCCACCTCGCAGGTGATGGGATCGGCGTAGAAGGACGGGGGGGTGGGGGGGGCGGGGGTCGCCCTTCCACGGCTCGCGGTTCTCCCCGTCGAAGCTGTACCGGCCGCCCACCGGCTTGCCCGCCTGCATGAGGATGCCCGTCCGCCGCCGCACCCGCCGGTAGAAGGCGTCCATCCGCCAGGGGACCTCGCCCGCGCCCTCCTCGAAGTCCTCGCGGGTCGTCAGCCAGCCCTCGTGGGGCAGGTAGGTCAGACGGCCATCCTCCACGAGCGGGGCGAGGCACTGGCGCAGCTCCCGCTCGGCGGGCCGCATGCACGCCAGGGGGCCCCGCTCGGCGACCACGTCGGCGAGGACCTCGCCGTAGTGACGCTTGTCCAGCCGGTAGTCGATGGCCACCCCCCGCTCGGCCTGCTCCAGGGCGAAGTGGCGCAGGTTGGAGAGGATCAGGGCCAGCTTCTGCTTGTGGTACGGCCGACGGAAGGCCTTCCAGAGGGTCTCTACCAGCACGATGCCGATCTCGTCGGGATCGTGCTCCGAGAGGGGCCCGATCTTGTCCGTGAGCTGGTCGTAGGGGACGAAGAACCAGCGCCGGCCGGTGGGGTCGGGGTTGCGGCGCTTGAGCTCGAGACGGAAGGAGGTCCGCATGTGGATGGCTCCGGTCAGAGAAGGGCGAGCTGGGGCGGGTCGGGGAGGGGGACGCGGTCGGGGACGCCGGGGTCGACCTCGGCCGAGAAGGCGCCCATCAGGCGGCCGGCCAGGGCGGCCCCGGAGGAGAGGGCGCCGGACAGGTCGGGGCGGCAGGCATCGCCGCACACCCCCAGCCGGGCGTCGGCATCGAGCAGGAAGTCCTGGTCCAGCGGGCCCGTGACGCGGGCGAAGCGCCACCGGTGGGCCTGGAGCAGGTCCGGCTCGGGGGCGTCGAGGCGAGGGGTGATGGCGTCCCACAGGGCCCGGGCCACGGCCTCCCGATCGTCCTCCAGGTGCGCCCGGCTCCAGTCCGGCGTGGCGTGGAGGACCAGGCGCTCCGAGGGATCGCGGCCGGGCTTGCGGCCGTCCCGGACCACCATGCGGACGGGGCCGTCGTCGAGGGTGGCCATTGACCACGCCATGGGCAGGGCCACCGGCAGGTGCGCCATGGCGACCCAGGCCGGCGCGGTCTCCACCTGGCGCAGGGCGCGCGCCAGATCCGGGCGGACCGGGTCCAGAAGATCCACCGCCTGGGGGGCCGGGACCGCCACCACCACCCGGTCGGCGGTGACCGCCTCGCCGTCCTCGGTGTGCAGCCGCCAGGCCTCCCCCGTGTCCTCGAGGCGGGTGATCCGGCTTCCGAAGCGGACCTCCACATCGGCGAGCAGGTGCTTGACCAGGGCATTGGTGGAGGGCACCGGCACGAAGCGGGGCCCGGGGTCGATGGCGGCGGGCCCGTCGTCGGTGAGGCGCGCGAAGGGCCCCTCCCACCGGGCCACCAGGCCCCGCTCCAGCCAGGCGTCCAGGTAGCGGACGAGGGGGCGGGGGAGGGGACCGAAGACCGGGGCGCCGTGGTCGAAGCGGCCGGCGTCGGAGCGCCGGGTGGACAAGCGCCCCCCGGCACCGCGCCCCTTGTCGAAGGCCACCACCTCGTAGCCGTGATCCGCCAGGGTACGGGCGCAGAGCGCTCCGGCGAGGCCGGCGCCCACCACCGCGATACGCGGGGGATCGGCGCGCAGGGGCGCCCGGACCTGCCGGACGTAGGCGTCCAGGTCCAGCCGGCGGGCGTGGCGGCCGGTGGGGCGGGGCCGGACCGTGCCCAGGACGGGCTGCTCGGGCTGGAAGGGCCGGTCGAAGCCGCCCATGCACCACAACAGCCCCCCGTAGGAGTTGGCGTCCCGCCCGTCGAGGGCGTAGCGGTGGTTCAGGGCGATGAGCGCATCGAGGGCGTCCTGGGGGCCGTCCGTCCAGCCGAGCAGGGCCTTGCCCCAGGTCATGCGCACGTTGTTGTGGAGCTCGCCCTGCTGGAGGAGGGAGCGCTGGCAGGCGTCCCACAGGGCATCCCCCGTGCGACCCCGCCACAGGGTCTCCCGGTCGAGCAGGGCCTCCCGCGGATCGGTGCGGTGGGCCCGGAGCGTCTGTCGGGCCCAGTCGGGCAGCACCTCGATGTGCTCCACCTGCCGTCGGTGTCGACAGAAGCTCCACGACAGCTCGCGCCACACGATGAGCTCGTCCAGGAACTTCTCGGCGCCCTTGCCCCCCTCGTCGGCGGCCTCCCGGGCCAGGCGGGTGGCGGCCACCATGCCGTGGTGCAGGTAGGGGGACATGCGGCTCACCCCGTCCTTGACGGGGTCGTTGCGGGTGCGATGGTAGCGCTTCAGCCCCCCGTCCTCGACGAAGGCCCGCCACCGCGCGTACCCGACGGCCTCGCCGCCCCGGGTGTGGGGGACCGGGCCCACCGTGTGGTCGATGGCGCACGCCGCCACCAGCTCGGGCAGGGAGGCCGCCTCCAGGTCGACGGGGGTGAACGGGAGGTCGTCGGGGACGAAGGGCGCATCCGGGTCGGGCTGCTCGGACCAGGGCAGGCGCAGGCGGGCTTCCAGGGCCTCCTCGATGGCCTTGCGGAAGCGGAAGGCGCGGGTGTGGGGTCGATCCACGAGCGGCATGGGCACGACGCACGCCGCGTCCACCGTCCACACCGGGGTGCCGATGGCCCCGGCCAGGCGCCGCGTCCAGCCGTCGCGCGGGGGCACCGGGATGTCCTCGGTGAGGACCAGTGCTGCCCGGGTGCCCAGGATCTTCAGGTGCGGACCCCGGTGGCCCGGCCGCTCCAGGTGGAAGGCGGTGCCGATCCTCCGGTCCCGCAGCCGGCGGCCCACGTCCCGGTGGCCCTCGAGGAGGAAGGTGTGGTGCCGATCGTTGGCGTAGGGGTAGCGCTCGGACAGGCCCCGGTAGACGAACAGCGGGAGCCCCAGGTGCCGCGCGGCGGCCAGCGCCGCGTCCAGCGCCGGGTTCTCGTGAGCCCGGAGCGCGCCGTGCATCCAGTAGAGCACGAAGTCGCCGTCCACCGGGCCCTCGGAGAGGGCGGTGGTGCGCTCGCGCAGGGTGTCGGGAAGGTCCTGGGGCCTCATGCGGGGCTCATCTCCAGCGGCGTCCATCGCGGGGCATCCGGCTGCCGTGGCGCTGGTGGACGCGGCGGGCCTCCCGGCGGGCGCTCTCGCGCTGCAGGACGGCCTCGAGCATCCGGCGGGCGCGCAGCGAGGCCCGGCGGTGATCGGTGAGAGGGGCGGGGTAGTCGCGTCCGATACGGCAGCCCGCGGCCTCCTGGATGGGGGCCGGCATGGCGTGGGGGGTGTGGATGAAGGCGTCCGGGACGTCCCGCAGCTCGGGGAGCCATCGGCGGATGAAGCGACCCTCCGGGTCGTGGTCCCGGGCCTGCTTGTCGGGGTCGTAGATGCGGAGCCGGTTGATCCCCATGGTGCCGGCCTGCATCTGGACCTGGGGGAAGTGGATGCCGGGCTCGAAGTCCAGGAAGTGGGGGGCCAGGTGCAGCGCCACCCGCCGCCAGTGGAGGAAGAGGGGGTAGACGGCGATGGAGACGAGCATGGCGCGCATGCGGAAGTTGAGCCACTTGGTCGCCTTCAGCGAGCGCATGCAGGCATCCACCATGGGCCAGCCGGTCCGTCCCGCGGCCCAGGCTCGGAAGGCGTCCTCGTCGAAGTGGGGCTCGCGGATACCGTCCATGGCGCGAAGGCCATTGCGGAACTCCAGGGCGGGCTCGTCCTCGAGCTTCTGCATGAAGTGGCCCCGCCAGCGCAGACGGGCCTCGAAGGCCTCCAGATCGGCCCGGCGGGCCTCGGCCTCGGGGCCGGAGCGGGTCAGCCACCGCTCCAGGTGCAGGCGGGTCCGCTGCCAGGCCACCCGGGTGGACAGGGTTCCCCAGGCCAGGTGCACGGAGAGCCGGCTGCAGCCGCCCCAGGCGGTGAGGGGGCTGCTCACCGCGGTGCGATACCCCTCGACCCGGTCCGCCAGGAAGTCGTCCAGCGTGGCCTCGGCGGCGTGGAGGCCGCCCTCCTGCAGGTGGGTGGCGGTGGTGGGCCCCATGCCGAGCACCTCGGCGCGGGGCGGGCCCTGGTGGTCCCAGCCCGGCACCACCGCGGCGACGTCCTGGATGCGGGACGGGACCGGACGGATGGGGCGGGACATGGCCGCCGTCCACCGGGAGGCCCACCCGTCGCGCTCGGGGTGGGGGCGGCTCACCCCATCCTGGGCGGCCTCGTGCCAGGGGATGCCGTGCTCCCGGCACCATCGGGCCACCGCCCGATCGCGGCCGAAGGTCCAGCCGAGGCCCGTCTCCTGGTGCGACCACAGGGCCCCGATCCCGCCGGCGGGCGCCAGCGCCCGGCGCAGCCCGTCCAGGATGTCCAGGATGCGGCCCGTGCGGTGGGTGATCCGTCCGCCCAGCGGAGCCAGGGCGTCCTCCATCACCTCGAGGGAGCGGCGGACGAAGGCGAGGTGGCTGGCGTCCAGCTCGGGCCGCTGCCACAGGCCGGGCTCCCAGGCCTGGAGCACGCACACCGGACCGCGACGGGCCGCCTCCAGGAGGGGGGCGTGGTCGCGCACCCGCAGGTCGCGCTTGAGCCAGACGATGGAGACGGGCAGGGGAGCCCCCGTGTGCAAGTGTTGAATACCTATTGAACAGGTGTGTGATCTCCACCAGAACGCGCCACGGCGGTGGGCGGGCTCACGGGGGGACGGCGGGGGGCGCCGCGCCGTCGAGGTCGCGGTACCCTGGCGCCGTGGAGGCTCCATGCGGGCAGTGGTGACGGGCGCGGCATCGGGGATCGGGCGGGGCTTCGCGCGGGAGCTGGCCGCGGCCGGCCATGACCTGGTCCTGTGGGATGTGAACGGCGAGGGGCTGGCCGCCACCGCCACCGAGGTGCGGGCCCGCGGGGTCCGGGTGGACACGGCGGTGGTGGACGTCTCGGACGGGGACGCGGTGGAGGCGGCGGCCCGGGCGGTGCTGGAGCGGGGCCCGGTGGACCTGCTCGTGAACAATGCCGGCGTCGGGGTGGGCGGGATGCTCGCCGACACCCCGCGGGCGGACTGGGAGCGGGTGGTCGCGGTCAACCTGATGGGGGTGGTCCACGGCTGCCGGGCGTTCATCCCCGCCATGCGGGCCCAGCCGGGCCGCGCCCACGTGGTCAACATCGCCTCGGCCAGCGGCTACCTGGGGACGCCGGGCCTGGGGGCCTACAGCGTCACCAAGAACGCGGTCCGGGCCCTGTCCGAGGTCCTCCACTTCGAGGAGGATCCGGCGCGGCTGGCGGTCCACTGCGTCTGCCCGGGCTTCGTGGGCACGGGGATCCTGGATGGCAGCGCCCTCGAGGGGGCCACCGCCGCGGACCGGGCGCGGATCCGGCGGGCCCTCTTCCCGGCCCACCGCACCCCCGAGGACGTGGCCCGCGCCACCTTGCGGGCCATGCGGCAGGGGCGCTTCCTGGTGCCCGTCTTCCGGGAGGGGGTGCTCGCCTCCTGGGTCCGCCACCTGCCCATGGCGCTGCTCACCCCGCTCGGACGCCGGCTGGCCAGGCGGCTGCTGGGGCTGGTCGACGCCGCCCCTCGCTGATCCCGCACCGCTGGCGGGCGCAGGACCGAGGGTGGGGGCAGGTGGCCCGGGGCGCTGTGGGGGATCCCCCGCCAGCGGCCCCGTCGCGCGGCCATCAGGCCTCCGAGCCGTCCTCGGCGTC
The DNA here is from genome assembly GCA_964586865.1 of uncultured Enterobacteriaceae bacterium. Classification (GTDB taxonomy): domain Bacteria; phylum Myxococcota_A; class UBA796; order UBA796; genus REDI01. The sequence goes on from CAZPJM010000045.1 coordinate 7,457, forward strand.
GGGCGGGGCGCCGGCGCGCATCAGGCTGATGGCCACGGCGATGATGGGGAAGAGGATGGTGCCGACGATGGCGACGGCGGAGAGCACCAGCACGGTGGGGGTGAGATCGACGTTGACCTCCCTGGGGTGGGGTGGGGGAGGTTTGCAGGCTCCGTGCCAGAGCCGGTCAGCGGGCGCCGCCCCCCTGACAGGAGGGGCACCAGTACAGGGTCCGCTGCTCGAGCTTCTCTTGGGCTACCGGGCCGGCGCAGCGTCGACACCGGCGGCGCTTGTAGACGTACACCCGGTCCTTCTCGCGCCGCCCGGCCTCGGGATGGGGCGGCTCGTCCGCGGGGGCCACGCGGATGGCCCGGGTGCGCACCCCCTCCCGCAGCCGGTCGCGGGCCAGCTCCCACAGGGCGTCGAAGCGCTCCCGGTCCAGGTCGCGCGCCGGCAGGTGGGGATCGATGCGCAGGGCGCACAGCAGATCGGCGCGGAAGACGTTGCCCAGCCCGGCGATGACGTCCTGATCCAGCAGCACGGCGGCCACCGGCCGTCGGCGACGCCGGAGCCGCTCGTAGGCCCGATCGGGATCCGCATCCTCGCGGAGGGGGTCCTCGCCGATGCGCTCCCGGATCGCGGCCCAGCCGTCGTCGTCGATCCACGCGCACGCCGTGGCCCCGATGAGGTGGATGGTGCCCTTCTCCCCGGCGAGCAGGTAGCGCACCGAGTCCCGGGGGTCCGGGCCCGGGGGCCGGTAGCTGCGGCACCGCCCGAAGAGCCCCAGGTGGATGTGGACGTGGGGACGATCGGGGTGGTCCCAGGTGTGCAGCAGGTGCTTGCCGAAGGCCTCGGCCCGGAGGAAGGTGCACCCGTCGAGCCCCGCCGCCTCGTCGGCGAAGCGGCCCTGTGGCGAGCCCACGCTGGGCCGGTCGCCGGCGAACCAGCGGTCGTGGTCGCGGGCCAGCCGGTGGATGGTGTGTCCCTCGGGCATGGCGAGGTCCTACCCCCTGCCGCCGGGGCGTCCCGCCGGGGGCGGCGCCCGCGTGAGGTGGCTCGCCGGAGCGGGGGAGGGGACCTTGCGGGGGCGACGTCGGTCCCTACGCCGAGGGCAGGAGGTGGCATGGACGTGCCCGACACCCTGGACGAGGCCTGGAGGGATGCGTGGAGCCGGCTCGGCCGGGCCACCGCCGATCGCCAGCACCCCTGGCGGACGCCCACCCTGGCCACGGTGGCCCCCGACGGCACCCCCCGCGCCCGGGTGGTGGTGCTCCGCGGGGTCGAGCGGGACCCCCCGTGCCTGGCCTTCCACACCGACCTGCGCAGCCACAAGCTCGCCGATCTCGAGGGCGTGGCGCGGGTGGCCTGGACCTTCTGGGATCCGCGCGCCAAGGTGCAGCTCCGGGTCCAGTGCCGCGTCGAGGTCCTGCGGGAAGGCCCCGAGTGGCAGGCCGCCTGGGACGGCACCTCCCTGCTGGGCCGTCGGACCTATGTGTGCGAGCCGGGCCCCGGCACCCCCCTGGACCAGCCCGGCTCCGGCCTGCCCGAGCCGGTCCGCGCCGGGAGGGTGGAGGCCCGGGACGTGGCCCACGGCGCCCGGGTCTTCGGGCGGGTCCGCTGCCCCGTCCTCACCGTCGACCGGCTGGATCTGGCCATCCGCGGGCACCGGCGCGCGCGGTGGACCCTCACCGAGGACGGCGCCCACGGCACCTGGGTGGTGCCCTGACCGCCCCCGGACCCTGGACCCGCGGCGGGCCCGCGTGTACGTGGGCGCCGGAGGGTGCATGAAGGTCCAGTGCTTCACGGTCGGCGCGTTCGCCGTCAACACCTACCTGCTCACCGACGAGGCCACCGGCGCCGCGGCCATCGTGGACACGGGCGAGACCGACGAGCTCCGCCGGCGCCTGCTGGCCCTCGAGCCCGCGCCGGACATCCGCACCATCCTGCTCACCCACGCCCACCTGGACCACGCCGGCGCCCTCGCCGATCTGCAGCGGGAGTGGGACGTGCCCACCGTCTGCCCCCGCGACGAGCGGCCCATGCTCGAGGCCCTGCCCTTCCAGGCCCGGCTCTTCGGCCTGCCGGGCCCCGCGCCTGAGGTGGGCCGCATCGATCGCTGGGTGGACGACGGGGACACGGTGCAGCTCGGCGAGACCACCCTGCGCTTCCTGGCCACCCCCGGCCACACCCCCGGTCAGGGCTGCTGGTTCGACGACCACGACATCATCGTGGGCGACACCCTCTTCGCCGGGAGCATCGGCCGCACCGACTTCCCCATGTCCGACCCGGGGCAGGCCGTGGAGAGCCTGCGTCGGCTGCTGGCCCTGCCCGGGCACCTGCGGGTCCACAGTGGCCACGGCCCGGTGACCACCCTCGAGCGCGAGCTCCGCACCAACCCCTTCCTGGGCTACCTGCGTCGCGAGCGCGGGATCTCCGGGCCGCCCGGAATCCGGTGGGCGCCGGGCACCTGACCCCGTTCCACGCGCGCCTGGCCCGCAGGCCGACGGGGGTGGCTCGCCAGCACGGCGGCGGGGCGCTATGATCGGGCATCGGCCGGGGCCCGGACCACGATCGTGGTCCATCCTGCGCATCGCGCGCCCCAACCGCCGACCCCCCGCCACCCACAGGAGGCCCCGCTGAGGAGACGTAGAGGACGCCGTCGTTTCGTTCCGCGCCGCGAGGATGACGAACCGCGCGTGAACGACCAGATCCGAGTTCCCCGGGTCCTGCTCATCGACGAGCAGGGCAACAAGCTCGGGGAGTTCCAGCCCAGGGACGCTCTCAACCTGGCCCGCGAGCGCGGGCTCGATCTCGTCGAGGTCGCGCCCAACGCCAGCCCGCCCGTCTGCAAGATCGCGGACTACGGGAAGATGCGGTACGAGCGGAGCAAGAAGGAATCGCAGGCCCGCAGGAAGCAGTCCTCGTCCCAGCTCAAGGAGATCAAGGTCCGCCCCAAGACCGATGATCACGACATGGACGTGAAGATCAAGCGGGTCCGCAAGTTCCTCTCCCAGGGCAACAAGGTCAAGATCACGGTCTGGTTCCGCGGGCGCGAGCATGCCCACCACGACATCGGCGCCGACCAATGCTACCGCGTGGCCGATGCGGTCGAGGAGATCAGCAAGATCGAGTCGCACCCCAAGATGGAGGGGCGCAACATGATCATGATCCTGGCCCCCGACAGCTCGGGCGGCGGCGGTGGCGGCGGCGGCAGCGGCGCCCAGCCGAGCTGATCCGACCGCCCCGGGTCCTGCCCGAGGGCCCCCTGGCACCGGACCCCCGCCGGGCCTCCCGCGTGGCGGGGGTCTTCGTATGCCCCCCCTCTCCCGTTCTGTCACGACCCCCGAGTGCCCCCCCGGCGCAGGTTACGGCCCCGCCTTCCTCCAGTCCCTGGCCGCCCCATGCAGATCGCCAGCGTCGGTACCGCGCTGCCCCCCCACCGCTACGAGCAGGACGACCTCATCCGGGCCTTCACCCGCCTGTGGTCCCAGCAGCACCACAACCCCGCGCGCGTCGAGCAGCTCCACCGGGCCGTCCAGGTCGGCGGGCGCAACCTGGCCCTGCCCATGGAGGCGTACGAGGCCCTCCAGGGCTTCGGCGACGCCAACGACGCCTTCATCCGGGTCGGCCTGGATCTGGCCGAAGCCGCGGTGCGTGAGGCCCTCGACCGGGCCGGGCTGGCCCCCACCGACGTGGATCTCATCGTCTTCACCACCGTCACCGGCGTGGCCGCCCCCTCCCTCGACGCCCGGCTGGTGAACCGGCTCGGGCTGCGCACCGACGTGAAGCGCCTGCCCCTCTTCGGGCTCGGCTGCGTGGCCGGAACCGCCGGCGTGGCCCGCCTCCACGACTACCTCACCGCCTACCCCGATCAGGTCGCCATCCTGGTGAGCGTCGAGCTCTGCTCCCTCACCCTGCAGCGCAGGGATCTCTCCATCCCCAACCTCATCGCCACCGGTCTCTTCGGGGACGGCGCCTCCTGCGTCGTGGCCGTCGGGTCCGAGCGGGCCGATGCCATGCCCCTCGGGCCGGGGCGGGCGGGGCCGCGGATCCGGGCCACCCGCAGCCGCTTCTACCCCGACACCGAGTCCACCATGGGCTGGGAGGTCGGCGATGGTGGCTTCCAGATCGTCCTGGCCGCCCACGTCCCGGATCTGGTGGCCCGCCACCTGGGCGAGGACGTGGCCGGATTCCTGGCCGACCACGGGCGCACCCGCCAGGACATCACGAGCTGGGTCTGCCACCCTGGCGGCCCCAAGGTGCTCCATGCCTTCACGGACGCCCTCGACCTGGGGCCCGACGATCTGGCGATCACCTGGCGGAGCCTCGAGGAGATCGGCAACCTCTCCAGCAGCTCGGTGCTCTTCGTGCTCCGGGACACCCTCGCGGAGCACCGGCCGCCCGCCGGCGCTCACGGCCTGATGATCGCGATGGGGCCTGGGTTCTGCAGCGAGCTGGTCCTGTTGGAGTGGTGATGGAGCCGGCCACCATCCGCGCCCGGATCCTGGAGCTGGCCCGCTCCGAGCTGGGCCTTCAGGGCGAGCTGCCCGACGGCGATCTGGCCGAGCACCTGGACAGCGTGCAGCGGCTCACGCTGGTGGTGGCCATCGAGGACACCTTCGAGGTCGTGCTCGAGCCCGAGGACGAGGAGGCGGTGGTCACCCTCGACGATGTGGTGGCGGTGGTGGCCCGGGCCCTGGAGGCGCGGCATGCCTGAGGGCGCGCGGCTCGTGGGGCCGCCCCTCGTGCCCCTCGATGGCCCGGACACCCTGGGCGACTGGCTGGCCCACGCCGCCGTCACCGCCCCCGAGACCACCGGCCTGCGCTTCCTGGACCGTCGGGAGCGCGCCACCTGGCTCTCGTGGGCGGCGATGGGGGATCGGGCGCGCCGGGCCGCCGGGGCCCTCGCCGCTGCGGGGGTCCGTCCCGGCGATCGGGTGGCCCTCATCCTGCCCACCAAGCCCACCTTCGCCGATGCCTTCTTCGGCTGTCAGGTCCTGGGGGCCGTGCCGGTGGCCCTCTACCCGCCGGTCCGGCTCGGTCGCCTGGACGAGTACCACGCCCGGACCGCCGCCATGCTGGCCGCCGCCGACGCCCGGGTGCTGGTGACCGAGCCCCGGATCGGCCGGCTGCTGGGGCAGACCCTGGCGCGCTACCGGCCCCCGCTCGGGGTCCTGCACGACGGGACCCTCTCCGAGAGCCGCCCCGACGGCGCCCCGGTGACCACCCCGGTGGGTCCGGAGGACCTGGCCCTGGTCCAGTTCAGCTCGGGCACCACCGTCGACCCCAAGCCCGTCGCCCTCACCCATCGGCAGGTCCTGGCCCAGACCGCGGCCCTGATCGCCCGCATCCTGGAGACCGGCCCCGCCGAGACCCGGGCGGGGGTGAGCTGGCTGCCGCTGTACCACGACATGGGGCTCATCGGCTGCATCTTCCCCGCCCTCTGCAACCCCGGGGCCCTCACCCTGCTCCCCCCCGAGGCCTTCCTCGCCCGCCCGGCCCTGTGGCTGCGGGCCCTCTCCCGGTACCGGGGGACGGTCTCACCGGCGCCCGACTTCGCCTATGCCCTGTGCGTCGAGCGGGTCCCCGACCACGAGCTCGATGGGCTGGACCTGTCGTCCTGGTCCCTGGCCCTGGACGGCGCCGAGCCCATCCGGCCCGCCACCCTCGGGGCCTTCGCGCGTCGCTTCGCCCGATGTGGACTGGATCGCCGCGCCCTCACCCCCGTCTACGGCCTCTCGGAGGCCGCCCTGGCCGTCACCTTCACCGCCGCCGACGCGCCGCCCTCGGTGACCCGCTTCGCGCGGCGGCCGCTGGCCGAGGGGCGGGCGGTCCCGGCCGCCGATGGCGAGGAGGGGCTCGGTCTGGTGAGCGTGGGCCAGCCCATCCCGGGGTTCTCCATCGAGATCCGGGACGCCTCGGGGGAGCCCCTGCCCGAGGGGCGGGTGGGCCGGCTGTGGGCCCGGGGTCCGAGCCTCCTGCAGGGCTACCTGGGCCGGGCGCCGCGGCCGGTGGTGGACGGCTGGCTCGACACGGGCGATCGGGGCTTCGTCCTCGGGGGCGCGCTCTACATCGCCGGCCGGGCCAAGGACGTGATCATCCTGCGGGGGCGCAACCACGCGCCTCACGACATCGAGCAGGCCCTGGACGGGGTGGCGGGGCTGCGCACCGGCTGCGCGGTGGCGGTGGGGGACGTGGACGAGGACGGCGAGCGGCTCCTGGTCTTCGCCGAGGTGCGGGAGCCCCGGGAGGGCCTGGCCGAGGCGTGCCGCGGGGCCGTCAAGGCGGCCACCGGCCTGGATCCTTCCCTGGTGCTGCTCCTGGACGCCGGCACCCTCCCCCGGACCAGCAGCGGAAAGCTGCGGCGGGCCGAGACGCTGCGGCGGTGGAAGGCTGGTACCCTGACGCCACCGGCGCAGGTCGGCCCCTGGATGCTGGCCGGCGCCTTCGCCCGGAGCGCCCTGGGGCGGCTGGGCTGGACGCTCGGAGGCGAGGCATGAGGGACCTGGTGGTGGCGGGAGGAGGCCCGGCGGGCCTGGCCACGGCCATCCTGGCCCGGCAGCGCGGCCTGTCGGTGGCGGTGGTCGAGCCCAGGGCCGGCACGGTGGACAAGGCCTGCGGCGAGGGCCTCATGCCGGCGGCGGTGGCGGCCCTGGCCGAGCTGGGCGTCACCCTCCCCCGGAGCCACCCCTTCCACGGGGTTCGCTACGTGGCCGGGCGCTGCGCCGCGGCGGGCCGCTTCCGCGGCGGCTCCGGGCTCGGGGTCCGCCGGACCGTGCTCCACGATGCCCTGCGCGCCCGGGCCGAGGCCGTCGGCGTCACCCGGATCGAGGGTCGGATCACCCGCCTCGAGGACCGGGGCGATCGGGTGCTCACCGATGTGGGTCCCGCCCGCTACGTGGTCGCCGCCGATGGGCTGCGCAGCGGGATCCGCCGCCGTCTGGGGCTGGATCGCCCGCCCCGCCGGCCCCGCCGTCTCGGTGTGCGGCGCCACTTCCAGACCCGGCCGTGGACCCCCATGGTCGAGGTCCACTGGTCCCGGCACGCCGAGGCCTACGTCACCCCGGTCGACGAGGATCTGGTCGGGGTGGCCATCCTCTACTTCCCCGACCGGATCGACCGGCCGTCCGGCACCCGACCCTACGAGCATCTCCTCGCGGGCTTCCCCGAGCTGCGGGATCGCCTCGGCACGCCGGCCTCCGACGTGCGCGGGGCCGGCCCCTTCGCCCAGCGCGCCGCCAGCCCGGTCCACGGGCGCATCCTGCTCGTGGGCGACGCCGCCGGCTACCTGGATCCCCTCACCGGCGAGGGGATCCGGCTCTCCCTCGACACGGCCCGCGCCGCGGTGGACGCCCTCGCCGCCGATCGACCGGCCGACTACGCCCGCGGGTGGCGCCGTGCGGTGCGCCGCTACTGGTGGATGACCGATGGGCTGCTGCGGGTGAGCCGGGCCGGCCTCACCCGGCGCTGGCTGGTGCCGACCCTGCGGCACGTGCCGGGGGTCATGACCCTGGCCATCGATGCCCTCGGCGGGCGCGCCCCCCGGGGTCTGCCCGGCTGATCAGCGGCAGCTCTGGGTCTCGGTGGACTCATCGGGCTCGCAGCTCCAGCACGAGGTGCACCGGGAGGGGTCGCTGTAGGCGCAGAAAGCGATGCAGGCGAAGTCGTAGGTGCCATCGCAGTCGTCCACGTAGGTCCCGGCGCTGCCGCAGCGCGGCTCGGACGACTTCCAGCCCCGACCCCGGACGTTGCACACGAAGGGCGCGAAGGACCAGCTGCAGCGAGAGTACCGCCCCGAGAGACGGGTCTCCTGGGTGCCGTCGCAGTTGTAGTCGAAGGAGCTGTCCCCGCGATGGGTGCCGAAGTACCCGGTCTGGCCCGGGAAGGCGTTGGCGTTGGCGTCGTAGCAGTCGCTGGTGTCGAGCCCGGTCCAGGGAGCGACCCCATCCTCGCAGTAGCAGGCCGTGGCCCCGGGCACGCCGAAGGTGTCGCCGTCCTCGTCGCGGTAGAACTCGGTGCAGCCGACCGCGTCCTCCTCGTTGTCGAGCCCGTTGCAGTCGTTGTCGAAGCCGTCGCCGCAGACCTCGACCTCGCCGGGGCTGATGTCGGCGCGGCCATCGTTGCAGTCGCGCTCGCTCGAGGTGGTGTTGACGCACGGCGGGCTCTCACAGAAGCCGTCCCCGTCGTCGTCGTAGACCACGGTCTGCTCGTCGATGACGCCGTTGCAGTTGTCGTCCACCCCATTGACCTGCTCCCGGACCCGCGGGTCGGGGTAGCGGGCCGAGTTGGCGTCATCGCAGTCGGGGATGGTGGCGTCGGTGTTGGCGCAGGGGGGGCGCTCGCAGTAGCCGTCGGCGTCGTCGTCGTAGCACTCGGTGCCCACGTCGATGGCGGTGCTGGCGTTGCAGTCGTTGTCCAGGCCGTCGCAGACCTCGGGGGCGCCCGGGTAGATGCCCACGTTGCTGTCGTTGCAGTCGCCCCCGTTGGGCGTGAAGCCGTCACCGTCCTGGTCGAAGTCGCCCCGGGAGACCACCGCGAAGGGGACGGTGGCCACGGCCTCGTTCCCGTCGAGGTCGGTCACGGTGAAGGTCAGGTCGTAGGGGCCGATCGGCAGGCCGTAGGCGCAGGTGGCCCGGCCCGAGCCGTCGGGCTGCATGGTGCAGACGGGCCCGAAGGGATCCGCGGTCAGCTCGACCACCAGGTCCTCCGGCAGGTCCTGCTCGTCGGAGACCTGCACGGTGAAGGCGAAGTTGGTGCCCTCCAGGCCACGCTCGCCGGCCACGGCATCGGGGTGGACCACCTCGAGGCTGGGCTTCTCGGGGACGCGCACCACGTCGATGCGGATCATGTCCTCGGCGCTCTCCGCATCCTGGTCGATGGCGCGGAGGACGATGGTGTGAGGCCCGGGCTCGAGGGTGGAGGTGATGAGGCTGACCGAGCCGTCGGCCTCGACCGGCACGCCCCGCTCCAGCACCCCGCTCACGCTGTCGATCCAGTCGACGCGGAGGTTCTCGACGCCGCGGTCGTCGTCGACCACGCCCTCGAAGAAGATGGCCTCGTCCTGGCGGACCTCGGCCCCGTCGAGGGGGAAGGTGATGGTGGCGGTGGGGGCGTCGTTGTAGACGATGATGCTGCGGTCGCTGCAGCCGGCGGTCAAGAGGACTGCGGGCACGGAGACGAGCACGGCGAGGGGGCGGAGAGACAGACAGAACATGGAACACTCCATAGACGCGCCCGATTGTACGCAAGGGGCGTGCCGGGGGGGAACCCCCCATGGGGCGCCCTCGGGGGACCTTGCTGCGACAAGAAGGCCGCAGGTGCCGGGGCGCCGGTGCCCCGAAGTCAGGGCCGTGCAGGACGGTTTTCTCGAAGGGTGTTCGTGCGTGCGCATGGATTAGGGGGGGCGCCCGTGGCCGCTCCATCGGCCCCCCGCACCCGAGCCCGGCGAGACCATGTCCGACTCCATCATCGACTACACGCTCACCGACGAAGCCCCCGCCCTGGCCACCCGGTCGCTCCTCCCCATCCTCCAGGCCTTCTGCAGGCCGGCCGGGGTCGCCCTGCGCACCCGGGACATCTCGCTGGCCGGCCGCATCCTCGCGGCCTTCCCGGAGCATCTCTCGTCCGATCAGCGGGTCGAGGACGCCCTGGCCGAGCTCGGGGCCCTGGCCCGCACCCCGGATGCGGTCATCGTGAAGCTGCCCAACATCTCGGCCTCCCAGCCCCAGCTCGAGCGGGCCGTCGCCGAGCTCCAGGCCCAGGGCTACCCGGTGCCCGACGTGCCCGAGTCCCCGGAGACCCCCGAGGCCCGCGAGGTCGCGGCCCGCTACGCCCGGGTCAAGGGCAGCGCCGTCAACCCGGTCCTGCGCGAGGGCAACTCGGACCGCCGGGCTCCGGCCGCCGTCAAGGCCTTCGCCCGCTCCCATCCCCACCGCATGGGGGCCTGGTCCCCCGAGTCCCGGACCCACGTGGCCACGCTGGACCAGGGCGACTTCCGGCACACCGAGCGCTCCTTCACCACCGCCGCCCCCACCACCGTCCGCGTCGAGCACCACGGCGAAGACGGCACCATCACCCTCCTCAAGGACGGGATCGCCCTCCAGGCCGGTGAGGTCTTCGACGGGGCCACCTTCTCGATGGGCGGCCTGCGGCGCTTCCTCCGCGCCCAGCTCGACGAGGCCCGCGAGCAGGGGATCCTCTTCAGCCTCCACCTCAAGGCCACCATGATGAAGGTGAGCGACCCCATCCTGTTCGGCGAGGCGGTGAAGGCCTACTTCGCCCCCGTCTTCGAGCAGCACGGCCCGATCCTCGAGGGGGTGGGCGCCAACCCGCGAGATGGCCTGGCGGCCATGCTCTCCGACTTGGCGGAGGCGCCGGCCGACCAGCAGAAGGCGGTCCAGGACGCCATCGAGGCGGCCTACGCGTCCGGCCCCGACCTCGCGATGGTGGACTCGGACCGGGGGATCACCAACCTGCACGTGCCGAGCGACGTGATCATCGACGCCAGCATGCCGGCCATGATCCGCAACGGCGGCAAGATGTGGGGCCCGGACGGCGAGACCCGCGACTGCAAGGCCGTCATCCCCGAGAGCAGCTACGCCGGCATCTACCAGGCCGTCATCGACGACTGCCGGACCCACGGCGCCTTCGACCCCACCACCATGGGCACCGTGCCCAACGTGGGGCTCATGGCCCAGAAGGCCGAGGAGTACGGCTCCCACGACAAGACCTTCGAGATCCCGTCCGACGGCACCGTCAAGGTGGTGGACGCCGAGGGGACGGTCCGCCTGGAGCACCGGGTCGAGGCCGGGGATCTGTGGCGCGGCTGCCAGGTCAAGGATGCCGCGGTCACCGACTGGGTGCGCCTGGCGGTGCGGCGGGCCCGGGCCACCGGCTGGCCGGCGGTGTTCTGGCTCGACGCGGATCGCGCCCACGACGCCGAGCTGATCCGGAAGGTGCGGGACACCCTGGACGGCCTCGACACCGACGGCCTCGACCTCCGGATCCTCTCGCCGGTCGAGGCCATGGGCTTCACCCTCCGCCGGGTGCGGGCGGGCGAGGACACCATCTCGGTCACCGGCAACGTGCTCCGGGACTACCTCACCGACCTCTTCCCCATCCTCGAGGTGGGCACCTCGGCCAAGATGCTCTCCATCGTCCCGCTCATGCAGGGCGGCGGCCTGTTCGAGACCGGGGCCGGCGGCTCGGCCCCCAAGCACGTCCAGCAGCTCGTGCGCGAGAACCACCTGCGGTGGGACAGCCTGGGCGAGTTCCTCGCCGTGGCCGTCGCCCTGGAGCACATCGCGGAGCGCGACGGCAACGAGCGGGCGCGGGTCCTGGGCGAGACCCTCGACGCCGCCACCACGCGCTACCTCATGGAGGATCGCGGGCCGCGGCGGGTCGTCCACGAGCGCGACACCCGTGGGGCCCACGCCTGGTTGGCCCGGTACTGGGCCGAGGCCCTGGCCGAGCGCGACGACCACCCCGAGCTCGCCGCCCGCTTCGCCGAGGCGGCCCGGGCCTTGGGCGAGGCCTCCGACACCATCGAAGGCGAGCTCCTGGCCGTGCAGGGCGAGCCGGTGGAGCTGGGCGGCTACTTCCTGCCCGACGAGGAGAAGGTGCGGGCGGTCATGCGGCCGAGCGCCACCCTGAACCGGATCCTCGACGGGGTGTAGCGGGGCGGGGGCGCTCCCCGTCGGTCAGTCGAACCGCGAGGTGAGGCCCAGGACGCCGTTCTCCACGGTGCCGGACTGGCCGGCCACCGTGTCCTCGACCGTGAGCGTCCAGGTGCCGTTGACCATCTCATCGCCCGAGAAGCCGATCCCCACGTAGTGGACGGTGGACACGCCCGAGAGCCCGGGCCGGCGATCCCGGAGCACCACCTCGGTCCCGGCGGGATTCCGGAGGCGGACCACGAGCTGCTCGGGGAGGCCGTGATCCACGGTGAGGCCGACCTGGACGTCCTCCTCCACCGAGGCCAGACCCGTGACCGGGATGTCGATGGACAGCGCCGTCCCGTCCCCGTCCGGGATGGCGCCCCCGCCGAACGAGAAGGTGTCCGACAGGTCCGGGTCCTGGCACAGCCCGACCCCCGAGCCGAAGCGGGTGATGCCGTGGCAGAGTCGGCCGTCGGCGCAGAACGACGTCAGGCTGCAGGTCCCGAACGCGCCCACCGTGCCGGTGCAGGGCTCGGTGGTGAGCGTGGTGGCGATCCCGAGGATGGTGGGTTCCGGATCGGGGGCCGCGACGGCGACGGCGGTGGCGGCGGTGGCCGGGAGCGGGTGCGGCGCGCAGCCATCGGGCTCGATCACCGTCGCCTCCACCGTCCACACCCAGGCCATCTCGACGATGCGGTCCACGCGGACGGTGGTCCCCGGGAAGTGGTGGGCGCCGGGGACCACCAGCACGTGCGCCTCGCCCTCGGCCAGGGTGGGGGCTGGACCATCCAGCACCTCGGCCCAGCCCGCCGCGTCGGTGATCAGGTAGACGCCCGGGTCGGCCCGCAGGGTGGGGGGGAGCTGGACCTCGAGGGGCGTGAAGGTCACCTCCGTGGGCATGTCGGTGTCGGTGTCGGTGTCGGTGTCCGTGTCGGTGTCGGTGTCGGTGTCGGTGTCGGTGTCCGTATCGGTGTCCGAGTCGGTGTCCGTGTCCGTGTCCGTGTCCGTATCGGTGTCGGTGTCGGTATCCGTGTCCGTGTCGCCCGCGAGGCCGGTGTCCGGGTCGGCCCCTCCATCGGTGCAGCCGAGGAGCAGGAGTGGGAGCAGGGCAGCGTGGGTACCGAGGGGTGGGATGCGCATGGGGACCTCCGGGCCGGACGCTACCCCGGGCGCCCCCGCGGCGGGTGACGGTTCAGGGGCAGGGGCCGGACGGGGACGGGGCTGTGCCGGGAGGGGGGGCTCCGGTCTCGAGCAGGGCCTCGAGGAAGGGGTGCCTCGGATCGGCGGCCAGGGTGGCCAGGGGTCCCGAGCGCACCACCCGTCCCCCGTCCACGAGCAGCAGGTGAGGGGACCAGGCGCGCAGGTCGCGTGGATCGTGGGTCACGACGATGGCGGTGCGCTCGCGGTCGTGGAGGATCGTCGCCAGGAGGGGGCGGAGGGCGTGCCGGACGGTGATGTCCAGGGCGGCGGTGGGCTCGTCGAGAAGAAGCAGCGCGGGCTCGGCGGCCAGGGCCCGGGCCAGGGCCACCCGCTGGCGCTCCCCGCCGGAGAGGTGGCGGGCGCGGCGATCGGCCAGGGCGGCCAGGTCGAGGCGATGGAGCCAGGCCCGGGCGGCCTCTCGGCGCTCCCGGCGCGACCCGCGCACGCCGTACGCCACGTTGTCCAGGGCCGAGAGGTGGGGAAAGAGGCCGATGGTCTGGGGAAGGTAGCCCACCCGCCGGGCCTCGGGCGGGCGCCGGACCCCGCGGGCGGTGTCGAGGAGGGTGCGGCCGCGCACGGCGATCCGCCCCGCGGCGGCGAGGGGCCCGCCCGCCAGCGCCCGGAGGAGGGTGGTCTTGCCGGCGCCATTGGGGCCCACCACCGCGATGGGGCCCCGGGGGACCTGGGCGGTGAGCCGGGCCTGGAAGGGGCCGGCCGTCACCGTCACGTCCAGGTCGAGCTCAGGACGCACGCAGGCCCCGGCCGGCCACCAGGCGCACCGCGACGAGCAGGGCGATGGCCACCCCCACCAGGAGGACGGCAATGGCCCGGGCCTGGTCCAGATCCCGCTCCAGCGCGCCGTAGATGGCCAGGGGGAGGGTCTGGGTGGTGCCCGGGAGGTTGCCGGCGAAGAGGAGGGTGGCGCCGAACTCCCCGAGGGCCCGGGCCCACGCCAGGCCCAGCCCCGAGACCAGCCCCGGGAGGGCGGCGGGCAGCGCCACCGTGGCCCACGCGCGGGCCGGTCCGGCCCCCAGGGTCCGGGCCACCAGCAGGTGGTCGGGATCCACGGCCCGAAAGGCGGCGGCCGCCGGCAGGACGTACAGCGGGGCGCCCACCACCACCTGGGCCAGCACCACCGCCGCCGGCGTGAAGGGCAGCCCCAGTCCCAGCCCCTCCAGGGCGGGTCCCAGCAGGCCCTGGCGACCGAATGTCTCCAAGAGAGCGATGCCCAGGACCGCGGGTGGCAGCACCACGGGCAGCTCCACGGCCGAGGTGAGCAGGCTGCGGGACGGGCGCCGGGCGCGGGAGAGGATCCAGGCCAGGGGGGTGCCCAGGGTCACGATGGGCCCCATGGCGAGGGCGGTGGTGAGGAGGGAGAGCTGGAGGGCCTGGAGGGTGGAGGGCAGGAGGAGGGCCGCGAGGGTGGGGCCGGGCCGGATCCCGGCGGCGAGGCCCACCACGGGCAGCAGGAGGAGGGCCAGGAGCAGGCCCCCCGCGGTCCCCGTGGCCAGCCGGGCCGGGCTCATGGGGGCTCGGGGGGCGGGAGGAAGCCGTGGCGGGCCAGCAGGACCTGTCCGGTGGGCCCGTCCACGAACTCCAGCCATGCCCTCGCGCCGGCGGTCGGCTCGGCCAGCGCCGCCTGATGCAGGGCGATCGCCGGTTGGACCGCGGCGGGGAGCGGGGTCGCGTCCAGCCCCTCCACCCCGACCACGTCGGTGGCGTAGAGGATGGCCGCGTCCGCCTCGCCCAGCAGGAGCTTGGCCCGGGCCAGTCGGACATTGGGCTCGCGGGAGACGATGCGCGCCTGTACCGCCTCGGCCCAGGCGTCCCCGTGATGCTCGGCGGCCGCCTCCAGGAGCGCGACCGTGTATCGGCCCACCGGCACCTCGGGTTGGCCGACCACCAGGCGCTCCACCGCTGACAGTCCCGCCAGGTCCACCGCCGGCGACCCTTTCGGCCGCGCCAGCACCAGGGAGTTGCCGGCGAAGGGGCGGGGGCTGGCCACCAGGCCCTCGGCGTGCAGGGCCTCCAGGTGCGCCGCGTCGGCCGAGGCGAAGGCGTCGGCCCGCAGCCCGTGGCGGATCTGGGTGGCGAGGGTCTGGCTTCCGGCGAACGAGAGCCGTGCGTCCAGCTCCGGGTGCGCCGCCTCGAAGGCGCCCTCGATGTCGGTGAAGGCATCGGTGAGCGAGGCGGCGGCCAGCACCGTCACCGCCGTGCGCCCGGAGGAGGGGCTGCAGGCGCCCAGCGCCAGGGCCAGCGCCGTGAGCACCCGGGCCCATCGCGGGCCGCGGACGCCGGCGGCCGGGGCAGCCGAGTCACCGGCGGCAGGTCCACGCGGGCCTCGGACGCGGGGGGGACGCGGCATGGACGGGGAGTAGTGCCGAGGTGGCGGTGTGACAAGCGGAGTTGTCCCGGGGGGGCCTTGGGCGCGCGACGCCCTCGGACGCCTGCCCTCGTGGCTCGTGGGGCGCGGGCACGTGGATCGTGGAAACCGTGGGCACGCGGATCGTGGGCACGTGGACCCGTGCCCTCGTGGCTCGTGGACTCGTGCCCTCGCGGATCGTGGGCACGCGGGTCGTGGGCACGTGGGTCGTGGGCACGTGGAACGTGGACCCGTGGACTCGTGGACCCGTGCCCTCGTGGACTCGTGCCCTCGTGGACTCGTGCCCTCGTGGCTCGTGGATTCGTGGCTCGTGGACTCGTGCCCTCGTGGACCCGTGCCCTCGTGGATCGTGGACTCGTGGATCGTGGGCACGCGGATCGTGGGCACGTGGATCGTGGGCACGTGGATCGT
>CAZPJM010000046.1:0-23011 GCA_964586865.1 uncultured Enterobacteriaceae bacterium
CCGCGCCTCCTCGGCGGGCTGCAGCGCCCGACGCCAGGCCTCGGCCGCCGCCACGCGCCAGGCGCGGGAGCCCTCGCCCCCCTCGTCGGCGGCGCGCTCCAGGGCGCGGGCGCCCTCGGGCAATGCACCGCGGTCGACCAGGATGGTGCCCGCCCACGCCAGCATCCGCGCCCGGTCCCGTCCCTCGGCCCCCTCGGCCAGGCGCACCGCCAGACGGGCGGCCTCGTCGGGAAGGCCGCTCCGGGCCAGGCTCACGGCGCGGCGGGCGGCGGCGGCATCCACGGCCAGATCGGGCAGGCGATCCAGCCCGTCGTCGAGGGCCGGCAGGCGGGCCTCCCCCGCGCCCAGCACCCAGGTGCGGTGCCCATCGTCCGGCACGCGAACCACGAGCTCCTCGGCCGGATCCCCGTCCAGATCGGCGGCCCACATGGGCACGACGCCGTCCAGCGCCGTCTGGGCGAAGGTCCCGTCGTCCAGGCCCCGGTAGAGCACCATGGTCCGACCGTCCGCGGCGGCAGCGGCGTCGTCCACGCCATCGCCGTCGAAGTCCCCGATGGTGAGGCTCCCATGCTCCCCCAGGTGGGGAAGGGGCCAGGGGAGGTGCTGGACCCGCTCCAGGGAGGTGCCCGCGTCCCGGAAGACGTACAGCCCGGCAGGCTGGCCATGGGGGACATCGGCGCCGAAGACCTCGGTGCTCGGGTAGGCGTCGGACTTGAGGGCCAGGATCCGGGGCCCCGGGGCGCCACCCGCCAGGGCCACCTCCGAGACGTGGCCCAGCCGCACGCGCGCCCGCGTCCTCCACCCCTCGGTCCCCCGCTCCAGCACCCGGACGTCGTAGGCCCGCCAGGGACCCAGGCCCGCGACGACCTCCGGCGCGCCGTCCCCGTCGACATCCCCGCTCGCCAGGTCCATCACGTCGGACCCGGCGGCCTGGAGATCCACGCTGGCCGACCCCACCCGGGTCCCGTCCAGGCGGACCAGCCGGCGCCCGGCCGGCCCGAGCCCCAGGAGCGTCTCGCCATCGACGGTGAGGGCGTCGTGGATGGCACCTCCCGGCTCGACCAGCGGGCCCGCCTCGAGGCAGAGCCGGCCCGGGCGAGAGCAGGCCAGATCGGCGAGCTGGTGGATGCCGTCGCGGTCGATGACCATGAGCCGGGTCCCGGGACCCAGGGCCCGGGGCATCTCGTGGCCCCATACCCATGGCGCGGGGAGCTCGCCCACCGCCCAGGGCGGCAGGCCGGGCTCGGGCCGCGCCAGCACCATGCGCTGGGAAGCCTGGTCGGGCAGGTAGACCAGGTCCTCGCCGCGGACCCGGATGGGGAAGGCTCCCCACGCCCGCCACGGGGTCCGGGTGGCCGGGGCCAGCGCCGCCAGGATCGGGGCGGTGGCATGGTTCGGATCCGCCTCCACGGCGCCATCCAGGTCCCGGACCAGCCGATGCCAGATCCCCCGCAGGGCGGGTCGCGGCTCCCCCAGGGCCTGAAGGCGCTCGAGCGTCACGCGCAGGGCGCCGGCGTCGCCCCGGCGAGCGTGGAGGCTCGCCAGCGTGTCCAGCACCTCGGGAGAGGCGCCGGCCGCCAGGAAGGCCTCGCCCACCGCCCGGGCGGCGGCGTCATCGGCCTCGACCTCGCCCAGGCGACGGGCCAGGTCCAGCCACGCCGCCGCCGCGGCGCGGGTCTCGCGGATGGAGGGGTCCACGGTCGCCGCGGCCAGCAGATCCTGGGCCTCGTCGATGGCGCCCGCCTGCACCCGCGCCTCGAGGGCGGGGAGGAGCACCTCGAGCCGCTCCTGGGCCTCGGCCTCGAGCGCCGAAGCCCGCCACCGCCCGGCCAGGTCCCAGACCAGCAGGCCCATCGCCACCACCAGGCCGGCGGCGGCCAGGGTCCGTCCGATGGCCCGGTGTCGCCACGAGAAGCGCCGCAGCCGGTAGAAGGGGCCGCCGGGCCGGGCCTGCACCGGGAAGGCGTCCCGCAGCCGCCGCAGATCCGCCGCCAGGGCGCCAGCGTTCGGGTAGCGATGGGCCGGATCGGCCGCGCACGCCCGCCGGACCACGAAGGGCACGTCCTCCGAGCGCGGCCAGGGCAGGTCCGCCAGGAGCCGATCCGCCATGTGCCCCAGGCTGTAGACATCGCTCGTGGGCTCCAGGGCCCGGGGGTCGCCCGCTTCGGCCTCGGGGCTCATCCAGCCGCGGGTGCCCGCGCGCTCCCCCTCCCCGGCCGCGCTCCGGCTCACGGCCAGGCCGAAGTCCATGACCTTGGGGATGTCGCCGGCGGTGACGAGCACGTTGTCGGGCTTGAGGTCCCGGTGGACCAGACCCCGGGCGTGCGCCGCGCCCACCGCCTCGCACACCGCCACCACCACGTCGAGCTTGCGCGCGGGAGGGGCGCTGCGGGCCCAGGCGTCGAGGGTGACGCCGCGGACCTTCTCCATGGCGAGCCAGGGGACGCCGTCGTCCTCGCCCGCCCCGTAGACCTGCGGGATGTTGGGGTGGACCAGGGCAGCCAGGGCGTCCGCCTCGGCGCGGAAGCGGGCGGCATGGCGCCGTCGCAGGGCCGGGCGCAGTACCTTGACCGCCACCTCGCGGCGGGGGTGCTCCTGTCGGGCCTCGTAGACGACCCCCATGCCGCCGTGGCCCAGCAGGCCCGTGATCCGCCAGGGCCCGATCCGATCGGGGAGGGGCTGGCGCTCCAGGGGCACCGCGCCCTCGGCCAGATCCTCGGCCAGCCAGAGCGCCGCCCCCTCCAGGACCGGCTGGTCGACCCAGGCCTCCTCGGCATCGGCGGCGAGCAGCGCCCGGACCCGTCGCGCCACCGCCGGACGGGCCGCGTCCAGGGCGCGCACCCGGGCGGCGTCGTCCGCGTCGGCGACCTCGCGGAAGAGCGCGAGGGCCTCGCGCTCGACCCGGATCCGGTCGTCCATCCCACCTCCGCCCGACTACGGTAGCGGCTCGGAGGCTGGATGGGCGACGATCCTGTCGAGGCGGTGCTGCCACTGGTGTACGACGAGCTCCACGCCCTCGCCCGGCGGATGCACGGCGAGCGCGGGCTCTCCCTGCATGCCACCAGCGTGGTTCACGAGGCCTTCCTGCGGCTCTCCAAGAACGACCGGCTGCAGTGGCGCTCACGGGCCCACTTCCTGGCCATCGCCGCCAAGGCCATGCGCCACGTCCTCTCGGATCGGGCCCGACGGCGCGGGGCCCTGCGGCGCGGCGGCGGCTGGGAGCAGGTGACCCTCGAGGGGGTCGGGGCGGCGTCCCGGGTGGTGGATCTGGTGGAGCTGTCCACGGCCCTCGACGAGCTGGCCCAGCTCGACCCGCGGGGCGCCGCCACCCTCGAGATGCGTCTGCTCGCCGGCATGACCATCGCCGAGATCGCCCAGGTGACCGGGCGCAGCGCTCGGACCGTGGAGCGCGACTGGCGGGCGGCCCGGGCCTGGATGGTGGACCGGCTCGAGGGGTGAGCCGGCGACCGTCGAGGGCTACTCCTCGAGGGGGGGCAGGTACAGGATCTCCCGGGCACGGGCCTCGTCGCGGCTGCGGAAGAGGGGCTCCACCAGCGCGTTCCGCTCGGCCTCGGGCCAGGTGCGCAGGAGCTCGGCCTGGGCCTCCAGGAGCTCGAGCCGCCGATCGTCATCGGGGAGCCCGTCGTACCATCCCCGGAAGCGGAGCCGGACCTGCTCCTCGTCGTGGGCCTCGACGAAGATCCCCACCATCTCGGGACTCAGCCCGCCGATCCGGGTGACCGCCTCCTCGCAGGCGGGCGCCGTCACCCCCGCCCCCACGTGCTCGCGCACCGCCTCGGTCCATCGGGTGCCGAGCGGGCTGGCCACCGCCTCGGCCAGCCCGGGGCAGGAGCCGTCGAGCACCCGCTCCGCCATGGCCCGCGACTCGGGGTCGAGCGGCTCGAGGACCGCCCCACGCTCCGCCGCCGGCAGGGGCTCCAGGACCTCGGCCGTGCGCACCAGCATGTGCAGCTTGGTGCGCAGGAGGGTCATCTCGCGGAGCTGGGCGCGGATCACCGGCAGGGCCAGCTCGGGGGTCAGGAAGCCCGCGGCGTGGAGGGTGGCCCCGGTGCGGTCGAAGCGCCCGTCGGTCGAGATGATGGCCGAGAGCGAGGCCGGGTCGGGCGGGACCTCCTTGACCAGGCGGTTCAGGGTGGGCCTCCCCCGCTCGTCCTCGGGCTCCACGATCCAGCGCATCCACAGCGCGGGCATCGGCGCCCCCCGCGGGGCCTGCCGGACCGAGACCCGGACCAGGTCCTTGGCGCGGTTCGGGCTGCCCGGGATGACGAGACCGATCGTCGCGATGCCCGTCAAGACCCGCAAGGCCGAGAGGAGACCGTCCTGCTTGCGTGCCACTTCGAGGATCGCCGGCCCCGGCTCGTTGGCCATGGGGCCCCCGACCGCCTGGCACAGGCCCTCCAGCCCCCCCAGGATCCCGACGGTGCAGGGCACGCGCTCGGTGGGGAGCACCGGCGGCCCGGGCTCCACCTCGATGGCCAGGGAACGTCCCTTCTCGTTCTCCATCCAGATCTGGCCGTCCTCCTCCCACAACAGCAGCTCGGTGGCCTCCACCATCGGCCCGTCGAAGTCCTCGCCCACCGCCTCCGGCTCCCACCGTCGGGTGAAGCGCGACGCATACTGGACGGGCGCCTCGCTCGAGACCGGGCGGTTCACCTCGAGGGTCCAGGAGCCCAGGGTCCGGGAGCCCGCCTCGCGCTTGGCCAGACCGAAGAGGCGGAAGCTCGCACCGCGCTGCTCGCGCAGCTCCCAGGTGATCTGCATCCCCTGGACCAGGGGCAGGAAGGCGGCGCCGGTGCGGGGGATGGTGGTGTCGATGGGGGCGAGGGGTTCGGTCCGGACCTCTTCGACGGGGGGCGTCGGCGCGGCGGAGGGCAGGGGGTCGGCGGGGCCGTCGGACCCGGGATCCGGCGCGGTGGATTCCGGGCTTCCGAGGCCGCCGCAGGCCAGGGCGGCCAGGGCGGCGGCCCCCAGCGTCGGGGCGAGCAGGGCGGCGCGGGTCATGGCTCCTCCTAGGCTTGCATGCTGGCATGCGCGTCGGGCCGAGTCACGACGGCTCGGGCCCGGGAGCGGGCCGCTGGGGCCACCGCGGCTGGACGGACCCCACCCCCACCGCTACGAACCGGGCGATGGAGTCCGGATGCCCCTGCTCGATGCGGCCTTCCTGAAGAAGCTCGACCGGCTCGCCCTGTCGAGCCGGACCCGCCGCACGGGCAGCCGGGCCGGGGAGCGACGCAGCCAGCGCCGGGGCCAGTCCCAGGAGTTCGCCGATCACCGCCCCTACGTACCGGGCGATGATCTCCGCTTCCTCGACTGGCACCTCTACGCCCGCCTGGACACCCTGTGGGTCAAGCTCTTCGAGGAGGAGTCGGACCGCACCGTCCAGCTCCTCCTGGACTGCAGCGCCTCCATGGAGGGGGAGAAGCTCGACTACGCCCGCCGGGTCGGGGCCGCCCTGGCCTGGGTGGCCCTGGGCCGGAGCGACCGGGTGGCGGTGGGGGCCCTGTCGGAGACCCTCGTGCACTACGCCCCGCCCCGCCGGGGCCGTCGCAGCGCGCATGGCGTCTTCGAGACCCTCGAGCGGGTCCACCCCGCCGGGGGCACCGATGCCGACGCCGCCCTCGCCGCCCTCCCACGCCGGCGGGGCGGCGGCATCGCCCTGCTGTTCACCGACTTCCTCTACCCGGACGGGGCCATCGAGCGGCCCCTGCGCCGCCTCCGGTCCCGCGGGCTCGAGCTGCACGTCTTCCACGTGCTGGCCCCCGCCGAGATCCGTCCGCCCCTCGAGGGCGACCTGACCCTGGTGGACCGGGAGACGGGCGAGGAGCTCTCGGTGACCGTCACCGAGGCCCTCCGGGACCGCTACACCCGCCGGGTCCTGGCCTGGTCCGAGCGCATCGAGACCACCTGCCGCAAGGTGGGGGCCACCTACAGCCGCCTCGTCACCGACGTCCCGCTCGAGGACCTGATCCTCCAGGACCTCCGCCGCCGGGGGGTCATCGGGTGACCGACCCCCTGCCGTGGCACCCGGACCGCGCCCCGGATGCGGGCGTGTGGCTGGCCCTCGACGACGAGGCGCGCCGGGCGGCCATCACGGCCGGTCACCGGGCCCACCCGAGCCCCGCGCTGCACCCGGGCGGCGAGGGACCCCGCCACGCCCACCTGCACGCCCTGGTCGAGACGTGGATCGCCTCGGGCGAGCCGCCGGCGGTGGGGCGGGCGGTGACGCGCCTGACATCGGCCGGACTCCGTCGCCACGCGGCGCTCCACGCCGTCATGGACCGGATCGCGGCCGCCCTGGTCCGGGCGCTCCAGACCGGCGGCCTCGACCGGGCGGCCCTCGCCCGCGAGCTGGATGATCTGGACGCCAGCGCGGTGGTGGCGCGGGCCTTGACGGCCGCCCACGGTCCCGTCGACCATCCGGCCGACGATCCCGACGACGATCCCGACGACGATCCCAGCGACGATCCGGCGTGAGGGGGCCCGTCCCATGAGCCTGCTCGCCCCCTTCGGCCTCCTGCTCGGCCTGCTCGCCCTGCCCCTGCTCGGGCTCTACTTCCTCAAGATCCGCCGGCGGAAGGTGACCGTCCCCTCCCTGCTGCTCTGGGAGGAGCTCGTCCGCTCCGAGCAGATGGCCCGCCCCTTCGACCGCTTCCGGCGCAACCTGCTCCTCCTCCTCCAGCTCCTCATCCTGGCCCTCGTGGTGCTGGCCTTCGCCCGACCCGCCCTCGACGTGGGCCTCTCCACGGCCCGCAACGTGGTCCTGGTGGTGGACACCTCGGCCTCCATGGCCGCCACCGACGTGCGCCCCACCCGCCTCGGTGGCGCCGTGGACGAGGCCCTCGCCACCGTCTCCCGCCTGGGCCCCGCCGACGAGGCCACCCTGGTGGTCGCCGGCCCCGACACCCGCGTCGCCGTCCCCTTCACCCGGGAGCGGCCCCGCCTCCGCGAGGCCCTCTCCGCCCTCGCCCCCACCAGCGCCGAAGGCTCCCTGCGCGAGGGGATGGAGCTCGCCCTCTCGCTGGCCCGGGCCCGCCCCGGCGTCGAGATCCACGTCTTCAGCGACGGGGGCCACGGCACCCTGGCCGACCTCCCGGCGGGCGAGACCCCCGTCCGGTACCAGCGCATCGGCCGCGAGGCCGGCAACGCGGGGATCCTGGCCTTGGACCTCCGGGCCGCCCCCGGCCAGGAGCTGGATCGGCAGGCCTTCGTCACCGTGCAGCGCTTCGGCGGGCGCGCGGCGGCGGCCACGGTGCAGGTCTTCCTGGGCGACGAGCTCGTGGGGCTCCGCAACGTCACCCTCGGCGACCGGCCCACCTCGCTGGTCTTCGACATCCCCTCCGGGGCCTCGGGGGTGGTGCGGGTGCGCCTCGACGCCGAGGACGACCACCTGGATCTGGACGACGAGGCCACCGCGGTCCTGACGCCGGTGCGCAAGCGCCGGGTGGTGCTGGTGGGGGGCGATCGCCTGACCCGGAAGGTGCTGGACGCCGATCCGCGGGTCGAGCTCCAGACGGTCCGGGGCCGCGCCCTCACCCCGGAGCAGGTGGCGCGCGCCGACGCCCTCTTCCTGTCCGAGCCGGTGACCACCGACGTGGTGGGCGTGCCCACCGCCTACCTCCACCCCGAGGCCGGGGGCCCCGCCCGCCTGGGTCCCCCCTCCGACCGCCCCGACGTGCTGGGATGGCGGCGCACCCATCCCCTCATGCGCTTCATCGCCTGGGAGGGGGTGCGGGTGGGCGAGGCCCGGACCGTCGGCGACGCCGGCGGCCTCTCCGGCCTGGTGGACAGCACCTCCGGCCCCCTCGTCCTGGCGGGTGAGCGTCAGGGGGCGCGGGTGGTCCAGCTCGCCTTCGACCCGCTGAAGACCGACCTGCCCCTCCGCGTGGCCTGGCCGGTGCTCCTGCTCAACACCGTGGGGTGGCTGACCGCCGCCGAGTCCACCGGCCAGGATCAGGTGGTGCGGGCCGGCCAGCCCTGGACCCTCCGGGTGCCCGAGGATCTGGACCCGGACAGCCTCGTCATCGAGGCCCCCGACGGCACCCGCCCCAAGGCCCAGGTCGCCGGCCGGCTCCTGCGGGTCCAGGACACGACCACCCTCGGCGTGTACCGGGTCCGTGCCGGCGAGCAGCGCGCCCGCTTCGCCGTCGCCCTCCTCTCGCCCGGCGAGTCGGACCTGACCCCGGCGCAGGCCCTCGACCTCGGGGAGGCGGCCCGCGCCGGCCAGGTCGCCCAGGCCGCCGCCACCCCGGGCGGCCCCCGCGAGCTGTGGCGCTACCTGCTCCTGTTCGGCCTCGTCGTGCTGGCCGTGGAGTGGCTGGTCTGGACGCGCCGCAAGGCCGGATAGCCGCCCTCAGGCAGCCCCGGGCCCCGCCGGTCGGTTGGTCACCAGCCGGTGCACGGCGCGCCGGTCGTTCCGGCCCTTGATGGTCCACGGGTAGAGCTTGTCGCGGTGGGTGACGGTCCAGGCCGGATGCCGGTAGAGGGCCTCCATCAGGGGGGTCTCCCGCACCACGAGCAGGAAGGGCACCCGGTCCGGCGCCCGCTGGAGCCAGGCCGCCAGGCGGCGGTGGGCCTCCTCGCCGAAGGTCCGGCCGGCGTAGGTGCTGAAGTCGCTGTCGTAGGGGGGATCCAGGAAGATCCAGTCCTCGGGGCCGGGGTCCAGGCGGTCCAGGAAGGCCTCGAAGTCGTCGCAGGACAGGGTGGTGCGGCCGAGGCGCTCCACCAGGGCCGGGTCCCGCAGGCGCCCGAAGCGGGCGGCCAGGTCGCGACGGTTGTACGAGATGCCGCCATAGGGGACGTTGAAGCCGCCCTGCTGGTTGTACCGGAACATGGCCGCGTAGGCGGTCTCGCGGAGAAAGAGGAACCGGGCGGCCCGGCCGGGCCCCGGGCCGGGGGCGTCGGCGTTGTAGGCCTCGCGGAGGGCCAC
Source organism: uncultured Enterobacteriaceae bacterium (assembly GCA_964586865.1). Taxonomy (GTDB): domain Bacteria; phylum Myxococcota_A; class UBA796; order UBA796; genus REDI01. Next base: position 8,948 of record CAZPJM010000046.1, read on the forward strand.
GTAGACGGCGCTGCGCACGGCCGCCTCGAGGTTGTCGGTCACGTGGTCGGGGGGCAGCCGCCCGCGCTCCGCCTCGAGGCGGGCCATGCGACGGAGCTTGCCCGACAGGGCTCGCGCCAGGTGGGCGCTCAGGGGGGCTCCGGCGGCGACCCCCGAGAGGGGATCGGCCAGGTCGGCCTCCACGGCCTCGACATCGGCGGGAACGGCCTCCAGGGCGGCGTCGAGCCGCGCCTCGCCCCCCTCGCACCACGCCCTCACCGCGGTGAGGCGCCCCGCGGCCCGCCCGGCGGCGGTCCAGGCCCGGGCGATGGCCGAGAGGGCCTCGAAGAAGGGGGGGTCCTGCTCCTTCACCGCCCGGTAGACGGCCATCAGGTCCCCCGAGGCGTCGTTGACGGCGGCCTCCAGGCCGGCGCAGGCCAGGAAGACCGCCCCGCCCCCCACGAAGGGCTCCACCACCCGCCGGGCCCCGGGGGGCCGGTGCGCCAGGATGGCGGGCAGCTCGGCGGTCTTGCCCCCCGGCCACTTCACCAGCGGCGAGAGGGGCGGGGCATGGCTGGAGGGCGCGGTCATGGGCCCGCCGACGGTCACCCGGCGCGGGCACGCCGGCAACCCGGACCGCCGGCTCGGCCGCTCCCTCCCCGGACGCGACCCTCCACCCCAGCCGCGCCCACCGGCCTCCCTCCCCCGGTTAGGCTCCGTGGGCCCGCCCGGCCCGGGCCTCGCCGCCGGAGCTCCGTTGGATCTCGCCGCCCTCGGCACCCTCGCCCTGGACCAGCCCGTCTGGCTCGCGCTGCTGCTCGTGGCCCTGCCGCTGCTGGTGGCCTCGGCGGTGTGGAGCCGCCGCCGCCTGTCCACGGGCCGGTGGGTCCTGGCCGTGGGGGCGCGCCTGCTCGTCCTGCTCGCCTTGGTGCTGGCCCTCGCCGGCCTCACCTGGAAGCGGCCGGTGAGCGCCCTCGCCGTCATGTTCGTGGTCGATGCCTCGGCCTCGGTGGGCACCGAGGGGCGGGAGCGCGCCCTCGCCTTCATCGACCAGGCCCTCGACCACCAGGGACCCGGCGATCAGGCCGGCGTGGTGGTCTTCGGCGGCTCCGCCATGGTCGAGGCCGCCCCGCGGGAGGATCTCCGGGTGGCCCGCCTGGAGGCGACGCCCTCGCCCCACCACTCCGATCTGGCCGGCGGGATCCGGCTGGCCAGCGCCGTGCTCCCGGCGGACCGGACCCGGCGCATCGTCGTCGTCTCGGACGGCGAGGAGACCCGCGGCGACGCCGCCTCCCAGGTCCTGCTCACCGCCGGTGACGACCTGACCATCGCCACCCACACCCTGCCCCGACAGACCGGCCCCGAGGTCCTTGTCGAGGACGTGCTGGTGCCGCCCCGCGTCGACGAGGGCGCGCCGTATCGGGTCCGGGTGGTGGCCCGGGCCACGGCCCCGGCCTCGGGGGTGCTCCGGCTGTACCGCAACGACACCTTCCTGGGCGAGCGGCCCATCGACGTCTCGCCCGGGGCGGCCGACGTGCTCACCATCCCCCAGCGGGCCGACGCGCCCGGCCTGTACCGCTACCGCGCCGTGTTCGTCCCGGACGATCCCACCGCCGACACCATCCCCCAGAACAACGAGGCCATGGCCTCGCTGCAGGTCACCGGCAAGCCCCGCGTCCTGGTGGTCGAGCGCACCCCCCAGAACGCCCGCTTCCTGCGGCTGGCCTTGGAGCGCGAGAACCTGGGCGTCGACGTGCGCACCCCGGCCCAGCTCCCCCCCGGGCTCTCGGGGCTCAGGCCCTGGGGGGCGGTCATCCTCTCCGACGTGCCGGCCTATGCCCTCTCCACCCGCCAGCAGGAGGCCTTGGAGGCCTACGTCCGGGACCTGGGCCGGGGGCTGGCCATGCTGGGCGGCGAGGAGAGCTTCGGCGTGGGCGGGTACTACAAGACCCCGGTGGAGCGGGCTCTGCCCGTGGACATGGATCTCGAGGACAAGACCCGGTTCCCGAAGCTCGGCATGGTCCTGGCCATCGACAAGTCCTGCTCCATGGGCGGCGGGGCCGGCAGCAAGCTGGGGATGGCCAAGGAAGCCGGCATCGTCACCACCGAGCTCCTGCAGGAGCGGGACCTGCTGGGCGTCATCGGCTTCGACCACGCCGCCTCGTGGATCGTCCGCCTCCAGCCCCTCACGAGCAAGGGCCGCATCCAGCAGACCATCGCCAGCGTCCGGCCCGGCGGGGGGACCGACATCTACCCGGCCCTCGAGAAGGGCGTGAACGCCCTGCGGGCCTCCGATGCGGCCCTCAAGCACGTCATCCTGCTCTCGGACGGGATCACCGCCCCCGCCAGCTTCCAGCGCCTGCTCGAGGGGGCCCGCGACGAGAAGGTCACGGTGACCACGCTGGCCTTCGGCACCGACGCCGATCGCGCGACCATGCAGGACATGGCCCGCTGGGGGGGCGGCCAGTACTACCTGGTCACCGACCCGCGGAGCGTGCCCGCCATCTTCACGCGCGAGGCCCTGCTGGCCAGCCGGAACTTCCTGATCGAGGAGCCCTTCCGGCCCATCGACGGGGCGCCGAGCGATCTGCTGAAGGGCCTGCGGGCCGCGGACATCCCCACCCTCCACGGCCACGTGGCCACCCAGCCCAAGGCCCGCGCCATCGTGCCCCTCCGGATCCCCGCCGAGAAGGAGGGGGTCTCCCCGCTGCCCCTGCTGGCCCATGGCCGCTACGGCCTGGGCCGCTCCCTGGCCTGGACCTCCGACGCCACGAGCCGGTGGGCCAAGGGGTGGGTGGGCACCGCGAGCTACACCCAGCTCTGGACCCAGGCGGGCCGCTGGCTCGCCGCCGACGCCCTGGCCAGCGACCTGCAGGCCGAGGCGGAGATCGTCGACGGCGAGCTGGTCGTGACGGTGGACGCCTTCGACGAGGACGGCGCCTTCCGCAACTTCCTCGACGGCGAGGCCCGGGTGGTGGCCCCGGACATGCAGACCCGGGCCCTGGAGCTGCGCCAGGTGGGCCCGGGCCGCTACCAGGGCCGGACCGCGGTCGACCAGGACGGCGCCTGGCTGGTGGGCGTGGCCCTCTCCCAGTCGGGCGAGGTCATCGGCAAGACCGTGGCCGAGGCGGTGCAGCCCTGGTCGCCCGAGTACGCGGTGCGCGGGGGCGGCAGCGCCCGCATGCTCGAGCTGGGCGCCCTCGGTGGCGGGGGCGAGATCACCGACCCGGCCGCCGTCTTCGCGCGCCCCGACACCCCGCGGATGGTCCCGCGGCCCCTGTGGCCGCCCCTGCTGGCCCTCGCGGCCCTGCTGCTCCTCCTCGACGTGGCGGCCCGGCGCCTACAGCTCGGCGGCGGACCGCTCCGCACCGAGCGCCTGGTGGCCGAGCAGGCCCCGCTGCCGAGCCCCACCCGTCGCGCCCCCCGCCGTGGACCCGCCCCCGACCTGGACCTGGAGCCGGCCGAGCCCGACACCCCCCTCCCGCCGGCCCCGGTGGACCCGCCCCCGGACCGGGCCGCCCCCAAGCCAGGAAGCTACGCCGGGCGCCTGCTGGCCGCGCGGCGGCGGGCGGGGACGCGCGCCGACGAAGACGACGAGGGCGGCGCATGAGCGATGGGCAGGCCTCGACGGCGGTGCTGTGGCGGGAATCGGCCCGCACCTCCCGACGCTGGCAGACCTACGCGCTGCGGGCCGGATTCTCCGGGGCCCTGCTCGGGATCCTGCTGCTCGGGATCTGGGCCTCGGTGGCCTTCACCACCCAGAGCACCGACCTGTCGGACTCGGCCTGGATGGGCCGGGCCCTCTTCATCGCCTTCACGGTGATGCAGATGGTCATCAGCCTCTTCATGGCGCCCATGACCACGGCGCGGGCCATCGCCGAGGAGCGGCTCGAGGGCACCCTCGACCTGCTGGTGCTCACCCCCATCCGCGCCGGCACCCTGCTGGCCGCCAAGATCACCTCGCGGCTGCTGGTCCTGCTGACGGTGGTGCTGGGCTCGCTCCCCCTGATGGCCCTGGTGACCACCCTGGGCGGCGTGGCCATCACCGAGGTGGTCCTGGTGACGGTGGGCAACGGCGTCACCCTGGTGGTGCTCGGCGTGCTGGGCGGCTGGTTCGGGCTGTTCACCCGCTCGCCCTTCGTGGCCACCCTCGCCACCACCGGCTGGGCCCTCATGGCCTTCCTGGCGCTGCCCGGCATCCTGGCCCTGGCCACCGCCAGCCCGGCCGCCAGCGCCTGGGTGAGCCCGTTCTTCGCCAGCGCCGGCGACTGGTGGGGGCTGCTGCTGCCGCTCACCTGGACGCCGACCGTGCTCATGGCGTGGGTGCTCGGCGCGCGGCTCTTCGCCCTCAAGATGGCCCGCGCCGAGCTGCGGCGCTTCTTCGACGGCAAGCTCTGGGGCCAGCGCTGGGTGCTCATCGGCGGGGTGGCCTTCACCATCGCCAGCGTGACCCTGCTCCCGGTCGGGGTGACCCTCTCGTGGGCGGACTTCGTGTCCGGGGCCGGGGGCCAACCCTGGCTCGCCTGGGGCGGGCTCGCCGGCCGCCTGCTCGTGTGGGTGTGGCTGCAGGGCCTCGCCCTGCTCGGCACGTGGTTCTACCTGCGCCTCGGCATGGATCTGGTGGACGCCTTCGAGGGCATGCTCGACCAGCTCGGCCGCAACCGGGAGCGGATCCGCAAGTCCAAGGGCCACCGCATCTGGCGCAACCCGGTGGCGTGGCGCGAGACCCGGGTGAGCGGCTGGGGCCGGGGCGGCCTGCCGCTGCTCATCGGCTGGGGTCTCCTGCTCTTCGCCGTGCTGCAGACCGGACTCTGGATCCTGCCCGGAGGCCTGCTCACCGTGGGGGCCGCCAACGCCGCCGCCGCCCTGCTGCTCACGTGCTGGCTGGCGGCGGGCGCCATCGAGCAGGAGCGCCACGGGCACAGCCTGGACCTGCTGCTGGTGAGCCGCCTCTCCTCGCTCGGCGTGCTGGGGGGCAAGCTCCTGGCGGTGGCGCTGCCCACCCTCCCCCTGCTGGCCGTGTCCATGCCGGTGCTGGTCCTGGGCTTCCCCCACGCGGCCCTCTTCTTGGAGGATGGCGCGGGGCAGGCCCGGGCCCTCATCCGCGGCATCCTCACCTCGGTCTGGCTGCTGGGCTTCTGGTCCTACGCCGCCACCTTGTCCATGACGGTGGCCCTGCGGGTGAAGAACCCCGAGAGCGCCCATGGTGTCGCGGTGGCGGCGGTGGCCAGCACCCTGCTCGTCCCGACCTTCTTGGGGTGGGTCCTCGGCGACTGGGGGCTGTGGGCCCTGCCCATCCGGCTGCTGGGGCCGGTGGCCCTCCCCGATGCGCGCCTGTACGAGATCCTGGTGTCCACCCTCCTCTTCGGGATCGTCTCCACGGCCCTGTTCCTGCTCCTGGTCGTCCGCCTCCGCCACTGGGGGACCCGCCCGTGATCCGCGTCCTCGTGATCCTCCTGCTGATCCTGGGGAGCCTGGCCCCGACCGGGACCGCCCTCGCCCAGGAGCCCGCCGACACCGACCCCCAGCAGGGGCTCATCGGTCAGCTCACGGACCCGCTGGTGCGGATGCGGGTGCGCCCGCTGGCCGATGGCGTGGTGCGCACCGACGAGTGGGCGAGCCTCTGGGTGGAGCTGACGAACCTGGGCGAGCCGGTGGCGGGGACGCTCGTGGTGCGGACCCGGGACCTGACCGGCGAGGAGACCCCCTACCTGCGCCGGGTCGAGCTGCCCGCCGGCACCCGGAAGGCGGTCCACCTGCTCTACAAGCCCGGGCTCGGCAGCTCGAGCCAGGTGGTGGTCTTCGCGGCGGGGGCGCGGAGCGTCGAGGCCGAGGTGGTGCTGCGCCCGGTCGGCGCCGATGACGTGCTGGTGGGCGTGCTGGGCGAGGACCCGGTGGGCGTGAACGCCATCCGCGCCGCCTGGGGCGGGCGGGTGCCGGCCCGCAATGCGATGGTCGTCGACCGCGAGGGCTTCGAGGTCGAGGAGCGGAACGTGGCGGTGGGCCTGGTGCCGGTGGCCCAGCTCCCCGACCGCCACCACCCCCTGCTGCCCATCCAGTGGCTGGTGTGGCCCGAGGCCGATCCCACCGCCCTCACCCCGGAGCAGGCCCGGGCCCTCGAGGCCTACGTGGCCGGCGGGGGGCACCTCTTCCTCACGGTGAGCGACCGGTGGCGCCAGGTCCAGGAGGGGCCCCTCGGGCCCATGCTCCCGGTCACCCTCACCGGCAGCGAGGTGGGGAGGTCGGCGGCGGCCCTCGGGCGCGCGCTCTCCCGCGGAGGCCCCACGCCGGAGGGCCCCCAGGCCATCGCCACGCTGCGGGACGACCCGGAGCGGGCCACGTGGGCCTTGTTCACCGCCGAGGACCGGGTCGTGTGGGCGGCGGGGACCCATGGACTCGGGACGGTGCACGTGCTCACGGTCAGCCCCGATGCCACGGCGCTCGCCATGGAGCGGGACCCGGAGGGCCTGTGGCGCCGCCTGCTGTGGCTGCCCCCGCCCCAGGCCAGCGGTCGGTGGTTCGGCGTGGGGGGCGGCGCCCAGGGGACCCTGCCCCCGGCGGTGGACCTGGTCTTTCCCACCGATCATCGCGGGGTCCTGCCCCCCGCCGAGCTCCTCGCCTCGCTGCACCTGCTGACCCCGGACCCGGCCATGTCCTACGCGGGTCACGCGGGCGCCCCCCACGACACCTACGGGGCCACCGTGCCCGTCTGGGCCGAGGGGCTCATGGACTTCCTCCAGGACATCCCCGGGGTGGCGCCCCTGCCGCTGCCGTGGCTGCTGGGCTTCGCGGTGGCCTACCTGGTGGTCATCGGACCCCTGGACTACCTCGTGCTGCGGGCCCTGGGGCGGCAGCCCCTCACCTGGATCACCTTTCCCGTGGCCATCGCGGTGTTCAGCGCCCTGGCCCTGGCAGGGACCCGCTACGTGAAGGGGAGCCAGGCCGTCGTGACCCGGTACGAGCTGGTGGACGTCCTGCCGGGCACCGATCTCTGGCGAGGGGCGTCCTGGTATGGCATCTGGGCCACGCGGGCCGCCGATCTCTCCCTCACGAGCGGCTTCTCGGATGGGGTGGCCGAGGTGGTGCCCGGCCGCGGCTTCCGGACCGAGCCATCGGTGCTCCACGGGCCCGGGGGGAGCGCCCTGGCCTGGTCGGTCCAGACCTGGACCCTCTCCCACGCCCGGACCTCCTGGACGGCGCCCGGCTCGGGCGGCTTCCGGCTCTACGAGCGCGAGGGGGGGTGGCGGGTCGTCAACGACACCGACCTGGACCTCTCCGACGCGGTCCTCGACCTGCAGACCCGGCGCCTGCGGGTCGGTACCCTGCCCGCCGGCGCCTCGGTGGACGTGGACGCGGCGGCTGGCGCGCCCCGCGGACCCCACCAGTGGCCCCTCGACACCGAGGATCTGGACGCGGCCAACGACTGGGCCATCCAGTCGGCCACCGACGTGCCCGAGGTCGGCCGCGGCCACCTGTCCTGGGAGAGCCACCGCGCCGTCCTGCTCGGCGTGGCCGACCGCCCGGTGGAGCCCTCGGTCCTCGACGGCCTCACCCCGGTCCCCCGCAGCTACACCGTCGTCCGCGCCCCCTTCCCGCGCGCCCTGCCCCCGGAGGCGGCCCCGTGATCGAGACCCGTGAGCTGGTGAAGCGCTACGGCAAGATGGAGGCCCTGCGCGGCATCGACCTGCAGGTCGACCGCGGAGATCTCTTCGGGTTCATCGGCCCGAACGGCGCCGGCAAGACCACCACCATCCGCATCCTCACCACCCTGCTCGAGCCCACCAGCGGCGAGGCCTTCGTGGGGGGCAACTCGGTGTGGACCGACAAGGAGGCCATCCGGGGGATGCTCGGGTACATGCCCGACGACTTCGGCGTCTACCGCGACATGACCGTCTCCGAGTACCTCCACTTCTTCGCGGCGGCCTACGGCATCCGATCACGCGGGCGGAACGAGCTGGTGGGCGGACTGCTCGAGCTCACCGACCTGACCTACAAGGAGCACGCCCTGGTGGACACCCTGTCCCGGGGTATGCAGCAGCGGCTCGGCCTGGCCCGCACCCTGGTCCACGACCCCGACGTCCTCGTGCTGGACGAGCCCGCCAGCGGGCTGGACCCGCGGGCCCGGATCGAGATCCGCGAGATCCTCAAGGAACTCCAGTCCATGGGCAAGACCATCCTGCTCTCGAGCCACATCCTCTCGGAGCTCGCCGAGGTCTGCAATCGGATCGCCATCCTGGAGCGGGGCGAGCTGGTGGCCCAGGGGCCCCTCGCCGACATCATGGACGAGGCCCGCGACGGCACCGAGGTCGAGGTCCACACCACCGACGACGCCCGGGCCTGCGTGGTCCTCCGCGAGCTGCCGCCGGTGGACAGCGCCACCCACGACGAGCTCCGGCGGCGGGTCCAGGTGAAGCTCGCCCGGCCCATGGACCTGTCGGATCTGGCCGCCCACCTCCACGACCGGGGGCTGCGGATCCGCCTCCTCCAGCAGAAGGAGCCCACCCTGGAGGAGGTCTTCATGAAGCTCACCCAGGGGTTGGTGCAGTAGTGCGAGCCCTTGGGCTGATCCTCTCCCGGGAGCTGCGCCGGACCAGCCGCTCGGCCTCCCGGATGACGGGTCGGCTGGCGGTGCCGGGGGGGCTGCTGCTCCTGGTGCTGGTGTGGGTGGGAAGCACCGACTGGCAGCAGGACCCCGGCGCCATCTCGAGGGTCGGCCGCGCCCTGTTCGCCGGGACTTCGGGCCTGCTGCTGCTCCTGGCCGCCATCCTGGGCGGGGCCCTCGGGGCGGGGGCCATCCACGCCGAGCGGGACGGGGGGACCCTCGAGCTGCTGAACCTGACCGGGATCGGCCCCGGCCCCGTGCTCGGCGGGCTGCTGAGCAGCCGCCTGGTGCGGGGCGTGCTGCTGCTGGCCACGGCCCTGCCCGTCCTGGGGCTGGTGCTCTCCCTCGGGGGCACCGACCCGTGGATGCTGCTGGCCCTGACCCTGTCCCTGCCCGTGTTCGCCCTCTCGGTGGGGGCGGTGGCCGCCTACTTCGCCCTCTCGGCCTCCAGCTTCGCCGAGACCGCCCTGGCCACGGCGGGCTGGGCGATCCTCGCCATGCTGCTCTTCCCGGTGAGGCTGGCGTGGCTCTACTCCCGGTGGTCCGACAACCTGCGCGGCGAGGCCCCGTGGCTGGGCCCCCTCCACCCCGCCTACCCGCTGCTGGGGGACGGCGAGCCCTGGACCCTCCTCTCGCTGGTGGCCCCGGTGGTGGTGGGGCTGCTCGCCCTCGGGGCCACGGCCTGGCGCTTCCGTCGGCTGGCCCTCGGCGAGGACCCGCGCCGCTCCCGGACCTGGCCCCTGCCGGTCGGGGCGGCGCTGCTGCCCGTCATCTGGCTCGCCCCCGGCTGGCTCTCCCTCGAGGCGGCCGCCTTCCTGTTCGGCCTCGATCGGGGCCAGTTCTACATGGACGACGCCACCTGGGCCGTGCTGGCCATCCACGGCATCGTGCAGGTGGTCTCCTTCTCGGTGCTCTACCTCCGGATGGTGGGGTGGGTCCTGCCCCGGCTGGACCAGGTCCGGACCGGGCGGCGACGGAGGGTCTGGGGCTGGCCGGTGATGTGGCGGGAGCTGCGGACCCTGGCCCAGGGCGCCCTGAGCCGCGCCACCTGGATCGTCACCGCCATCTGGGTCCTGCTCGGGGGGCTCTTGCTCCTGGCGACGGAGTTCGACGACGATCTGGCCGTCCCCTGGGCCTTCCTCGGGTGGTTCGGGGCGGTGGGGATGAGCGTGTTGATCCTCACCCGGAGCATCGCGCTGGAGCGCAGCACGGGCACCCTGGAGCTGCTGGCGGCCAGCACCCTGCCGGCGTGGGTGATCCTCCGGGACAAGATGCTGGCCGCCATGGTCCGCACCCTGCCGCTGATCGTCCTGGGCGTCCTGCTCGTGGGGCTGGTGGAGGTGGCGGACGGCCCCCGGCGCACGGCCGAGGAGTGGCTGTCCCAGGCCGACGATGCCCTCGTCCTGACCGCCTGGGCCACCCTCTCGTGGGGGGTCCTGCTGGGCCTGTCGGCGCTGGTGGCCCTGTGGAGCCGGCGGCCGGCGGCCGGGCAGGTGGGCGGGCTCGTGATCGCCGTGCTCTTCCCGGCGATCCTGACCTTCCTGATCATGCTCCTGGACGGTCCCTTCGGGGGGCTGGTGGGGCGCAGCGGCGACCGCGTGCTGGGCACGCTGCTCTTCACGCCGTGGATCATGCCCCTGGAGGAGCCGTTCGACGTGTTCCTGGCGCTCGTCTCCCTGGCGGGGTGGAGCGGGGTCCTGGCCCTGGTGGCAGGGGCGGCGTCGCACGCGGTCCGTCACCGCGGCGGTCGGTAGGCCTCTCGGGGGCCCGGCTGCGACGTGCCCGGGCCCGACCGTTCAGGCCAGCGCTTCGTCGAGGCCCATGACGTAGTGCTCGGCGCCCTCGAAGGCGCCCTCCCGCGAGAGCCAGGCCGCGTAGAGCCGGGCGTGGCGCAGCGAGGGGAAGCGCTCGACCGAGGCCACCCAGTCGATGTGGTGGCGGGCGCACTCCCAGTCCTCGATCTGCCCGGCCACCCGGGCGCACTCCTCCTCCAGGCGGTCGGAGGGGGCCGAGGTGGCGCCCACGAAGACCTGCTCGAGGTCGTGGTTGAAGACGGCGTAGACGTTCCAGGGGGTCGAGGGGGCGTGCACGGCCAAAGGGGCTTCCGGGGGTGGGGGTTCGCCAGCCTCCTAACGAGTCCACCGCCCACGCCAAGGGCCGGGGGCCGCACCATCGTATGGCACCCCCGACCCCGTCCATGACGGACCCGACACGCCTCAGCCCGTGGTGAAGCCGGCGGCCTTGTGCGAGCCGTCGCAGTAGGGCTTGTTCCCGCTCTGACCGCATCGGCAGAGCCAGCACCGGGTGGCGCGGAGCACGGGCGTGCCTTCTCGGTCGCGAATCTCGACCGCCCCGTCCACCTGGAGGGGTCCGTCGGCGATGGCGGTGATGTGGAGCGGGCCGGGGGCCAGCTCGGCGGCCAGTTCACCCGCCTCGGCCGTGCCGTCGTGGCGGAAGCCGGCCTCGATGTGGCTGTTGTCGCAGTACGGCATGTTGGCGGAGCGCCCGCACCGGCACAGGCTGGCCCGCGTACCTGCACCGACCGGGGAGGCCCCGTCGATGAAGAGGTCGGCGTGCACGTGCAGCGGCCCGTTGACCTCCATGCGCATCGCGTTGACCGCCGGCGCGGCCTCGGTGGGTCCGTCCTGGCGCTCGTACCAGAGCGCCCCGCTCGGGCAGCGGCCGATCACCTCGGTCAGCCTCTCCACCTCGGCCCGGTCGGGTTGGATCCAGGGTCGCTGCTTGGGGTTGAACACGTCCTTCAGGCCGCGGACGCACTGGCCCGCGTGGATGCAGCGGGCCTTGTCCCAGTGGACCGTCACGCCCGGGCCTTCATAGCTATGGATGTCGTCGCTCACGGGACCCTCCGCCTCACGGATGGACCCGGAGGTTACCAGGGGACCCGCCGCATGAATACGCCCTGTCGATTGTCCGGGAAACCGGGAGGCACTACATCCCATCCATCGGGTGCCGGAACGGGGTCGGGCGAAAGAAGGTCACTCATCTTCTGCCAGACATCCACGTGGGCTCGTCGGTCGCTCAAGCTCCCCTCCCACAAGGGGGGCGGCTTGTTCTCCTCGACAGGCGTCGCTGGCACCGCCGTCGGTCGACGATGCGGCGCACCCACGCGGTTGCCTTCATGTGGGCGTTCTCGGACGGGGGCATCGGGTACGGCCAGCGTATCGACCTCCTCCGGGGCGGCGGGTGGGGAAGATGGCACGACCAGGATGGACGCACCGCCGAGCGCCGCAACGCCGGCCAGCGCGACGAGCCACCACCGCCGGCGCTGGGAGGGCCGGTGCGGGGTCATGCGAGGCATCAGGACACCTTCTTGGCGATCGCCCTCCGGATGTCCCGCGCACGGGTGAATCCGGGATCCGAAGGTTGAATGACGAAGCCGCCACACGGCCAGAACTCGCCGCATGGGCCGAAGGAAGCCTCGGAGCATACGTGAGCCCCGTGGCAGGCATGAACTCCGCCGGCCGGCCCACCACAGTTGAAGTCCCCGACGCAGGTGTCGGAACTGCACTGGTGCTCCCCGCTGCAGACGTGCCCTCCGACACAGCTGAACACTGCCTGGCATACCTCTTCGTGACAGACGGACAGGATCTGACAGGGCCCCGCCTGGGGATTACATCCCCCGCCTTGATTGTACGAGCCGGGCGGATTGCAGGCAGCTTGGGCGAGTGCGCGCCGTTGCGGATCCTGGCCGCCGTTCGCGGGCAAGCCATCATCCAAGATGAAGCCGCGCAATCCTTGGAGAGTCTGCAGGCGAATCGCACTGGCCCCAACAGCACCGCCGACGAACATGACGACGGCGTCGACGATCACGCTTCGTCGGGTAAGCACGTACTCATCGCCCTCGTGGTTAGACGTTACCGACTCTCGCTCTTCGTCTTCGTGGGACATGCTCCCTCCTTCCGGATAAGGGTGTGTGTTTTCGCTCTTCCGCGGGCGTCGATATCAGCTTCAATAGAGCGACGGAGGTGGGCCAGCCACCCCGACACAGCGGAGCGACCAAGCACGTCGAGCACTCGCTGTGCTCGAACGGGTCGTACAGCTCCCAGGCCGTCTTCACGCCCTCGTTTTCAGGGTCCAACGTCACTGCGCCGTTTTGCTCTCCAAGTAGGTAGCTGGCGTACTTCGGCTCGTTCGCGACCTCGTTCCAGCAACCGAACACCAGACCGCGCGGGGACACGACGTACCCAGCCGGACTGTCTGCGACGCAGATGGCTCCGATCTGCCGCGTCGGCAGCGCGGGTAGGGCACGCGTGAACTCACGGCGGAGAAGCTCTTCGACCAGTCGGATACGCGCCACTGCGTATTCCTTCTTGGAAAGCGCTGCGTCCGTGAACTCACCCTCGGACTCCGCAGTGAAGGCGCGGATGTGGCCCAAGTCTACGCCGACAAATCGGTGCAGGCCGCGCGCGACCAGCTCGTCGAGGACCTCGACCATTCGATCAAGGTTGGTCCTGTCCACGTTGACACGAATGGTGATGCTGATGCTCGGCGCAGCGCGTTCGACGTTGTCCATGATGGTGGCCAAGGTCTTGCCGCCGTCAGCTCCTGGCCGGCGTTGGTCGTGGACGTCGGCCGGGCGATCGATAGTGACCTGCACCGAGGTGAGTCCGGTCTTGATGGCCCAGTCCAACTGGTCCTTCAGTAGCAAGGAGCCGTTCGAGATCATCGAGTGCTCGAGCGTGCCGCCCTTTTTGGTCCGCCACTTCACGTAGCGCCTCGTGAAGAGACCGCAATACCTTGAACGCTGCCAGCGGCTCCCCCCCGAACCAGAGGACACCGATCGTGCCCCCTTCAGCCAGTTTCATTTCTGCAAACTGCTTGAGGCGTGCCACATCCGTACGGCTGAACGCACGGGCCGGGTGGTTCTCGAAGCAATACCCACACCGAAAATTGCAGGATACCGTTGGGCTCACCGTGAGGGATAGGAACTTGACGGGACCCATGGGAGGCTCTCTGGCACGCCAGTAGTCCTCGATGATCTCTCGACGCTCGTTCCGAGAGCCATCGATCACGAATCCGTCGCTCCGCGCTGACCCACCGACCAACTCGTCGACGACGTGGATGTTGGCGTTGCTGACAGGGGCCCCTGCACGGAGCGCTGACAACATCGCCGCGTGCTTGATAGGAAACTCCCGCAGCGCGCCGGTGTAGGTGTTGTACAGCAAGCAACGTCCGGAAACAGGGAGTCTAGGATTACATTGAACTCAGACGCTTTGTGGGCCATTATCTGCTCCTCCCTGGCGCCAGTTGGCACCTTCCATTCAGGCTGCACGCCTCACGTCATGGCCATGACAGCGCCGCCCCGAGACCGAGGCACCCTCTGGAATCAGCATAGGCGGGTCGGAGCCTATCAACAAGCTGTACATTATCAGCGCAAAACTCGTCCCGATCATGCATACCGTTCGAAACCAGTCAGCGCCAGTTTGCGATCGATGCTCACGCCCATGGCGTCGACAGCAAAT
>CAZPJM010000047.1:0-22804 GCA_964586865.1 uncultured Enterobacteriaceae bacterium
CCCTACACGACGCTCTTCCGATCTCATCCAGGCGGCCACCACCGGCCGCGGCAGGACCCCCGCCGCCCGCCCCAGCTCCGGGGCCCGCGGCGAGCCCCCCCGCCCAGCCTCTCGGATCCCGGCCTCCACCGCCTGCCGGAAGGCCTCGGGGCCCAGGTCGGGCGCGGCCCACGCCCCGAGCACCGCCAGCAGCAGGCTCACCACCGCTGGGCCCGCGCCCGGACCGCCGGGGCGGGCTGGCAGCCCGGGCAGGTGAAGGTGGGGCGGGCATCCTCGAGCTGACGACCCGCGCCGATCCGCCGACCGCACCGCAGGCAGGGCTGGCCCGCCCGCCCGTAGACCCAGTGACGCGGCCTCCCGGCCACCGGGTGACCCTCGGCGTCCCGGGTGGTGATCCGCCAGCCCGGCTCCAGGTTCCAGGCCATGAGCCGGGCCGAGGTCCGAAAGAGCGTCCGGATCCGCTCGGGGTCCAGGGTGTCGGCGGGGACGTCGGGGTGGACGCCGTGGAGGAAGAGGACCTCGTTGCGGTAGACGTTGCCGATCCCGGCGGCGATCCGCTGGTCCAGCAGCACCGCCGAGATGGCCCGGCCAGGACCCAGCGCCCGGACCCGCTGGAGGATGGCGGCCTCGTCCACGGGGGGCACCAGCAGGTCGGGCCCGAGCTGGGAGAGGATGGGGTGCAGGCCGCGCAGGCCGGCCCCGAAGAGCTCGACCGAGCGGGCGCGGAAGCAGGTGACCACGTCGTCCTCGGTGGCCAGCGCCACCGAGAGGAGCCGCCGGGGGCGGCGCCAGGGCTCGCCGGGCGCGTAGCGATGCCACCGCCCGTGCAGGCCCAGGTGGACCCGGAGCATGGCGGAGCGGTCCAGGGTCAGGAGCAGGTGCTTGCCCACCGCCTCGATGTCGGTGACCACCGGCTGGGCCGGGGCGGGCTGGCTGCGCCGCCCCTGGAAGCGCCAGCGCCGGATCCGGCGGTCCCGGAGCAGCGGGTCCAGGGCCCGCGCGATCTTCCAGACGGTGTCGCCCTCGGGCACCTACGGCCCCCCCACGAAGCCGAGCCCCTTGTGGTCCGGCACCCACCCGGCCCGCTGGAAGGCTCCGGCCGCCGGGGCCTCGCGGGCGGTGACCCCGTCGAGGGTGTCGATCCGGAAGGTGCGCGCCCCCACCAGGGCCGCCCGGGGACCCAGCGCCGCCGCGGCCCGCTCCACGGCCTCGGGGGCCCCGCCCGGGAAGGTCCAGGCGGTGCGCCCGCCCTTGTCGACGAAGAGCACGAGGCGGCCGTCCACCAGCACCACCGCCGCCCCGGGCACCCGGCGGGGACGCGCCCCCTCCACGGTGCCGGCCGGCCACGACAGGACCCCGCCCCACACCTGGGCCGGATCGGTGGCGGCGAGCACCACCACCTCGTCATCCCCCTCCTCGCGGAAGGCGCGGAGCCGGTCGATGGCGCCAGGGAGGGCGAACTGGGCCCCACCCAGGCCCTCGACGAAGTACCCGCGCCGCACCTGGCCGGCCTCCTCCATGGCCCGCAACACCTTGTAGACGTCCACAAAACCGTTCGGGACGTCCTCGGCGTGGGCCATCTCCCGCGCGACGACCCCGTACCGCTCCAGGAGGCCCAGGGCGATGGCGTGGACCCGCTCGGTGGGCGAGGCCGGCTCCAGGACGAGCCGCGCCGTGAGGGCCCACCGCCCGCCGGCCACCGCCAGCCCGCGACGACCGGCCCGACCCCGGCGACCGGTGGACTGGCCCAGGCCCCGGAGGGGCTGGAAGGTGTCATTGGTGACGAGCCCGGCCCACACCAGGTCCCACAGCGCCCCCACCACCTCGGTGGTGGTGGACTGGGGCACCGCCGCCACCAGCTCGGCCAGGAAGCTGGCCCCCCGCTGCTCCAGGTGCTCCCGCAGGGCCACATGGATGGGTCCATCCGGCGGATCCTCCGGCGGCGGGGGGAGGAGCTCGGGGGCCGCCTCGCGACGGAGCAGGGCCACCTTGCCGTCCTTGCGGCCCAGCGCGCCCCGCCCCACCCACACGAGCTCGCCCATGGCGCCGAGCTGGTCCAGCTGCACCGGCTGGAAGCCCGGCACCCGCGCGGGCAGCACCACCGATTCCAGGGCGCTGAACGGGATGGGCAGGCCCTCGAGCTGGGCCACCACCTCGCGCAGGCGCTCCATCCCCTGGCGCACCCCGCGGGGACGGACCTCGGACAGGCCGTGCCAGCCGGGGAGGAAGCGGGCCAGGGCCGTGGCGTCCACCGCGGCCACCTCGTCGCGCAGGGCGGCCAGGGAGGCCCGCTTGAGGCGGCGCAGCACGTCGGGGTGGCAGATCTCCCGCCGGGTCCCGCCGGGCCGGAGCTCGCCCTCGAGGAGGGTCCCCTGCTGCACCAGCGCCCGGAGCACCGAGGCCACCACGGCGGTGGGCAGCCCCCAGCGCCGGGCGGGTCCTTCGGGGAGGAAGGGGCCGTGGGTCCGGGCCCAGCGCAGCAGGAGCGACTCGAGGGGCGCCTCGGCCGGGGCCAGGAAGTCCGAGGGCAGCCCGGGGGGCGGCATGGTGCCCAGGGCATCGCGGTAGCGCCCGGCGTCCTCGGCGGCGATCCAGCGGGCCTCGCCGGCGATGCGCACCGGAGCGGCACGGCGGGCCTCCTCGAGGGTCGCGAGCCACCCCTCCACCGCGTCGGGATCGGTGCTGCGCGCCGCGATCTCCTCGGTGGTCCGATCCCCCAGCCGACGCAGCAGGTCGTGGACCTCGTCGGCATCCCGGGCCCGCCGGTCCTCGGTCCGCCACCCCAGCTCGGCCTCGACCCGGGCCACCGCCCCCGGGTCCAGCAGGTCCCGGAGTTCGTCCTGGCCGAGCAGCTCCCGGAGCAGGCTCCGGTCCAGGGTGAGGGCCTGGGCCCGCCGCTCGGCCAGGGGGGTGTCGGTCTCGTAGAGGTAGGTGCTCACCCAGGCGAAGACCAGGCCCTTGGCGAAGGGGCTGGCCTGGCGCGTCTCCACCACGTCCACCCGGATCCGGCGCTCGCGGATGCCGCGGAGGATCCCCTGCAGGGCGGGCAGGTCGAAGACGTCCTGCAGGCACTCCCGGTAGGCCTCCAGGAGGATGGGGAAGCTGGGGAAGCGGCTGGCCACGGCGAGCAGGGTCTCGCCCCGGCGACGCTGGGCCCACAGGGGCGTGCGCTTGCCGGGCCGCTTCCGGGGCAGGAGGAGCGCCCGGCCCGCCGCCTCCCGGAAGCGGGACTGGAACAGGGCCGAGGTCCGCACCTCGTCCGTCACCAGCGCCTCGAGCTCGTCCGGATCCAGGAAGAGGGCGTCCAGGTCCGGGAGCTCCTCGGCCTCCGCGAAGCGCAGCACCACCCCGTCGTCGGTCCACATGCACTGGACCTCGAAGCCCGAGGTCTCGGAGAGCCGCCGCTGGATGCCGAGCGCCCAGGGCGCGTGGACCCGTCCGCCGAAGGGCGTGAGGATGCAGACCCGCCAGTCGCCGATCTCGTCGCGGAAGGCCTCCACGGTGATGGCCCGGTCGGTGGGCAGGGTCCCGGTGGCCTCGCGCTGGGCCTCCACATGGTCGAGGAGGTTGCCGATGGCGTGATCATCGAGGGGCACCCGCTCCCGCACCCAGTCGGCGCGGGTCTCGACGGGCTGCTCGGAGAGCTCCCGGAGGAAGGCGCCGAGGGCCTCCCCCAGGGCCAGCGGCCGCCCGGGCCCCTCGCCGCGCCAGAAGGGCATCCGGCCGGGCTCTCCCGGTGCCGGGGTCACCGTGACCCGGTCGCGGGTGATCTCCTCGATACGCCACGTGCTGGCCCCGAGGATGATGGTGTCGCCCTCGCGGCTCTCGTAGACCATCTCCTCGTCGAGCTCGCCGATCCGCGGCCCGTCCGGGAGGAAGACCCCGTAGGTCCCGCGATCGGGGATGGTCCCCGCGTTCAGGACCGCCAGCATCCGGGCGCCCTTGCGCGGCTTCAGGGTGTCGGTGGCCCGGTCCCAGGCGATCCGGGGGCGCAGATCCGCGAAGTCGTCGCTCGGGTAGCGCCCCGAGAGCATGTCCAGCACCGCCACCAGGGCATCGAGGGAGAGCTGGGCATAGGGGGCGGCCCGGCGCACCCGGGCGTGGAGCTCGGTCACCGAGAGGCCGGGCTCCAGCGCCACCATCGCCACCACCTGCTGGGCGAGGACGTCGAGGCAGTTGAGCGGCAGGTGCAGCGGCTCCAGCACCCCCTCGGCCATCCGCGCCGCCACCACCGCCGCCTCGAGCAGGTCGCCCTTGTACTTGGGGAAGATCCGCCCCTTGCTCACGCCCCCCACCTGGTGGCCCGCCCGCCCGATCCGCTGGAGGCCGCGGGCCGCCGACCCTGGGGACTCCACCTGGATCACCAGGTCGATGGCTCCCATGTCGATGCCCAGCTCCAGGGAGGAGGTGGCGACGATGCAGGGGATGCGCCCGGACTTGAGGTCATCCTCGATCTCGGTGCGCCGGGCGTGGGAGATGGAGCCGTGGTGGGCCTTGGCGATCTCCTCCCCGGCGAGCTCGTTGAGCTTGTTGCACAGCCGCTCGGTGAGGACGCGGGAGTTGGCGAAGACGAGGGTGGTGCGGTGGGCCCGGACCAGCTCCAGCAGCCGCGGGTGGATGGCCGGCCAGACGCTGCTGCCCACCTCGCGGGCCGACTGGCGGGTCCCGTGGAGGCTCCCGCCCCCGAAGTCGGCCCCCAGGTCGTCTCCGAAGGGATCATCGAGGTCGAACGGCGCATCCAGCGCCGCCGGGTCCCGGCCCCCGACCGAGGGCTCGTCCTGGGAAGCCCGCTCCAGCGCCGAGGGCCCACCCGCCGGCGCCTCCAGGATCGGCCGATCCATGTCGGGGACCGGTACCACGATCTGCAGGTCGATGCGCGGCGGGGCGGCCGTGTCCACCACCGTCACGTCGCGCTCGGGGCCCCCGAGGAAGTGGGCCACCGCCTCGACGGGCCGCACGGTGGCGGACAGCCCCACCCGCTGCACGGGCTGGGCGGTGACGGCGTCCAGCCGCTCCAGCGAGAGGGCCAGATGCACCCCCCGCTTGCTGCCGGCGATGGCGTGGATCTCGTCCACGATGACGGTGTGGACCGTCTCGAGGGCCGCCCGCGCGTTGCTGGTGAGCAGCAGGTAGAGCGATTCGGGGGTGGTGACGAGGATGTCGCCCGGCGACCGCTGGAAGCGCCGGCGGTCGGCCTGGGGGGTGTCCCCGGTCCGCAGATCCACCTGGATCCGGCGCGTCCCCTCGGGGGCGGCGCGCTGCACCCCCATCAAGGGCGCCCGCAGGTTGCGCTCCACGTCGTAGACGAGCGCCTTCAGCGGTGAGACGTACAGCACCCGGACCCCGTCGGGGACGTCCTGGGGCAGCCCGAGGCAGCGGTCGATGCCCACCAGGAAGGCGGCCAGCGTCTTTCCCGAGCCGGTGGGCGCCAGCAGCAGCGCATGGGCCCCTCCGGCGATGACCGGCCAGCCTCGGGCCTGGACCGGCGTGGGGCCCGCGAAGCTGTCTTGGAACCACCGGGCCGTGGGCGTGGAGAAGGGGAGGTCCATGCCCCCGTCGTAAGGCGCCCCGGACCCGGAGCCAGCCGGGTCGAGGTCGCCGGTCCCCGCCGCGGTCCCCCACCCTACCGGCCCCGGTCCCCGGTCCCTCGCGGGGAAGGCCGTCCCCTACTTCACGATCATGAGCGGCAGGCTGTTGGCGATGTCCTCGAAGATGGGCGTGAGCTCGGCGGCGTTGTCGGTGTAGTAGAAGCGTCCGTCGCCACCGGGAACGTCCTTCAGGTAGGCGGCTGTGGCCCGAAAGGACACCATCCAGGTGTGGATCTCGTCTTCCGCCAAGGCCGCTCCGGCCTCGGCCACGGTCGCGTCCTCGATCTGGGCCACGTTGTGGGGCAGCGGCCCACGGTACTCACGGAACCTGGGCTCGGTGTAGCCGAGATAGTCCCTGAGAGTATCGTAGGATTCATACCCCTCCATCGTGGACAGTGGCGAGCGCTCCAGGTTGTTGGGCTGCCCGTCGGTCAGGACCACCATGGCCCGATAGGCCAGCGGGTCATCCAGCTCCTGGATGAGCTGCCGCCCCATGGCGATCCCCACGTGATGATCGGTGCCGTTCTCGTCGCAGTACCACCGCGGCAGGTCCGGCTTGGTGCCCCCGTTGGTGTAGTCGTGGGATCGAGGCTCGAGCAGCTTGGCCGGGTCGTTGCGGTAGTCCCGCTGGCTGTAGCATCCCTGCTCGCTCTGGGATCCGACGTCCAGCTTGTTCCACTGCGACCGCGCCAAGGTGCGGGCTGACAGGTCCGAGAGGAGGAACATCTCCGAGTAGGCCCAGGAGTAGCGGTTCAGGTAGACAGCCATGCCCACCATGTCCTCGCGCCCGTGGACGTCGGAGAGGATGTCCAGGAACCGCACCGCCGCCTTGCGGGCCTCGGAGATCTCCGAGCGGAAAGAACCGGTGATGTCCATGACCAGGACCACCTGGAGCGAGCGGGTGGCCGCGGTGGCGTCGCTCGAGACCACGGCCGAGTCCCGGCCCCAGATCCGCGCGAAGTTGAGGCCCACCGGATCGTCGCCGTAGCGCCCGACCTCGACCTGCACGGCGTTGGGGCGGAGCGAGGTCGGCGACAGGCCAACGCTGCCGCGACGCCACTCCCCGAACTGGATGTCGCCCATGGTGCCGGGGCCGCCTCCGACGATGTTCTCGTCGATGATCCGTTCGGCGGCGAGCCGGGCGTTGGCCGTGTTGCCTGTGGCGCGCAGCTCGATGAGGGCCGCGTGCGAGGCGGCGTCCGCCACATCCTGGGACTGACCATCCGCCAGGCGGACCCAGGACATGTCGACCGACAGAGCGGCGAAGCCGATGACCAGCGGCAGCAAGGCCCCGACCATCGCGTTGTAGCTGCCCCGGCGCGCGCGGCGGTCCCTGCCGGTCATGCTCCCTCCCCTGGCGGGTGAGATCCCAGTTTATCAGCCATGCAAGGCGAGGTCGCTCCAGCCGGGCAAGCCTGTTGGGACGCCGTTGAGCCCGGCGATGTGCGGATCTTCGCCTCGCCGGGGCCGGGCCTGAAAGAGACATGTCAGATGACGACCCCCGCAGAACCCAGCTCGACACCCCAATCTGGAGGCTCCTGCGTCACCCGATCGGGGGAGACTTGACAGCCACCCACCCCCACTTGGGCGCCGGGGCGTCGGTCCCCCACCTTACCGGCCCCGGTCCCCGGTCCCTCGCGGGCGCCGCCCTCGGCATAGGCCACAACGCCCGAGGAGGTCCCGTGCCCGCTCCCCACGTGCTCGTCATCGGCGCCGGATTCGCCGGCCTCTCCGCCGCCTGCCACCTGGCCCGGGGCGGCGCCCGGGTCACCCTCCTCGAGAAGCACGACCAGCCGGGCGGGCGCGCCCGCAGCCACACCCTCGACGGCTTCCGCTTCGACCTCGGGCCGTCCTGGTACTGGATGCCCGACCTCTTCGACCGCTTCTTCCAGGCCTTCGACCGCCGGGTGGAGGATCTCTACGAGCTGCGCCGGCTGGACCCGTCCTACACCGTCGTCTGGCCCGGCGGAGAGCCGTGGGACATCCCGGCCGGGGTGCCGGCCCTCCGCGAACTCTTCGAGCGGATCGAGCCCGGCTCCGGGGCCGAGCTGGACCGGTTCCTCGAGATCTCCGGGACCATCTACCGGGCCGCCACCGAGGACTACCTGCTCCGACCGAGCCTCTCCCTGTCCGAGTTCGTCGACGTACGCCTGGTGCGCGAGGTCTTCCGCCTGCGGATGCTGGAGTCCATGCACCGCTTCGCCCGCCGTCGCTTCCGCGATCCGCGCCTGGCCCGGCTGGTGGAGTGGCCGGTCCTGTTCCTGGGGGCCTCCTCCCGGGACACCCCCGCCATGTACAGCCTGATGGCGTACGCCGACATGGCGCTCGGCACCTGGTACCCGATGGGCGGCATGCACCGCATCATCGAGGCCATGGTGGAGGTGGCCCGGGCCGAGGGCGTGGAGCTCCGATTCGGTGCAGAGGTGGAGGCCATCGAGGTGGCCGGCAGTCGTGCCACGGGGGTGCGGACCGACGGCCGGGTCCTCGCCGCCGACGGGGTCCTCGCCGCGGCCGACTACCACCACGTGGAGCAGCACCTCCTGCCCCCCCACGCCCGCCAGGACAGCGAGGCCACCTGGGATCGGCGGCGCCTCTCGCCCTCGAGCCTGCTCCTCTACCTGGGGGTCGAGGGGCGGGTGCCGAAGCTCCACCACCACACCCTCTTCTTCGACGAGGATCTGGACACCCACATGGATGCCGTCTACCAGCGCCCCCGCTGGCCCGAGGCCCCCCTCTTCTACGTCTGCGCCCCGTCGAGGACCGACCCCACCTGCGCGCCCGAGGGCTGCGAGAACCTCTTCGTGCTGGTGCCCCTGGCGCCCGGGCTCCGCGACGACGAGGCGGCCCGGGAGACCTGCGCCGAGGCGGTGCTGGACCGCCTGGAGGCCTACGTGGGCGCCCCCCTGCCCCCGCGGATCCGGGTGCGGCGGACCTGGGCCATGCGCGACTTCGAGCGCGAGTACCACGCCTACAAGGGCAACGCCTACGGCCTGGCCAACACCCTGCTCCAGACCGGCCCCTTCAAGCCCCGCCTGGCCTCGTCCAAGGTGTCCAACCTGGCCTTCGCCGGGCAGCTCACGGTCCCCGGTCCCGGGATGCCGCCCTCGCTCATCTCGGGCGAGCTGGGAGCCCGGGTGCTCCTGGAGCGGCTCGGTGCCCGAGGCCCGCAGGCCCCACGCGGCCCGCGACGAAACCAGGGAGAAACCTGGGGGCGGACGCACTAGGAAAGCCGGCCACCCCGGGAGGCCCGCCATGTCCGACTTCGTCCCGCTCGACATCGCCGTGCTCACCATCAGCGACTCGCGCACCCTGGCCGAGGACCGCTCCGGCGACCTGCTGCGGGATCGGCTGGTCGGGGCCGGCCACCGCCTGGCCGATCGCACCCTCGTCCAGGACGACATCTACGCCATCCGGGCCGTGGTGAGCGCTTGGATCGCCGATCCCCGGGTCCAGGTCGTCCTCACCACCGGGGGCACCGGGGTCACCGGCCGCGACGGCACCCCCGAGGCGGTCCGTCCGCTGCTGGACAAGGTCATCGACGGCTTCGGCGAGGTCTTCCGGGCCATCTCCTACCAGATCATCGGCACCTCCACCCTCCAGTCCCGGGCCCTGGCCGGGGTGGCCAACGGCACCTTCTGCTTCGTCCTCCCAGGCTCCACGAGCGCCTGCCGCGACGCCTGGGATCACCTCCTCGTCCACCAGCTCGACGCGCGGACCCGCCCCTGCAACCTGGCCGAGCTGATCCCCCGGCTGGCCGAGCACCGAGGGGCCGACGACCCCCGAACGGGGGGATGATCGCGTCCCGCACCGCGTCGTCGGTCGGGCCTGAAGGCGGCGCCGCAGGGTTCGGGTCGGCCTGATGCCCGGCCAGCCAGACGCGCCGGCAACCCATCGGTACACGCTCCGCGGCTCGACCCCTGCGGCGGCCTCCCGAGATTCGGCCACGACCGCAGGGCTTCAACCCTCGTGAACGAATCGGGCGAACGCCCCCTCGCCACCCGGGTCGTGGACACCGGTGCGGTACCGTCCTCGACCGGGCTACTGCGACGATCCGCCGCACGCGGCCATGGATCCAGCACGGGCCCTGCCCTATAATGACAATTCCCTCACGACCCCGGGCCGACCGCCGTGACACCCCCCATCGACCCGGGCAGCCTGCAGCACCTGTCCCGGCAGGTGCTCTTCCTGCTGGACCGCTCCTCCCGGATCGTGGGGCTCTCCCCCGCCGCCGCCGCGCTCACCGAGGCGCTGCAGGGGCGGCGGCCGCAGGTCGGGGATCGCCTGGTCGACTTCTCCCTGCCCGAGGCCCGGGACGCCTTCCTGGCCCGCGTCGCCGCGGCCTTCGAGGGGCACCGCCACCGGATCTTGCGCGAGCTGACCTACCCGAGCGGAGACACCCGGGTCTTCGACGTGACCTACGACCCGATCCCCGACGCCGAGGGCGCCATCGCCCAGGTGCTCTTCGGGGCCGTGGACGTGACCGAGGCGTCGGTCCGCCAGCGCCGCCTGGACCTGATCGAGCACGCGCTCGCCCACACGGCCGAGGGGGTGCTCATCGCCGACGCCACCGCCCCGGACTTCCCCATCGTCTTCGCCAACGACGGCGTCCTCCGCATGACCGGCTACCCCCGCGACGCCTTCCTGGGGCGCAACTGCCGCTTCCTCAACGCCTCGCGGAGCGATCAGCCCGGACTGGCCCGGATCCGGGCGGCCCTGGGCGCCGGCGACCCGGTCCGGGTGGAGGTCGAGAACCGGCGGGCCGACGGCACCTGGTTCTGGAACGAGGTCTCCCTGAGCCCCATCCACGATGGCGAGGGCCGGCTCACCCACTTCCTGGGCATCCAGCGGGACGTGACCGAGGAGCGGCGCCTGCGGGAGCGGGCGCGCCGGCTCGAGCGGCTCCACGCCATCGAATCCACGGCGGCCTCGGTGGTCCACGACCTGAACAACCTGTTGGGGCTCCTCGACCTTGGCCTGGAGGAGGCCCTGGAGCGCATCCGCGACCCCGAGACCGCCCGTACCCTCGAGGATCTCCGGGAGGCCGTCGCCTCGGGCTCGCTGGTGGCCCGACGCACCCTGGAGCAGGCCTCCGGCCCCCCCGTCCCCACCGACCTGACCGCCCTCCTCACCCAGCGCCTCGCCCTGCTGCAGCGGCTGGCCGGTCGGCAGGTCGACCTGGAGCTGGTCCTGCCCGATGCTCCGGTCCGGGTGCGGATGGAGTCCAGCGCCGTCGAGCAGGTGATCACCAACCTGGTCGGGAATGCCGGCGAGGCCCTGGCCGATGGACGAGGCAGCCGGGTCGTGGTCGCCGTCGAGCCCGGGCGGGGAACCGCGCGCCTGACCGTGACCGACGACGGGCCGGGGGTGCCCCCGGAGCTGCGCCCGCGGATCTTCGAGCCCTTCGTCACCTCGCGGACCTCGAGGGGCACGGGTCTGGGGCTCGCCACGTGCCGGCGGGTGGTCGAGCAGGCGGGCGGACGCATCGATCTCGACTCCGCCCCTGGCCGGACCCGCTTCCTGGTGGAGCTCCCGCTGGTGGACGTCGAGGCCGGCCTCGAGACGGCGGCGCCCCTGCAGCTGCTCCACGTGGAGGACGAGCCCCTCATCCGCCGGGTGGTGGGCCGGTGGTTCCAGGGCGGGCCCCATCGGGTCCGACAGGTGGAGAGCCTGGAGGAGGCGCGCCAGGCGAGCCAGGCCGCCGCCTTCGACGTCCTGATCACCGATCTGGACCTGCCGGACGGCTCGGGGGCCGACCTGGCCGAGGCGCTGCGGGCCACCCGCCCGGAGCTGGGCATCGTCGTGACCACGGGTGACCTCTACACCACCCTGGACCCGGCCTGGGTTCGGGTCGCCAAGCCCTTCACCCTGCCCGCCCTCGAGGAGGCCATCGCCCGGGCCCGCACCCGGGCGGGGGACAGACGGGGCAGTGCCGGGTAGGTTCTGCAGGCCCCGCCCGGCCCGGAACGCCTGTGCACCTCACCGCCCGAATCCTGCGCTCGCCGACCGCCTCCCTCGATGCCGAGGCCCTGCGCGACGCCGCCCCCGAGCGCTGGACCCTCACCATCGAGGAGGTGGCCGGGCCCCAGGCCCGCCAGGCCGCTCGCCGGGCCGAGGAGTCGGTGGTGGTGGCGGCCGGCGGCGATGGCACCGTCCAGCAGGTGGCCCGGGGGCTCCTGGATCGCGAGGCGCCGCCGGACCTGGTGGTGCTGCCGCTGGGGACCGCCAATGACTTCGCCCGGCACCTGGGCCTGCTGGACCGGCCGGTCGCGGCCGTCCTGGAGGCCCTGGACGGCGCCGCCCACGCGGTGGACGTCCTCCGGGTGGGCGAGAGCGTCTCGCTGAATCAGGTGACCCTGGGCCCGCCCGCCGCCATCACCGCCGACACCCCCCAGGGGCTGAAGGCCGTGCTGGGCGGCACCGCCTACCTGGCGCACGGGCTCGTCGCCCTGCCGGGTGTCCAGCCGCTCTCCGCCCGGGTCGAGGTCGACGAGCACACCTGGTCCGGCGAGGCCCTGGCCATCTCGGTGGCCAACGGCTGCTACGGGGGCGGGGCCCTCCCCATGCACCCCGAGGCCCACCTGATGGACGGACTCCTCGACGTGGTGGTGGTCCCCGGCCCCCTCGACCCGTCCACCGTGGTGGCGACCTCGGCCGACGTGCTGGGCGGCACCACCCGGCACCTGCACCGCTGGCGGGGCCGCACCGTCCGGATCACCCTGCCCCCCGACACCCGCGCCAACCTCGATGGCGAGCCCACCACCTGCACCTCCCTCGACGTGCGGGTCGAGCCGGGCCGGCTGCGGATCCGCCTGCCTCCCGGCGTCCCGGCCCCGGGCCTCCCCGCCCCCCTCGAGGCCACCTGAGCGCGCCCCTCGGATCCTAGCCCACAGCGGCCCTCATCCGACGCGGTCCCGCGGCCGACCCTCCGGATCCGAGGAGGGCCCATGCGCGCGCTGGTCGCCGGTCTGCTGGTCGCCTGCACCCCTGCCGTGACCATCGGCGGGGAGGACGTGGACACGGGGGCGCCCGAGGGGCCCCTCCGCCCGGTGCGGGCCACGGCCGAGGGGCCGGGACTGCCCCCCCCGCCATCGCCGGGGCCCGACACGGACCCGGTGGAGGACCCCGATACGGATCCGGCGGACACGGACCCGGTCGACACGGATGAGCCGGATCCGGACACCGGCCCGGTGCGGGATCTGGCGGGCACGCTCACCTGGGAGGTGTGGGAGGACGGCACCCGGACCTGCGAGGCCATCCTCACCTTCGAGGGGGATCTGGACGGGGCCTGCGCCGGGTGCGACGCCACCTGGGAGCTGGACCTGGTGGACGCGGTGGAGACGGGCGGCTGCGACCTGAGCCGCCGCGACACCCTGCCCGGGCACCGGGTGGCCTACGCCCGGTCCTGGGTGGACCCGCGGCGGGGACTGCGGTTCCGGAACGCGGTCCTCTCGGGCCTCGGCGACGGGACCTGGTGGGCGGTGGAGCGCGACGACGACCCCCGCGGAACCACCACCTACACCCGCTCCCGGCTGGCCTGGCGGCACGACCGGACGTGGGGCCGGCTGGACGATCTGCCCGACGACTACGACGACTGCGGGGTGACGGTCCCCTCGCGGGCCGCCCCCGCCGCCCTCGGCACCGCCGTGCGGCCCGGCGAGGTCCCCTGCGACGGAACCGCCGTGGACGGCTGGACCGTCACGGCGCCGCCCGGGGGGGCGCGGCTCACCGTGGACACCACCGATCCGGGGCTGCCCTTCGACCCCTACCTGTGGGTGAACGACGAGACCGGCTGCACGGTCTACGAGTCGGACGACGCCCTGGCCTGCACCCACCCGCCGCCGAGCTACGGCTGCCCCTCCCTCGACCTGCCCGAGGGCACCTGGACGGTCTTCGTGGGCAGCCGGGGCCAATGCACCGCCGGGCCCGCCCCCTACGAGCTCCGGGTGGACGGGGCCACCCCCAGCCTGCTCCACGACGAGCGGATCACCGGGGCGGTCACCGTCTTCCGCACCCGGGTCGACGCCGAGTTCAGCCTGCGCTGAGGGCGCGGCGGCGCTCCCGGGCCCGCTCGTAGACGTCCTCGTAGGCGGCAGCGGCCCGTCCCCAGTCCGAGCGACGGACCATCCCCCGGCGCGCCAGGCGCCGCCAGGCCTCGGCGTCGTCCTGGTACAGGTCCAGGGCCTGCTCCAGGGCGGCCAGGAAGGCGCCCGGCGTGTGCGGGGCGAAGCGGAAGCCGGTGCCCGTGTCCTCCTCGGCGTCGTAGGGGATCACCGTGTCGACGAGGCCGCCGGTGGCGTGGACCACCGGGACGGTGCCGTAGCGCAGCGCATAGAGCTGGTTCAGGCCGCATGGCTCGAACCGGCTGGGCATCACGAGCAGGTCGCTCCCCGCCGTGAGCAGGTGGGCGCGATCCTCGTCGTAGCCGACGAAGCTCCCGACCCGGCCGGGGTAGCGGGCCGGGGTCTGCCGCATCCAGTCGCCCCACTCGGGCTGGCCGCTCCCCAGGAGCACCACCTGAGCCCCGCGGGCCACCAGGGCGGGCACCACCTCGGCCAGCAGATCGATCCCCTTCTGGTGGACCAGGCGACCGATGAAGCCCACCACCGGGGCGTCGGGCTCCTGGGGCAGGCCGAAGCGCTCCTGGAGCGAGGCCTTGCACGCCACCTTGCCGCGCGGATCGCTGGCGTCGAAGCGGGCGGGCAGCCGCGGATCGGTGGCCGGATCCCACTCCGGGCCCACCCCATTGACGATCCCGTGCAGGTCGTCGCGGCGCTCGCGCAGCAGGGGCTCGAGCCCGTGGCCCCGGTCCTCGGTGATCTCGCGCGCGTAGGTCGGGGAGACGGTGACGAGCTGATCGGCCAGGGCCACGCCCCCGTGCAGCGGGTCGAGGCGCCCGGTGAGGGTCAGGATCGCCCGCCAGCGGGGGGCCAGATCGAGGGCGTCGAAGTGGGCGAGATCCTCACGCCCGTGGTGGGCCACGTTGTGGAGGGCCAGGACGGTGGCCGCGGCCCGATGGCGGCCCACCGGCCGGTAGACGCCGTCGAGGAGGACGGGCACCAGCGCCGTGTGCCAGTCGTTGACGTGGAAGACGGGTGCCTCGTCGAGGGGCCCGCCCGGCAGGGGGAGGTCGGGGACATGCAGGGTGGCCCGGGACAGCAGGGCGAAGCGGAAGAGGTTGTCGCCGAAGGGGCCGTGGACGTCGGAGTAGATCCCGTCGCGGTGGAAGCTCGGGTGATCCACGAAGAGGTGCTCCACCCCGTCGCGCACCAGCCGGTACCAGGCGAGGGCGTGCTCCTGGCCGTAGAGCCAGGTCCGGGTCCGCCAGCCCGTGTCGTGAGCGCCCTCGTAGGGGGCGTAGCGGGGGGCCACCGTGATGACCCGGTGCCCGCGGGCCACCAGCGCGGCGGGCAGGGCTCCGCTCACGTCGCCCAGGCCGCCGGCCTTGGACCAGGGGACGATCTCGGAAGAGGCATGGACGATGTGCACGACGACGCTCCCGGGGGCGAGGGAGGGTGTGTAGTGCGGTCCGCGCCCCGCGGCCGGCCCCCGCCAGCGGGCTGTCGCGCGAACGCCACACGGCCGAGGTCGCCCCGCCCGCAGCCCCGGGCGAGCCCCCCTAGAGGCTCTCGAGGTAGGCCACCAGATCCGCCTTCTGCGCCGGCGAGAGGTGGTCGGTCCGCCCCATGCCGCCCTGCTCGGCCATGTCCACCAGCGCGGCCAGGGTGGGGGCGCTGCCGTCGTGCAGGTAGGGGGCGGTGGCGGCCACCCCGCGCAGGGTGGGCGTGCGCACGGCGGTGAGCCCGAACATGGGCCAGGTCTGGGAGTCGGTCAGCAGCGGGCCCGTGTGGCAGTCGGCGCAGCCCGCCTCGCCCTCGAAGACCGCCCTTCCCCGCGCGACGGCATCGGCCCACGCGGGGTCGTCCACCGCCGCCCCGAGGCCGCCCGGGTAGGGGGTGCTGTCGATGAAGGCCTCCACGTCCCAGGAGGTCTGGGTGTCCGCACCGGTGCCGCCCATGCGGATCCGCGAGGTGAGACGGACCTCCTCGGCGACGGTCCGCACGTCGTGGGTCCAGGTCACGGGGGCGGTCTCGCTGACCGGACCGGCCAGGGAGGGCGTCTGGCGGGGCCCGTCCGGGAAGACCCAGGTGGTGCCGTCGTCGCGGCCCTCGAAGTGGCAGGTGGCGCAGGAGATCCCGCCGCCGTGGGCCGCCATCTGGCTGTCGGTGGCGCGGAAGAAGGCGCGACGGCCCTCCTCGACGCCGGCGGGCAGGACGGACGGGCCCAGCGAGAGGGGCGCCGCGGCCTCGAGGCCCAGCACATCGCCGAGGGGCTCGTCTCCGAAGGAGCTGATGTCGGCGCCCAGGCCGCCCAGCGCCTCGATCACCGGCACCTCGGCCAGCCCCCGGTCGAGCCAGGTCTCCACCACGGCGCGGGTGGGGTCCAGGAAGAGGACCCCGCGGGGGCCGAAGCCGGTGCGCACCGAGACCGCCCCCCGCCGCTCGAACTGGGCCATGTCCATGGCGACCCCGTTCGAGCGGGCGCCCTTGCGGTACTGAAGGTCGGACCCCACCTCGAGGGGGACGCCCAGCACCGTCTCGGAGCCCTCCAGGCTGGCCAGCACCATCAGACCATCCGGCGAGATGGCCGTGCTCGCGATGTAGGAGCGCACCCCCACGAGGGCACCCGGCTCCAGCCCGTCGGCCCCGTGGGCCATGCGGAAGCCGGTCACGAGCAGCGAGCGCAGGGTCTCGAGGCGGGGGGTGCCATCGGGCTCGAGCTCGAGGAGGGTGAGGACCGGGTTGGTGCGGCCGGGGCCGTCGCCCGCGCTGGCGTAGCCGCCCCCGCCGGGGGGAGGAGGCTCACCGGCCCCGTCGTCCCCGGTGACGATGCTGGTGTTGTCCACGTAGAGCATGGGCACCACCAGCCGGCGCCCGTCCGGCGTGATGGAGGGG
Organism: uncultured Enterobacteriaceae bacterium; assembly: GCA_964586865.1. Lineage (GTDB taxonomy): Bacteria > Myxococcota_A > UBA796 > UBA796 > REDI01. The sequence goes on from CAZPJM010000047.1 coordinate 16,541, forward strand.
TCGCCGGTGGGCCGGGCGCGGAGGGGGACCTCCACGATGCCGCGGCGCTCCTTCAGGAGCACGTGCTCGGGGGCGTCGAGGGTGCGGACGGCCTCGGTGTCCAGGTCCACGTGGTGGATCCGTCCGCGCCGGGCCCCCAGCACGAAGAGGGAGGTGCCGCGCGGGTGGAGCGCCAGCCACCGCGGCTGCCCGGGGATGGGGAAGCGGCGGGTGATCTCCAGGGTCTCGGTGTCGAACTCCACGACCTCCTCGCCCAGGCCCACCGCGACCCAGGCGCGCCCGCCGCGATGGGCGACCACGCCCACCGGGTCCGGGCCCACCGCCACCGTGTCCACCGGGCGCAGCCCGCCCGAGGACTCCTGGAAGACGGCCACAGCGCCGGCGTCGCGCAGGGTGACCAGGACCGTGTCGCCGGCCCGGGCCACCCGCGCCGGGGTCCCGTCCAGGTCGAGGAAGGTCCCGACGCCCGTGTCGGGGTCGATCACCGCGAGCTGGCGGGCGTCGGGGTGGAGCGCGTAGACGCGCTGCCCGTCGGAGGAGGCGGCCAGGGTGCGGCTGCCGGTGGGGTGGCTCGGGTCTTCCAGGCCGGCGGGGGCGCAGGCCACGAGGGAGAGAAGCCCGGCCAGGGCGAGCGGGATCGTGAGACGTCGCATGAGGATCTCCGTGGGCGCCCGTGCCGTTCCACGAGAGGGTGACACGGATGGGCCTGGCCCGCCAACATTCGCTGCGTGGAATGCGGGGACCGGCTCGCGACGAGCTGTCATGACGGATGCGGGCTAGGCGCCGACCGGGAGGCAGCGTGCCCAGGACCTTCGTCGACCGCGGCGGCACCTTCACCGACGTGGTGGTCGTGGAGGACGACGGGGCGGTGCGGGTGCGCAAGGTCCCCTCCGACCGCGCGGTGGTGGGCGACCTGGCCCGGGGGGAGCTGGTCTTCGGGACGACCGTGGCCACCAACGCCCTGCTGGAGCGCGCCGGGGTCCCCACCCTCCTCCTGGTGGACGAGGGCCTCGAGGACCTGCCCTGGATCGGCGACATGACCCGCCCGGCCCTGTTCGAGCCCGAGGCCACCCGGCCCCCTCCCCTGTGCGACCGGGCGGTGGGGGTGCCGGGGCGCATCGCCGCCGATGGCACGGTCGAGGTGGCGCCCGCGCTGCCCGACGACCTGGACCTGGAGGGCATCGAAGGGGTGGCGGTGTGCCTGCGGCACGGTCCGGCGGCCCCCGAGGCCGAGGAGGAGCTAGCCGCGGCGGTACGGCGGAGCGCCCCCGGCGCCCACGTGGTGGCAGGCCACGCGGTGGACCCCGAGGTGGGGCTCCTCGCCCGGGTCGAGACCGCCCTGGTGGACGCGGCCATCACCCCGGTGCTCCGGAGGGCCCTGGAGCGGGATCGCATCCCCGAGGGAGCCCGCGCCATGCGCTCGGACGGCAGCCTGGTGGACGCCACGGCCCTCCGCGCCCCCGAGGCGGTGCTGTCGGGTCCGGCGGGGGGCGTGCTGGCGGTGGCGGCCATCGCCGAGCTCGCCGGCTTCGAGCGGGCGGTGGGCCTGGACATGGGGGGGACGAGCACCGACGTCTGCCGGGTGGACCGGGGTGCCCTCCCCCACCGCGAGGGCCACCTGGAGGTGGCGGGGGTGCGCCTGCGCCGCCCCATGCTCGAGGTCGAGACCATCGCCGCCGGCGGGGGCTCGGTCCTGACCAGCGACGGCCTGCGCCTCGCGGTGGGCCCCCGCAGCGCCGGCGCCGATCCGGGGCCCCAGTGCTACGGGCGCGGCGGCCCCCCCACCCTCACCGACGCCGCCCTGGCCTGTGGTCTGGTGGATCCCGAGGCCTTCGACCCGCCCCTGCGCCCGGACCGGGTGGACCTCCCCGACGAGGCCGAGGCCTTCCTGGACGTGGCCCGGGAGTCCATGGCCGCGGCGGTGCGGCGCCTGGCCACCGCCCGGGGCGTGGATCTGCGCGACCATGCCCTGGTCGCCTACGGGGGCGCCGCCGGACAGCACGCGGCCGAGGTGGCGGCGCGCCTGGGCATCGACACGGTGCTGGTCCATCCCCTCGCCGGGGTGCTCTCGGCGTGGGGTCAGTCCCTCGCCCGCCGCGAGGCCACCGCGGTGCGGGCGGTGTGGGCGCCGCTGGAGGACGTCCTCGCCGAGCTCCCCGACCGGGTGGCCGCCCTCCGCGACAGCCTCCCCGAGCTGGGCCGGTGGGAGGCCACCGTGGAGCTCCGCCCGCGGGGGACCGACCACGCGCTGGCGGTCCGCTTCCACCCGGGCGACGGCGCGAACGCCCTCCGCGACCGCTTCGAGGAGGCCCACCGGGAGCGCTACGGCTTCGTCCGCGAGCGCGGCGCCCTCGAGGTCGTCAACCTGGTGGTCCACGTCGCCGCCCCGGCGCCCACGCCCCCCGAGGTCACCGACGACCCCTGGGGCCTGGGCGACGAGGAGCGAGCCGGGCCGTGCCGCCTCACCGCCCCCACCACCGCGGTGTGGGTCCCGGAGGGCTGGTGCGCCCGCCGTGAGCGCGGCCTCCTCCGGCTCGACCGCACCACCCGCACCGCCCGGCCGGCCGCCACCGTCCGGACCCCCCGCGGTGCGGCCCTGTGGGGGCGCCGCTTCATGGCCGTGGCCGAGCAGGCCGGCGAGGTCCTCCAGCGCCTGGCCCGATCGGTCAACATCCGCGAGCGCCACGACTTCTCGTGCGCGGTCTTCGACGGCTCGGGCCACCTGGTGGCCAACGCCCCCCACATCCCCGTCCACCTGGGCGCCATGGGCGGGACGGTCCGGGACCTCCTGCGGAACACCCCCGACCTGCCCGACGGCTCGGCCTGGCTCACCAACGATCCCGGGGCCGGGGGCTCCCACCTGCCCGACCTCACCGTCGTCACCCCGGTCCATCACGAGGGCCACCGCTTCTTCGTGGCCTGCCGGGGCCACCACGTGGACGTGGGAGGCCTGACCGCCGGCTCCATGCCCCCGCGCAGCCGCTCCCTCGCCGACGAGGGCCTCGTCCTGCGCCGCCTCCCCCTCCTCCGCGACGGCCGCCTCCGGCCCGACCTGGACGAGCACCTGGCCGAGAGCCGCGACCCGGCCACCCTCCGGGCCGACCTGGAGGCCCAGGTGGCGGCCAACCACCACGCCGCCCGCCTGCTCCGGGAGCTGGGCCCCGCCGAGCTGCTGGCCACCTGGATGGGTCACCTGCAGGACGTGGCCGAGGAGGCGGTGGCCCGGGTGCTGGAGGACCTCCCCGCCGGCCGGGCCGAGGACACCCTGGACGGGCTGCCGCTCCGGGTGGCCCTGGAGGTCCGCGACGGGCGCCTGCAGGTCGACTTCACGGGCACCGGGGGGCCCCATCCCGGCAACCTGAACACGCCCCGGGCGGTGGTGCGGGCGGCCGTGCTGTACGCGCTGCGGGTCCTGGTGGACCGGGACCTGCCCCTGAACGAGGGCGCGCTGCGCCGGGTGGACCTGCACCTGCCGAGCCCCAGCCTGCTGGACCCGCCGGCCGACGCCGCGGTGGTGGGAGGGAACGTGGAGACCTCCCAGCGCCTGGTGGACCTGGTGCTCCGGGCCACCGGACGCCAGGCTGCGGGGCCGGGCTCCATGAGCAACCTCACCCTGGGAGGAGCGGGGTTCAGCCTCTACGAGACCCTGGGGGGCGGGGAGGGCGCCAGCGCGCGGGCCCCGGGTGCCACGGCCCGGCAGGTCCACATGACCAACACCCGCGCCACCGACCCCGAGGTGCTGGAGCGCCGCCTGCCGCTGCGGGTGATCCGCTTCGGCCGGCGTCCCGACACCGGCGGCGACGGGCAGCACCGGGGCGGCGACGGCCTGGTCCGAGAGCTGGACGTGACCACCGACGCCCGCGCGGCCCTGCTGGCGGCGTGGCGTCCGGCCGGCAGCCCGGGCCTGAACGGGGCCGGCTCGGGGGTGCCCGGCCGGGCCCGCCTCCGGCGCGAAGGCACCTGGGAGGACTGGGACGGGGACCCGGTGGACCTGGCGTCTGGCGACCGGATTCGCGTGGAGACCCCCGGCGGCGGCGGCTGGGACCCGCCCTGAGCCCACCGCGGATGCTCAGCCGCCCGGGTTGTCGGGGCCGCAGGGGGCGTCGCCGCAGGGGTGGGTGATCCGCCCCTCCAATAGGAAGGTCCGGGTCTGGTCGGCCACGCCGGGGAGCCCCCGGATGGTCTCGTGGGCGCCGGTGATCGGGGCCGGCCGGTTCGCATCCGGGGGCGGCGGGGCGTCGGTGGCGTGGAGGGCGAGCCCCGAACCGTCGTGGGGTGCCGGCACCCGGTCGAGCCCCCAGGGATCCTCGCTCACCGGCCCCACCACGGGCAGGCCGGCGCTGCGGGCCAGGGCCCGGGTGGTCAGGTTGGGCACCTGCTCATCGTGGAGCGCCTCTTGGAGGAGGACCCGGTCGCCGCCCAGCGCGGGGGCCCAGGACAGCGGATCCACCGGGTCCCAGTGGAGCTGGGACCAGGCGTAGTGGACCTGGCGATGGAAGGGATCGGTCACCGAGGCGACGTAGAGGGTCTCGAGGGGCGCGAAGTTGCTGGATCGCTCCAGCATGGTGCCCCACAGGGCGCCGGGCACGTGCAGGACGGCCTCGTCGATGGGGGCACCGGCCGCCAGGAGCACCGCGCCCTCGATGCCGCCGAGCGAGATCCCGTAGTAGTCGACATCGGTGCTGGCGAGGCGCTGGCCGTCCCGGCCCCGGAACACGGGGTCGTCCAGGATGGCGCCGTCCCGGAGCGCCTCGACCAGGGTGCGGACCGCCACCTGGGCCTGCACCAGGCCCGCCGGGATCCGCGGCAGGGTGGTGAAGTCGGTGCCGGCCCCGGTGGCCAGGCCCAGGTCGTCCCGGGAGAGGCCGGTCCACGGGACCCCCACCGCGATGCAGCCGCACGCCTCGTACAGGTCGAGCACATCGGGGTGATCCTCGCTCGCCAGGTAGAGGCCGGGCCGACCGAAGATGCCATGCCCGAAGACCACCACCGGCACGGTGCCGGCCGGGGCGTCGGCCACAGCCTCGGGGACGTGGACCAGCAGGTCGGTGTCGAAGCGGCCGGTGCGGACCACCTCGGCCGCCGGGTCGATGGCCAGGGTGCCGTCGGGCTCCCGCACCGCCGTCACCGTGAGGGTCCCGCGGGCGGTCCGGAAGGCGGTGGGGGCCGCCTCGGTGCCCTCCCGCACGTCGTCGAAGACCCAGTCCAGATCGCCCGGGTCCCGCGCGGCCAGAGCGGCTTGGAGGGGGACCCGGCCATCGTCGATGGGGGCGTCCCAGGCCAGGGCCACCCGCTCGGGGGGGAGGCCGGCGGCCTCGGCGGCCTCGAGCAGCGCGGCGGTGGGTGCCACCAGGGCCTCCAGGGGCCCCGCGACCCGGTCGTCGACGACCGCCTGGAAGCGGTCGGGGCGGGGCCCCAGCTCGGTCGTGAGCACCACGGCCACGTCGTGGCCCGGGGTCAGGCGCTCGAGGGGCCGCACCAGCAGCGCGGGCTCGGCCTGATCGGGCCAGGCGTCCAGCTCGGCGAAGACCGGGAGCCAGCGGCCCGCGGTCACATCGAGGAGTCGGACCGGTCCCTCGCCCGGGGTGGGCGCCCGCCAGGAGGGCAGCACCGCCGGATCCACGGCCGGCCATCGGACGACGAAGGTCTGGGCCGGCGAGAACCCACGCCGCCAGGCGGTGCCGGCCCCGGGCAGGAGCGCACCCTCGACCGGCGGCAGGCGGTCGGTGCGCACGAAGCCCGCCTCGTCCACGTGCAGCCACGAGGGGTAGGGGTCGTCCATGCCGGTGCCCAGCAGCCCCAGGTCGTCGTCGAAGCGGGGAGCGGGCGTGCACGCGGCGGCGGCCAGCGGCCCCAGCAGCGCGAGGAGCCGGGCCGGGCCCGGTCGAGGACTAGAACTCCTCGTCATCCTCGTCATCGAAGGCGATGATGGTCTGACCGGCCCGCGGCTTCTTCTTCTTCTCGGGCTCGTCGGTGGGCGGCGGCGGGGGCGGCGCCACCCCGGGCGGCGGCGGAGCGACCACGGTGGGGGCCTCGTCCTCGTCGGGCTCGCTGGCCGGCACCGGATCCGCGGGGGGCTCGGGCGGCTTGGTCTCGGCCTGGGGCAGCTTGTCGTCGAGGGCCTTGGCGTCGTCCCCATCATCCGCCGCATCCCCCCCCTTGTTGCGGCGCAGCACGAAGATGATGCCGCCGACGATGGCCACCAGGAACAGGACGCAGCACAGCAGACTGCACAGGACGCCGAGCAGGGAGGGGAGAAGATCC
>CAZPJM010000048.1:0-22752 GCA_964586865.1 uncultured Enterobacteriaceae bacterium
GACCACCGAGATCTACACTCTTTCCCTACACGACGCTCTTCCGATCTGCGGTGGCGGCGGGGCGGCCCAGGCGACGGTGCAGGTGCCGGCCGCCGCCTCGGGAGAGGTGGCGCCGACGATGAGGACGGCGCCGTCGGGGGCCTCGGGCAGCCGCACCACGATCGAGGGGTCGGGATCGGCGGCGTGGGCGGCGTCCAGGTGATCGCCGTCCAGGTCCGCCCCGGGTCCGTCGAGCCACAGGGCCAGCCGACCCGCCTCGACCCGGCAGTCCACGGCGGGGACGGTGCGGGTGGCGTCGGCGGGGGACAGGTCGAAGGCGACGCGGGTCCAGCCATCCAGGGAGACCCGGTGCTCGCCACCGGGCCAGGACGCCCGCGGGGCCAGGGCGGCGCTGGTGCAGGCCGCTTCCGGCTCCTCATAGCTCCGCGAGACCTGGCCCTGCCGACCGCAGGCCCCCTGGTGGAAGGCCTCGGCCTCCAACACGAGCCCGTCCAGATCGCCTCCCGCCACGGCCGCGAGGCCCGCGGGCCACGCGGGCGTCTCGGCCAGGGCCTCGAAGAGGACCCAGGGCGGCGCGCCCGTCTCGTCCAGGTACTTGACAACGGTGAAGCCAGCGTACTCGAACCGGTTGCCCACCGCGTCGAGGGGCTTGTCGGGGGCGCCGATCCGCTGAGACCAGAGCACGTTCGTCAGAAGCTCGAGGCCCGGGTCGTCCAGGGAGGGACGGTACTGCTCGTAGGTGGCCGCCGCCTCGTACATCCAGGGGTGGGAGTCCACCGTGTAGCGGTACTGCTGGCAGTGGGCGACCTCGTGGCGAACCACCGAGCGGGCCGTCACGGCCCCGAACCCCTCGATGTCGGGGTCGAGCCGGATGAAGCACGAGTGCCCCGCCTCGCCCGCCGCGGGGGTCACCGCGTTGGCGAAGCCATTGGCCGGGATCTGGACCAGGTAGACGTCCATCTCGGGCCCGTGGGTCCCGTCGTCGCCCACGAGGGGGCGCCAGGGGGTGTCGGGCAGGGTGTCCTGGAGCGCGCGCAGCTCGGCGAGGGTCGCCTCGAGGAGGTCCGGGTCGGCCGCGTCCTCGCCCTCGTCGGTCCAGTGGAGCCGGAACGCCCCCACCGCCCGCTCCTGGCGTGGGCCGGACAGGACCGGGCGCGGGGCGTCCACCCCAGCCGGCAGCGGCCCCTGACAGGTGGGGCCCGTGGGTGGGACCGCGGATGCGATCAGCGCGGCGAGGAGGTGCAGCATGGCCCGGCCCTAACCCGGGGCCGAGGCCATGAGTCCCCGCCTCAGCGGCCCCAGACCTCGCGGACGATACCGAGCATCCGGCGGAGCGGCTCGGCCGCCCCCCACAGGAGCTGGTCGCCCACGGTGTAGGCGGCCAGGAAGTCCTCGCCCAGGGTCATCTTGTGCAGGCGACCCACCGGCACCTGCAGGGTGCCCCCCACCGCGGTGGGGGTGAGCCGCGCCAGGCTGGCCTGCTTCTCGTTGGGGACGACCTCGACCCAGTCGTGGGCCTGGGCGAGGGCCGCCTCGATGTCGGCCAGGGGCACGTCCCGCTTCAGCTTCACGGTGAGGGCCTGGGCGTGGCAGCGCAGGGCGCCGATCCGCACGCAGACGCCGTCCACCGGCAGGGGGACGCCGAGCAGCTTGCTGGCCTCGACCTGGGCCTTCCACTCCTCGCGGGTCTGGCCGCTCTCCATGAGGCGGTCGATCCAGGGCAGGGCGCTGCCGGCCAGGGGCACGCCGAAGTGTTCGGCGGGGAGCTCTTTGCTGACCCCGCTGACCACCCGGTCGAGCTCGAGGGCCGAGACGCGCTCCTGCTGGAGGAGGGGCCCGGCGGCGTGACCGATGCGGCGCATCTGGTCGACGAGCTCGGCCATGTGGCGGGCCCCGGCGCCGCTGGCGGCCTGGTAGGTCATGGCGGTGATCCAGTCGACCTCGCCGGTGCGGATGAGGCCGACCATGGCCATGAGCATGAGGCTGACGGTGCAGTTGCTGCCGCAGAACACCTTGGTGCCCCGGTGGACGGCGGCCCGGAGGGCCTCGCCGTTGACCGGGTCCAGCACGAGCACGCTCTCCGGGTCCATGCGCAGGGCGCTGGCCGCGTCGATCCACAGCCCCTCCCAGCCGCGGGCCCGGAGCTGGGGGTGGATCTCGTTGGTGTAGCCGCCGCCCTGGCAGGTCACGAGGATCTCGCAGGCGGCGAGGGCGTCGAGGTCGTGGGCGTCGAGGAGCGGGGCGCTGCCCTGGCCCACGTCGGGGCCCTCCCCGCCCGGGTTGCTGGTCGAGAAGAAGCGCGCGTCGAGGCCGTCGTAGTCGCCCTCGGCCACCATGCGCTCCCGCAGCACCGAGCCCACCATGCCGCGCCAGCCGATGAAGCCTGTACGAATCAAGGGTCCTCCTGGGGTGGAGGGGGGCGTAACGCATCGGACCGACCCGCTCGGGGGAGCCCCTCCCGGCCCTCGGACGGGCCCGGCCTACTCGCCGCAGGCCTCGGGGGGCATGGCCGCGATCCAGGCCCGCAGCACGTCCACGCCCTCGTGGTGGGCCAGCGCCCGGCCGATGTCCGGCATCATGCTGCCCGGATCCTCGGTCTCGAGCCGGTAGACGAGGATGGAGGCGTCGGGATCGCCGGGGACGATGTCCCAGGTCCGCCCGCCGGTGCCCTTGGCGGCCGAGCCGGGTCGCTTGCAGATCCCGAGGCGGAAGGGGTCCTCGTTCTCCCAGTCCAGGAAGAGCTGGCTCGTGACGCCGTTGGTGGCCCGCGGGTTGTGACAGTGGGCGCAGTTCACGTCGAGGTAGTCCCGGGCCAGCCGGTCCAGATCCTCCGGCGGCAGGGTGGCCGGGTCGGTGCCCAGGTGGGCCCCCCAGTCGGCGGCGTGCTCGATGCCCGCGAGGTCGGGCGCGTCGGGGATCCAGCCCGCGTCCACCATGGCCGCCAGATCGTCGGGGTGCAGGTTGCGGGCGGTGGGCCCGATGGGGACGATGGCCTTGTCCGCGCCGTCCTCGCTCGCCAGCTCGTGGCACTCCTGGCACTGGTTGCGCTGGGGCACCAGGTAGCTGAAGTCGCGGGTCTCGCCGGCGCGGTCGATGAGGGTGGAGGGGCGTACCGTGCCCGAGAGGGCCAGCCGGGCCTCCCCCGCGTCGAGATCCCAGACGTAGGGCCAGGCCTCCCAGCCCGCCGAGGTGCGCAGCAGCAGGCGGGTCTCGATGGGGGTGGCGCCCGCGTCGGCGTCGCGCAGGTCGGCCGGGAGGGAGAAGGTCTTGAGGATGGCGGTGCCCACCGGGAAGTCCAGGGTCCACCGGTCCTCCCAGCCCACCGTGGCCCCGGGCGGCACGTAGATGGCCCGGTCCTTCGTGGTGTAGTCGCTGAAGAGGGGCATGGTGAGCCGGTACGGCAGGACGCCCTCGGCGTAGACGATCGCGCCGTCCTCGAGGCGCATCAGCCCCAGCTCGGAGAGGTCCTCCGGGGCCGGGCCATCGGGGATGGCCGGCTCGAGGGCGCCGGCCCCGCAGCCGATCGGTCCCGCGAGCCCCGCGAGACCCGCGAGCCCCACGCGAAGCAGGAAGCCTAAGCGCATCACTCGTCCAGGAAGTCGGGCATCACCAGCTCACCCTCGGTGAAGCCGGTGCAGTCGTAGGGCGCGAAGGGCGCATCGGGCCGGTAGAGGTCGTCCAGGCTCGGGATGTTGCCGGCGGCCGTCAGGCCCTCCAGGTCCAGGGTGGCCATGCCGGGCACGTCCTGGACGCAGATGTGGTGATCATTGCTGACCTGGGTGGCGTCCTCGGGGTGGAAGGAGGACTCGCCGATGCCGTCGTAGAGGAAGGCATCCACCGGGGTCGAGCGGTAGGTGAAGGCCAGCAGGTAGCCCAGGGGCCGAAGCTCCTCGGAGCCGTTGTCGGGCGCCGTGCCGCCGCCCTCGTGGGTGTTGCCGTGGACCCAGACCTCGGTGGTGCGGAAGTTGGCCACCCGATCATCGGGGAGCTCGTCCAGCACGAGGCCCTCCACGTCGCCCACCAGGTCGGCCCGGGGGATGGCCCAGTCCAGGGGATCCGACTCCACGACCATGCCGCTGATGATGGCGATGTCGACCGTGTCGTTGTTCTCGTAGGTGTTGTTCGTGATCTCGACCCGCCGGGAGGCCATGGCGAAGGTGCCGGTGCCGGCCGGGATCTGGGAGACCACCCCGCCGGGCGCGAAGTTGGCCCGGTTGTTGTCGCGGATGATGTTGTCGTGGATGCGCACGTCCCGGCCCACCACCGGGTTGCCCGGCAGGTCGAAGACCACGAGACCCCCGGTGTTGTCCTCGACCACGTTGCCGTAGACGTCGGCGTTCTGGGTGTTCTCGATCTCGAGGCCCGCCACGTTGGCCCGGGCCAGGTTGTTCCGGACCACCGCCCCCACGCACTGACCCACGTAGATGCCGGCATCTGCGGCGTGGAAGGCCTCGCTGTCCTCGATGAGGACCCGATCGGAGCGCACCGGGTAGATCCCGTAGCCCCCGTTCTCGCTCACCGGGCCCGCCGACCAGGTGGTGCGGACCCGCCGGATCACCACGTCGGTGCTGTCCTCGATGCGCAGGCCATCCTTGGGAGCGTCCTGGATGGTCAGGTCCTCGACCAGGACCCCCTGTCCGACGATGTCGACGCCGTTGGCCTGCACCGTGGTCGAGCCGAAGTCGAGCAGGGTCCGGTCCATGCCCTGGCCCACCAGGGCGATCTGGTCGGCGTTGCGGAAGGTCACCTGGTTGTCGAGCTCGAAGGTGCCCTGGCCCAGGACCACCGTGGTGCCGCTGGTCAGGCCGTTCACCAGCTCCTGCAGGGAGGTGGAGGCATCGAGGGGGTCGACCTCGACGCAGGTGTCGGCGCGCAGGGCGCGGCAGTCGACGGTGGGGAAGGCCGCGGAGCCGCAGGCGGCCGCGCCGAGGGTGAGCAGCGGGATCAGGCGCGTCACGGGACCTCCATCAAGAGGTCACTCTACCGCAGGTTGCCCCCCTTCCGACACCTCCCTGGTCGGAGGCCCCACCCGATCGCCCACCCGCACCCGCGCCCACGGCCCCGGCCAGGGCAGCGGCGGGCGGCGCAGCCATGCGCGGTCCAGGGACAAGGCGCCCTCCCGGCAGGCCACCACCACCCGGGGACGCACCGCCAGGATGGTGCCCGGCGGGCCGGTGCCCTCCACCGGCCGCGCCACCGCCACCACCACCTCGCCCTGGCGTGACGGGAACCAGGCCATGGGCCGCACCAGTGCCCGGACCCGCCGATCCAGCTCGGCGGCGCTCCGGGCGAAGTCCAGGCGCGCCCCGGCCCGACCCACCCGCTTCCAGTACGAGCCCGCGGACAGGTCCTGGGGCGTGCCGGCGAGCCCCTCGGACGCGACCCGGTCCACCAGCGCCACCACCCGCCGCTCCGCCTCGAGGCAGGCCCGGTGGTAGAGGCTCGTGGCCGTGTCGTCCGGACCCACCGGGAAGGCCACCTGGTCCAGGATGTCGCCCGCGTCGATGCGTTCGTCGACCACGTGGAAGGTCACGCCGGTCTCGGTCTCGCCGGCGAGGAGCACGCTGGTGGACGGATGCGGCCCCCGGTGGGCCGGCAGCAGCGACCAGTGGGTGTTCACCGCCCCCACGGCGGGCACGTCCAGGATGGGCCGGCGCAGGATGATCCCGAAGTTGCCCACCAGCAGCAGGTCGGGGCGGGTGGTGGCCAGCCGGTCCGCCTCGTCGGCGTCCTGGCGGTCTAGCCACACGAAGGGCACGCCCAGCGAGAGGGCCCGCCCCTCGACGGTCCACGGTCCCCCGAGCCCCGCCACGGCCGTGTCCGCCCACCGCAGGGGGCCCTTCAGGCGCCGGCCGTCCCGCACCAGCGCCACCACGTGATGAGGCGAGGCCTGCAGGGCCCGCAGCAGTCCCAGCCCGAGACGTCCATTGGCGGCGAGGGCGATGCGCATGGCCCGGGGCCGTATCCCGCGGGCCCCCGGACGGCGCCTCGCTGCCGCGGAACCCGGACCCTCGCGCGGGGCCCGTCGGGAGCGGCTACACTGCGCGGCGTTCGAACCCCACCCTTGGAGACGCCCCATGAATCGCTTCGCCCGCATCGCCGTGGCGACCCTCCCCATCGCCCTGCTCGTGGTCCTCGGCGCCAATGGCTGCGACGACACCACGGACACCCAGCCCATCGACTGCGACACGGGCGATGAGGACACGGACGTGGTCATCGACTGGTCCGAGCCCAATGAGTACACCGGGACCAACGCGAACGACGAGATCGCCGCCGGTGACGGCGCCGACACCATCGATGGGGGTCCCGGCGCGGACTACATCTACGGCGGCCAGGGGCCGGACGTCCTGATCGGCAGCGACGGCGACGACAGCATCTTCGGCGGCCTGGGCGGGGACGAGATCAACGGCGACGACGGCTTCGACGAGCTCATCGGTGGGCAGGGACCGGACGTCATCGGCGGTGGCCTGGGCGACGACCTGATCATCGGTGGTCAGGGCGACGACGTCCTCCGCGGTGCCGCCGACAATGACGACCTCTACGGCAACGACGGGGCCGACACCCTCTTCGGCGGCCCCGGCAACGACAGCCTGAGCGGCGGGATCGACGGCGACGACCTGAACGGCGGCGAGGGCGAGGACATCCTCGACGGTGGGCCCGGCGACGACGACATCACCGGCGGCCCCGGCGGCGACCGGCTCATGGGCGGCGACGGCGAGGACCGCTTCCTCCTCGAGGCCGAGTGCAACGTGCGGGATCGCATCCTGGACTTCATCACCACCGACGACACCATCGTCCTGCCCCTCGACATCTTCATCCCCGACATCCGACTCGAGCCCAACTTCGACGGCACGGGCACCCTGATCCTCACCGACAAGATCGCCCAGAACTGCGAGCTGGCGTTCGTCAGCGGCTCCACGCCCACCCAGGTCCGCAGCGCCCTGGTCGAGGCGGACTGATCCCCCGGGCCCGGTCCGTGCATCGCCGCTTCCTCCCGGGCCTGGCGGTCCTCTTGGCGTCCCTCGGGGCGGCCCCCTCCGCCAGCGCCACCCCCGACGACGACCTCCCGCCGCTCCTCTTCTCCGACGCCGCCGAGGCCGAGGCCCGGGTCCGCGCCCTCGAGTCCCAGGTCTCGGCCCTGCGCGGGCTGCCCTTCCTCCGCCAGGTGCCGGTCGAGATCGAGCGTCCCGACGTGGCCCGGGCGGACGCGATCCAGGACCTCCACGAGGACATGACCCCCGAGGAGATCCGCCAGATCACCCTGACCTGGTACGGGCTGGGCCTGGTCGGCTGGGACTTCGACCTGGTCGAGACCTTCGGCGAGGCCCTCGAGCTGGGCGTCGCTGGCTACTTCGACGTGGAAGAGGAGCGGCTGGTGCTGGTCCGCCGGCCCCCCGAGCCCGACGATCCCACGGGCGACGACACCATCGCCCACGAGCTGGTCCACGCCCTGCAGACCCAGCACCTGGGCCTGGCCCGGACCGTGGACTGGGAGTGGAGGTCCTCGGACGCCCGGCTGGCCTACGAGGCCGTCATCGAGGGCGATGCCTCGTGGACCGCCCGCCCCTGGTCCGGACGGGCCGATCTGGAGGAGCTGGAGCTCGCCCGCAGCGAGGGTCGCAACCCCGAGCCGTGGCGCCCTGGCCGCTGGTTCGGCGCCGAGATGCCCTTCCCGAGGATCCTGGTCGAGGGGCTTCTCTTCCCATACGGTGCCGGACCGGCCTTCGTGGAGGCCCTCCTCCACGCGCGGGGCCAGGCCGGGCTGAACGCCGCCTTCGCGGCCCCTCCCGTCTCCACCGAGCAGGTGCTCCACCCCGAGCGCTTCCTGGGCCCCACCCCCGACTGGCCCACCGTCTTCACCGCCCGCAAGCCCGAGCGGTGGCTCGGCGCCGACTGGGACCTTCTCGACGAGGACACCCTCGGCGAGCTGCAGATGGGCACCTGGATGCGGCACCATCGCGTGGCCCCCAGCGTCGTGGCCGAGACCACCGAGGGCTGGGACGGGGATCGGGCCTGGGTCTACACCCGCGGCCCGCGGCAGGTGGGGGTCCTCTGGATGACCACGTGGGACACGCCCGCCGACGCGGAGCACTTCCAGGAGACGGCCGACCGTGTCCTGGGGGTGGACCCAGCGTCCCCCCTCGGGCACCGGCGGCGGACCGACGGACCCGCTACGGAGGTGTACGGGACCCATCGGAAAGGCCAGGATGTGCTGGTCTTTCTCGGGATCCCCGCCGACCGGGTGGACCGCGCCATCCGCCGGGCCCTGCGCGTCGACCGACGCGAGGTCCGCGACGTGGCCGACATGCTCGACCCGGTGGCGCCATCCACCGACGCTCCGGAGTGAGACATGGGCATGCTGATCGAAGGCACCTGGAAGACCGAGGACCAGTTCCCGAAGGACGAAGGGGGCCACTTCGTCCGGAAGGAGAGCGTATTCCGTGATGCCGTCGAGGCGGACCCCGGAGCCCGCTTCACGGCCCAGGCCGGCCGCTACCACCTCTACGTGAGCTACGCCTGCCCCTGGGCCCACCGCACCCTCATCACCCGGGCCCTGATGGGCCTCGAGGACGCCATCGGCCTGTCGGTGGTCCACTGGCACATGGGCGACCGTGGCTGGACCTTCGCGGACGGGGACGGCGTCATCCCCGACCCCGAGCTCGGCGCCACCGAGCTCCAGCAGATCTACACGGCCGCCGATCCGCAGGCCACGACCCGGGTGACGGTGCCGGTTCTCTGGGACCGGTCCGAGCGCACCATCGTGAACAACGAGTCGAGCGAGATCATCCGCTTCTTCACCCACGCCTTCGACGCGGTCGCCGAGCGGCCCGAGCTGGACCTCTACCCAGAGGATCTGCGCGCGCAGATCGACGAGGTGAACGACGTCGTCTACCCCCACGTGAACAACGGCGTCTACAAGGCGGGCTTCGCGGGCAACCAGACCGCCTACGACCGCGCGGTGGGCGAGCTCTTCCGGGTGCTGGACATGCTCGAGGACCGGCTCGGCCGAACCCGCTGGCTGTGCGGGGAGCGCTTCACCGAGGCCGACATCCGCCTCTTCACCACCCTGCTCCGCTTCGACACGGTGTACCACACGCACTTCAAGTGCAACCACCGCCGGATCGTCGACTACCCGGCGCTGTGGGGCTTCGTGCGGGAGATCGCCCAGCACCCCCTCGTCCGCCCCACCATCCGCATGGACCACATCGCCCGGCACTACTACGGGAGCCACCCCAGCGTGAACCCGCGCCTGATCGTCCCCATCGGGCCGGATATCGACTGGGACGCCCCCCACGACCGGGAGTCCGTCAGTGGCCGACCCATCCTCGGATGATCTGGAGCGCCTCCTCCTGCGAGCCCTGACGGAGGCCTGGGAGTGGGCGAACGACGATGACTTCGGGCAGCGGCTGCGCCCACCCACCCTCGCCCTGCACGATGGGGAGGCCCTGGGCTGGTTCCGCACCGAGAGCCGCACCCTCTCGCTCCAGCGCACCCTGTGCTGGGAGGCGCCCTGGGTGCAGGTGGTGGAGGTCCTGCGCCACGAGATGGCGCACCAGTACGTCCACGAGGTCCTGGGCATCACCGACGAGGCCCCCCACGGCCCCGCCTTCCGCAAGGTGTGCCAGGCGCGGGGCATCGACGCCGGCGCCGCCGGGCTGCCCATGGGCCGCAGCGTCGTCGACGATCGGATCGTCTCCCGGATCCGGGGCCTCTTCGCCCTGTCGGGCAGCGACAACCCCCACGAGGCCAGCGCTGCCGCCCGTGCCGCCGCCCGCCTCCTGGCCCGTCACGACCTGACCCGGGCCGATCTGGAGGGCCCCGCGGTGACCTTCCGGCAGCTCGGCGCGGTCAAGGGGCGCTTCGACGCCTGGGAGAAGGTGCTGGGCGGCATCGTGGGCGCCCACTTCGGCGTCCGGACCATCTGGGTGACGGCCTACCGCCCCTCGGACGGGGTGTGGGGGCGGGCCCTCGAGGCGGTGGGTCCCGCGCACCACCTCGAGGTGGCGGCCTACGTCCACGAGGTGCTCGCCGCCGAGGGGGAGCGGCTGTGGCGGGCCCACAAGGCCCGGCGCGGGCTGCGCGGCAACCGGGAGCGACGCCGCTTTCTGCTGGGGGTGATGATCGGGGTGCGGGAGGCCCTCGAGGAGGAGCGCGTCGAGGCCCGCCAGGCCGGACGTCCCGAGGCCCTCGTGGCCGCGGAGCACGCCCCCACGGTCCGACTCTTCCAGCTCCGCCACCCCCGGATCCGGTCCGGCGCGCCGAGCCGGGCACGGGTGAGCCCCACCACCGCCCACGGGCTCGCGGCGGGCCGCCAGGTGCGGATCCGGCCCGGCGTGGGGGGGAGGGCCGATGCCCCGCGGGGCCTGCCGGGCCCGTCGGAAGGCGGATCCTGACGCCTTCCTGGCGAGGGTCGACAGCCCCTCGACAGCCAGCATGACGGCCAGATGGACGAGGCTGGATCCCGAGCCCGCGGTCCATTACCTCGGCGGGCCCCTCGGGAGACCCCCCGTGAGCCTTCGCGCCCTGCCCCTGCTGCTCCTCGCCGTCCTGGTCCTGCTCGCCGGCCCCGCCGCCGCCACGACCGAGAGCGCCGGGGTGTCGCCCGCCACCGGGGCCGATGCCCTCCCCGCCGCGCCCGACCCGGACGCGGTGCGGGACCGGATGGCGGATCTGGCGCTGGGGCTGGCCCCCGCCTGCGACGCCGAGGGCCCGGCCCCCGCCGAGGCCTGGCTCGACCGGATCACCACGGGCTGGCGGCCGCTCTCGCCGATGGAGCGGCGCAATGCCGGGGTGATCTACCGCTCCTTCCGCGAGGCGGGGCACACCCACGGCCTGGCCTTCGCCGCCATCGTCAACGCCTGGGCCGAGTCGGCCCTCGACCACCGCGCCGTCATGCGCCAGCCCTTCCGGTGGCGCGATCCCCGCAACCCGTCCCGGACCAAGTACTACCCCCGGGGGACGGGGGCGGTGGGGCTCTTCCAGCTCCTGCCCAGCGTGAGCGGCGCCGGTGGGCCCAGCGGTCTGGCCGAGGGCTACGGGCGCCCGTTCCGGGACCGGCGCTGGGCCGGCACCACCTGGCAGGCCCGTCGCCACGGCACCACCCCGGACTGGCGCGGCCGCACCTACTACGACGCCATGGATCCCCAGGTCAACACCGAGCGCATCCTCCTCGAGGTCGAGCGCGACGGGGCACGGGTGGTGGCCGCCGCCGAGCGGGGGCTGCCCATCGCCGTCCTCGCCGACCTCTTCGGCCGCTACATCGAGCGTCCCCAGTCCTCCACCCGGCCTCGGCGTCGCCTGGCCGCCCGGATGCTCGGCGGGCAGCTCGCCTGGACCCCGAACCCGGATGGCCTCTTCGCCGATGCGGTGGACCCCCACGTGGATCTGGCCGCCACCGAGGCCCTCACCTGCGACCGCCCCCTGCCCTTCGTCCGGGCCACCCACGTGGCCGCCAGCGCGGCCACCGCCACCGCCCCCGCGCCGGCCACCGCCCCCTGGTCGGCGCTCGTGTCGGGGAGCCTCATCGCCACCCTCCCCGGGCTGGGCCTCCTGCTCCAGCCGGGGTGATCAGTCCCAGGTGCGGTGGAGGTTGCGGGCGTTCTTGGACCGGAAGGCCGCCTCCAGGTCCAGCTCCAGGCGGTGGGCGATCGCCAGCAGGTAGTTGAGGACGTCGACGATCTCCGCGCCCACCGCCGCGCGCAGGCGCTCCCGGGCCGCCGCATCCCCCCGGGCCTCGGCCTCGCGCAGGCGCCGGATGGCGGCGTGGAGCTCGCCCACCTCCTCGGTCATGAGGAAGCCATTCTCGACCAGGCCGGTCTCGAGCCAGCCGTGGTGGGCCTCGAGGTCGTGGACGAAGGCTTGGAGGGCGGCCAGATCGGCCCCGCGCGGCAGCTCGGGCAGGTCGGAGGCGTGGCGCACCGCGTCGAGGAAGGCCCGGAGGCGCTCGGCGTCGAGGCGGTAGTCGGCGTCCCGGACCCCGCTGCACAGGTCGACGCCGTGGGGCCCCACCGCCCCGATGGCCCGCTTCACATTGCCCGCGTCCAGGCCCCCGGCCAGCCACACCGGGCGGTCCAGGGCCTTCACGATGCGCGCGCTCACAGACCAGTCGTGGGTGCGGCCCGTGCCCCCCAGCTGCCGCTCGGGACCGTCGGTGACCCCCGAGTCCAGCAGCACCGCATCGACCTGCGGGGCGACCCTTCGGGCCTCGTCCAGGGCCTCGGGGCCCGCCACGTGGACCACCTGCACCAGCCGGAGGTCCGGGAAGGCCTGGCGCAGGTGATGGTAGACGCCCTCCTCGACCCGGTCGCAGATCTGGAGCGCATCCGGACCGATCATCGCCACCTGGGCGGCGAGGGCCCGGGCGTCGGTGGTGCTGGACAGGAGCCAGCAGGGGGCCCGGCCGGCCACCTGCCGGACCAGGGGGACGATGGCCTCGTCGTCCAGGCGGCCGGGCCCCGAGGGCTGCTCGCCCACGAAGCCCAGGGCGGTGGCCCCGGCCGACAGGGCCAGCTCGACCTCGCGGGCATCCGAGATGCAGCAGATCTTCACGGCGGTCATGGGGCCTCCTCGTGGGCGAGGCGCAGCAGATCGGCGGCGGCCTGGTGGGTGGCGTCGGTGAGGGTGGCCCCGCCCAGCATCCGGGCCAGCTCCCGCCGCCGGTCCGCGGGGTCGAGGCGGGCCACCCGGCTGCGGGTCCGCCCGTCCTCCTCGACGGCCTTCTCGACGTGGAGGTGGATGTCGCCGAAGGCGGCGATCTGGGGCTGGTGGGTGATGCAGAGGACCTGGTGGTGCTGCGCCACCTCGCGGATCTTGCGGCCGATGGCCTCGGCGATGGCCCCGCCCACCCCCGTGTCCACCTCGTCGAAGACGTAGAGCCCGACCGGCCCGGTGCCCGCCAGCACCCGCTTGAGGGCCAGCAGGGCCCGCGACAGCTCGCCGCCCGAGGCCACCCGGGCCAGGGGGCGGGGGGGCTCGCCCGGGTTGGGCGCGATGAGGAACTCGGCGCGGTCGATGCCGGTGGCGGTGAGGCCCGCCCCGTCCACGGCCAGCCCGTCCGCGGCCTCCTCGCGGGGGGCCACCTCGACCTGGACCCGGGCCCGGCCCATGCCCAGATCGGCCAGCTCGGCCGTGATGGCCCCCGCCAGGGCCTCGGCGACGGCCCTCCGCCGGACGGACAGGTCCCGGGCCGACGCGGCCGCACCCGCGAGGGCCTGCTCCAGGGTCCGACGCGCCGCGTCCACCCGCTCCTCCAGATCGTCCAGGCCCGAGAGCTCCTCGCGGGCCTCTTCCACGAAGGCCGCCAGCGCCTCCTCGTCGCCGCCGAAGCGCCGGAGCACCCGCCGCAGGGCCGCCAGGCGGTCCTCCACCGCCTCGAGGCGTCCGGGCTCCAGGTCCAGGTCGCGGGCATAGGCCGCCAGATCGTAGGCCAGCTCCCGCAGCTCGGTGCGGGCGCCGGTCAGGCGCTCGGCCAGGGGCTCGAGGGCCGGGTCCAGCCGGGCCGCCGCGGCCAGCTCGCCCTCGACCGCCGTGAGCCGATCGCACACCCCGCCCCCTTCGTCGGCGTCGAGCACCTGGGCGGTCCGGCCCGCCGCCGCCACCAGCCGCTCCCCGTGGCGCAGCCGGTCCCGCTCGGTGGTCAGGCGGGCCAGCTCGCCCGCCTCGGGCTGCACCCGCTCCACCTCGGCGAGCTGGAACCGCAGCCGCTCCTCGCGCTCGCCCCGGTCCCGGAGGGCCTCCTCCAGGGAGGCGAGGGCCCGGGACGCCTCCCGCGCCGCCCCGAAGGCCCGACCGACCGCCTCCAGGGCCGCTCCATGCTCGCCGAAGGCGTCCAGGTAGCCCAGGTGGGTGCCGGCCTCGACCAGGGTGGTGTGCTCGTGCTGGCTGCTGATGTCCACCAGCCCCCGGGCGATGCGGCGGAGCTGGGCCAGGGTGGCCAGCCGGCCGTTCACCGAGGCCCGGGAGCGGCCGTTGGCCTTGACGATCCTGCGCAGCACGAGCTGATCGTCCTCGTCCAGCGGCAGCCCCTCGGCCTCGAGGACCTGGCGGACCGGGCCCATCGCCGGGGTGGCCGGGAGCTCGAACAAGGCCTCGACCTCGGCCTGCTCGCAGCCGGTCCGCACCATGTCGGCCCGCGCGCGGGCGCCGAGCACGAGCTGGAGCGCGGCCACCAGGATGGACTTGCCGGCCCCGGTCTCCCCGGTGACCACGTTGAGCCCCTCACCGAGATCGATCTCGAGCCGGTCGATGATGGCCAGGTGGCGCACCCGCAGGCACGTGAGCATCTCGCCTCCGCGGGCGGGCCTAGCCCGCATCCGTCATGACAGCTCGTCGCGAGCCGGCGAGATGCCGTCGTGAGCGCGGTTCTCGACGAGCGACCGAGGGAAGGCGTGCCGAGGCACGTCGACCGAGGGAGCCGAGACGCCCCCCTCCGTTCGGGCTACGGCTCCGGCAGACCCCGCGACCCCGGAGGAAGGATGACCCGCAAGCTGGTGATCTCCCTGCTCGTGCTGCTCGGCTTCTCCACCCTGGCCTTCGGCTCCATGGATGCCGACGACCTGGAGGAGATGGCCGAGGACATCGACTGACCCCACGCCCGGGACAGGCCGTGACCGTCCGGAGGGACGGTCCGGTGGCCACCCCGGGTCGTGTGGGGTAGCGCGCCCGCTGGAGGTGTCCGTGCGCCGCTCCCTCGCCCTGCTGGCGTTCCTGGGCCTGACCCCGGCCCTGGCCGCCCCGCCCGAGCGCCCGACCCCGCCCGACGAGGCGTGGGTCGAGGGCCCGGAGGGCCTCCGCTACGTGGACCTGGTGGCCGGCAGCGGCGATCCCCTCGCCGTGGGGGACGAGGCGAAGGTGCAGATGACCGTCTGGACCCACAGCGGCGACCTCATCTACCACAGCGCCGATGTCGGCGGGCCCGTCGCGGTGACCCTGGGGGACGGGACCTTCGTGGACGGCATCGACCTGGGCCTGGTGGGCCTCGAGGCCGGGGGCGTCCGCTACCTGGACATCCCGGCCCGGCTGGCCGCCACCGATCCCGACACCCCCGAGGCCGAGGTCCAGCCCCTGTTCGTGCAGGTGGAGCGGGTCGCCCAGGCCGCGGACAAGACGTCCGACCGCAGCCCGCCCGAGGATCCGCCCGAGGCGCCCGAGGATGCCTGGGAGACGCGGCCCAACGGCATGAAGGTGGCCGTCCTGCGCGAGGGCGAGGGGCCCCGCGCCGAGAAGGGCCAGATCGTGGTGGTCGAGTACACCGGGTGGGTGGCCGACAGCGGGGTCCGCTTCGACTCCAGCCTGTCCCGAGCCGAGCCCTTCTCCTTCACCCTGGGGCAGGGGCAGGTGATCCTGGGCTGGGACAAGGGGGTGCGCGGGATGCAGGTGGGCGAGCAGCGGGTGCTGCACATCCCCGCCTACATGGCCTACGGCGCCCAGGAGCGGGGCAAGATCCCCTCCTTCGCGGACCTGCTCTTCGTGGTCGAGCTCCAGGCCATCCAGTAGCCGTCCAGCCCGCCCGGGCGATTCAACCCGGGGCGGGGATGTGTCGAGGGGCCGCCCATGGAGGCCCCCCCATGCAGACCCCCTTCCGACCCTTCCGCGCCGTGCCCCCCGAAGCCACCCGCCATGTGGACGCCGCCGCGGTCGGCCTGGCCGTCGGTGCCCTCGCCGGCGGCCTGATCCCGGCCCTGGTGCTCGCCGCCGAGGCCCTCGCCGGCGCTCCCATGACCCTGGCTTCGCCCCCCCCCGCCGTGCTCGCCACCCTGGTCGTGCCCGCCCTGCTGGGGCCGGCCGGCGGGTGGATCGCGGCGGTGGTGGCCGCCCACCGCGCGACCGCCGAGGCCATCTCCACCAAGGCCGCCTCCCTGATGGACGAGGTCTGGACCCTCCGGGACGCCCTCGAGCGGGGCGAGGGCCCCGACGAGGCCGCGCCGGCCCTGCCCCGAGGCCTCGAGCGGCCCCTTCCGGCCGACGGGAGCGACCAGGACGAGCTCACCCTGGCCCAGGCGCGCCTGCTCGCGTCCTTCGGCGAGGCCACCCAGGACACCCTGCGTCGGATGCACGTCAACCTCCAGGGGCTGCGCCTCGCCGGCCTCTCCCACGTCCAGGAGCGGCTGGTGGACAGCTTGCACGGCCATGTCGAGGGCCTGTGGGATCTGGCGGATGACGTGGTGGCGTACGTGGACGAGGACCCCGGCCCGGTCGCGCGTCCCGACCCTCGCAGCGCCCGCCCCAAGCGGCCGCCGGGACGCCTGGCGGCCTGATAGGGTCCCGGCGGCCCCCGAGCGGACCCCGGGACGTCCATGCCGAAGCTCACCCGCATCGCCTGCCCGAGCTGCAGCGCCCCCCTGCCGCCCATCCCCGACACGGCCAGGCAGGTGGAGTGCCCCTACTGCCACACGGTGCTGGGGGTGGATCGGCCCGGCCAGACGTCCCAACCCGCCGACGCGCCCGGTCAGGAGCCCCGGATGCGGATCAGGGTCGAGGAGGCGGAGGCGGCGCGCTCCGGCCGCGCGGGCCTCTTCGTGTCCGTCCTGATCGGCTTCGTCCTGATCTCGGTGCTGGGCAGCGTCTTCGTGCCCCTCTTCGTGGGCTGCGGCTCGGCCGTGATCGGCGTCTCCCGACCCCTCTGGCAGGCCCGGGAGGCCCTGCGACGCCGCCCCGAGCCGCCCGCCGCGACCAGCGCCGATCCCAGCACCGCCGCGCCCCCCCGGGAAGGCGGCACCCCGTCCCGACGGCCCACCGCCGGGCTGGCCTGGTCCGACCAGTACGCCGTCCCCGCGGTGGCCGACGTGAACGGTGACGGCATCGCCGACCTCCTCGGACCCTTCCGCAAGGCCCCGCCCGACGATGACGTCCCCGCCTACGTGGGGGCGTTCAGCGGCCGGGACGGGGAGCCCCTGTGGGAGGTGGGACCCCTCGCCGGCCCGGCCACGCGGCAGGTGGGCCTGGTGGTGACGGGGGATCGGGTGGTGGTGCAGGAGCCGTGGGGGGTGGTCTCGGTGCTCGAGCTGGCCACAGGCAAGCGGATCGCCCAGCACCAGCTCTCCGAGAACCAGCCCTGGGCGCGCCTGTGTCGCCTGACGCCGGATGGCACCCAGGTGATGGTGGACGACCAGATGATCGTGGATGCATCCACCGGGACGGCCCGGACCACCGGCGTGCCCTCCTGGTCCCGACGGCCGCTGCACTGCCGGGAGCGGCGTCCCCCCTGGAACACCACGGACACGGGCGAGCAGGCCTCCGAAGACCTGATGGATCGGCGCCGCCGACGCGGCCCGGGCTTCTCGGTGGCCCGCCACCGGATCCTCCAGGCCCTCCGCGATCCGGCCGCGGGAGATGGGGCGGCCATCCTCGAGCCCAGCTCGGGCCCCCCGGCGCCGGTGGTCATGGGCTTCGACGCCGCCACCCTGGAGGAGCGCTGGAGGGCCCCCTGGCCCCTGCCCGCCGAGGAGGGCGAGCGGGTTCCGGAGCCCGATCTCGAGGCCTTCGAGGTCGCCGAGGGCGTCGTCATGCTCGCCGGGCGGGCCGACAACCGGACGCGGATCGCCCTGCTCGACGCCGAGGATGGGGCCACCCGCTGGGTGAAGGATCTGCCGCGCTGCTGGAGCCTGAACGGGGTGACGGTGGCCGGCGGGCGGGTCTGGGCGGCGTGCTGGGGGGGCGATCCCACGGTGCGGGTGCTGGACGTGGCCGATGGCGAGGACTGGACCTTCGGCGGGCCCTGAGGCCCGGTCAGACCGGGGGTGGCCCCCAGGGATGGTGGGGGATGGGCTGCTCCACCATGACCACGTCCAGCTCCTCGGCGTCGCGGGCGCCGGCCGGCACCAACGCCGCCGCCAGCCGGTTGCCGTGCACCGCCCCCAGGTCCAGGCCGGTGGCGTGGGCGAAGCGGGCCGGCCCGGGCCGGTCCCAGGCACGGTGTCCGAACAGCACGTGCCCGAAGCGACCGTCGTAGCGGTCGGCCCAGAAGGGGTGCTCGGGGCGGGTGGCGGCCAACCGGACCATGTGACCGGCCTCGTCCACCCGGCGGACCCGCATGACCACCCCGGCCTGCTTGCGGATCCGGCTCGAGGCCCCGTCCACGTCCACCGGCGGCAGGCGGCGCAGGCTCGGCGGGATCCCCGCGTGCACGGCCAGGAAGCCCGTGCCGGGCAGCGCATGGTGGAGCACGCTGCCCCGGAGGAAGGCCTCGTCCTCGGGGGTGAGGCGGGCGGCCTGGGCCGTGAGCTCGCCATCCGCGTCGACCATGGGGTTCCGACCCGACCGGGCGTGGGCCAGCCAGCGGAGCATCCGGTCGTCGTGGTTGCCTCGGACCGGGACCACGTCGTGCCCCGCCTCGACCAGGCCCCGCAGCCGGGCCACCACCTCGGGGCCGTGGGGCCCCTTGTCCACCAGGTCGCCCAGCGGGACCAGCCGGTCCCCCGCCCCGAAGCCCACCCGCTCCAGGAGGGTGTCCAGCGCGTCGAGACAGCCGTGGATGTCGCCGATGACGATGAAGCGCTCGGGCACCGGACCTCCCCGGAGGCCCTACCGCGGCGGGGCGACCGGCACCGCCCCCCGGGTCCGCTCCCCACGCCCCGGGCGCAGCTTCGCGGCGGCAGCCTCCGAGGGTCACGGCGCCGTCACCTCGGCTCACTCCCGGGCGATCCCCTCCACCAGCACGTCCCACGCCGGCCGGGGTCGACCGTCGGGGGCCACCACCGACAGGGCGCAGAAGTAGTCGCGAATCCGCGCGTCGAGCTCGGGGGGCAGCTCGGCGCCCGCCTCGCCCCACAGGGCCTCCTGGATGATCGTGCAGGTGGCGTCGTCGAAGCCCTCGAAGGTGAACACCGAGGCGAAGCGGACCTGGGGCCGGTCGGCGAGCACCCGGAGGAAGGCCCGGAAGCACGCGGCCTGCCAGGCCTCGGAGGCGCCCATGCTCTCGGCCTCCGGACAGGTCAGCTCCTGGATCATCACCGGGTCCTCCCCATAGGCGTCCAGTCGGGCCTCGAAGTCGGCGGCGATGGCGTCCTCGGGCAGGACGGTGAAGTCGGTGGGGCGAATGGGGGCGTGGTTGAAGGGGACCACATCGCTCACCGCCCGGAGTCGCCGGAAGGTCTCGCCGCCCTCGGCGACCGCGGTGCCGGTCATGGTGACGCCCACCGCCAGGCCGGGGGCCGCGGCGCGGACCCGGTCCCGGGCCGCCTCCACGAAGGCCAGGTAGGACTCCCGCTCGGCGGGGGCGGCATCCAGGCGCTCCTCGATCTCGTTACCGACCAGCAGCACGAAGCCGCCGTGGTCGGCCACCAGGGGCGCGACCCGGTCCAGGAGGGCCCCGAAGCGCTCCAGCACCTCGGGGTCGTCGAGGGCGACCCCCTCCGCGAGGCCACCCGCGCCGTCCGTGAGGCCATCGGGCAGGTTGTAGCCCGCCGAGTCCCCCACCGTGATGTTGACGACCGGCACCAGCCCGGCGCCCTGCAGGGTCGCCAGGGTCTCCTCCAGGCCGTCGAGGGTGTAGACGCCCGGGGCCGGCTCCAGATCGGCCCAGTCCACATAGTGGGTCATGGCCCCGAGCCCGGCGTCGATCCCCCGATCGAGCTGGACGCGGGTGCCGCTGTCCGGCGCCGGGAGGCGGGCGGTGCCGTAGAAGGTGGTGCCCCACAGCCGCTCCGCCTCCAGCAGGGGCAGATCCCGGGCGCCCGGATCGGGGTCCACCGGGTCCAGGGAGCCGCCGCCACAGGCGATGGCGAGGGGGAGGAGGGGCAGGAAGGCGGGGACGAGGGCGCGCATGGGACCTCCTGGGCGGGGCGATCCGGACACCGGTCGAGGACCGTAGCGGGACGTGGTGATGGCGGGGGCCGGCCTTGCGCGCGATGGTCCGGCGCGCCACGTTGGCGGGCCGACCTGTGGGAGGTCACCGCTGCACCCCGCCGTCCGGAGCCCGTCGTGAGCCGCGCCGCCCTGGCGTGGGGGGTGCTCGTGGGGGCGGTGCTCTCGGGGGCGGCGGCGAGCCTGATGGTGGGGGCCGCGGATCTGGCGGACGCCGAGCTGGGGCCCGCGGTGCTCCAGCTCCGGGCCTGGCGGCTGGGCTGCAGCCTCCTGGCTGGCTCGGCGCTGGCGGCGGGGGGGGTCATGGTGCAGGGCCTGTTCCGCAACCCCCTGGCGAGCCCGTCCATCCTGGGGACGACGGCCGGGGCCAGCCTGGGCGGGGTGGCGGCCCTGGTGGCGTTCGAGCTGGGCCTCTCGGGGGGGGCCCTGGCGGCGCTCCCGGCCGAGCTGGTGCTGCCGGCGGGCTGCCTGGTGGGGGCGCTGGGGGCGCTGGCGCTGCTGCTCGCGGTCACCGGGCGGCGGGCCGGGCTCGTGAGCGTGCTCCTCGCCGGCTTCATCCTGTCGAGCCTCTTCCTCTCGGTGGGCGGGCTGCTGGTGAGCGTGGCCCAGGAGCGCTGGGAGCTGGGGCGGGCGGTGGTGGCCTTCACCCTGGGCTCCCTCGAGGCCCGGGGACCGCGTCATGTGGCCCTGGCGGCCCCCCTGGTGGGCCTCTCCCTGCTGGCGGCGTGGGGGTGGCGGCGCCACCTGGACGCCCTGCTGTCCGGCGAGGAGGAGGCGGCCTCGCTGGGCGTGGACGTGCGGCAGGCCCGGCGGTGGATCATCGCCTGGACCGCCGCCGCCACCGCCGCCGCCGTGGCCATCGGCGGCAACATCGCCTTCGTGGGGCTGGTGGTGCCCCACGCCCTCCGCCCCTTCGTGGGGGTGCGCCACGGGGCGCTGCTGCTGGCGGCCACGGTGGGCGGGGCGGCCTTCGTGACCTGGGCGGACGTGCTCACCCGGCTGGTCCCTGCGGTGGGGGTGGTGCCCCTCGGTGTGGTCACCGGGCTCGTGGGGGCCCCGGTCTTCCTGTCCCTCCTGGCCCGCGAGGCCCGGCTCGGGAGGCTCGCATGACCCACCTGAGACTGGAGGGCGTCTCGGCCCGCCACCCGCACGGCCCCCCGGTGCTCCATCAGGTCTCCCTGGAGGCGCCGGCGGGGGCCCTCACCGCCCTGCTGGGGCCCAATGGCGCCGGCAAGTCCACCCTGCTGAAGGCGGTGCTGGGGCTGGTCCCCGCCACGGGCCGCATCACCCTGGACGGGCAGGACCTGGCGCCCCTCTCCCGCATGGAGCGGGCGCGCCGCATCGCCTGGGTGCCCCAGCGCTCCAGGCTCCAGGCCCGGCTCGCGGTGCGGGAGGTGGTCCGGCTGGGGCGCTTCCCCCATGGCGGCGGCCGATCCCGCGCCGATGACCGGGCGGTGGAGGCGGCCCTGGAGCGGGCCCGGGTCGCGGATCTGGCGCCCCGCCCCTTCCCCGAGCTCTCGGGGGGCGAGCAACAGCGGGTCCTGGTGGCCCGCGCCCTGGCGACCGGCGCCCGCACCCTGCTGCTCGACGAGCCCACGAGCGCCCAGGACGTGCGCCAGGCCCTGGAGCTCCACCGGGTCCTGGCCGAGCTGGTCGACGACGGCTGCGGGCTGCTGGTGGTGCTGCACGACCTGGCCGAGGCCCGCCGGCACGCCAGCCGGGCGGTGCTGCTCGACGCTGGGCGGGTCCACGCCGCCGGCCCGGTCGAGGCGGTGATCGCCCCGGACCCCATCCGACAGGTCTACGGCGTGGAGCTGGTCGAGGGCGGCCAGCTCGCGTGGCGCCTGCCGGGGGATCCGCCATGAGCGCCCGGCGCGAGGCCCTCCAGGCGGGGGCCCTGGTCGCGGCCCTGGGGCTGTCCACCGCGGGCGCCCTGCTGGTGGGCCTGCCCGCCGACGGACCACCCCCCCAGGCCGCCGTCCCGGAGCGCGTCGCCCCCGGCGCCGGGACGGTCGTGGATGCGCGCGGCGTCGAGATCCCCACCGGCGAACCGGCTCGGATCGTCTCCCTCAACCCGGTGGCCGATCTGCTCCTCCTCGAGCTGGTGGCCCCGGAGCGTCTGGTGGCCGCCACCCGCTACACCCGGGACCAGCACCCGTGGGGATGGCGCCTGGGCGAGCGGCCCGGCGTGGCCAGCTCGGACGCCCTCGAGGACCTGCTCATCCTCGAGCCCGACCTGATCATCGCCTCGGCCTACGCCGACGCCGCCGCCCTGGAGCGCCTGCGCGAGGCCGGGGTGGTCGTCTTCGACCTGGGCCAGATGCGCGGCGTCGAGACGACCCTCGCGGGCATCGAGGCCCTGGGCGCGCTCCTGCGGGTGCCCGGACGCGCCCGGAGCCTGGCCCATCGCTACCGGAGCCAGGTGGCGGCCCTCGAGGACGCCGTCCCCCCCGACGAGCACGTGGACGGCATGTACCTCTCCCTCACGGGCGGGGCGCTGTACGGCGGCACCGCCGGCTCCAGCTACGCCGATCTGCTCAGGCTCGGGGGGATCCGGGACCTGGCCGCCCGGGCCGGCCACCAGGGCTGGCCCCGCTACACGGTCGAGGAGGTCCTGGCCCTCGACCCTCCCGTGGTCCTCACCCCTCGGGGGGGCCGGGAGGCCCTGTGCGGTCACGACCTGCTGCACGCCATCGCCGCCTGCCGCCCGGGGGGCCGGATCCTGGAGCTGGACCCCGCCCTGGCCGCCGATCCAGGCCTGGGCCTCCCCGAGGCGGCCCGGCGGGTGCAGGAGGCCCTGCACCGGCGCTAGAAGCCGCGCGCCGACGAGCCCGGAGGGCGACGAGCGGTGGCCGGTGATGGCCCTGGCGAGGCCGCCCGCCCGCGTCGCCGGCGGCTAGCAGGCTGTGATGCAAAGGGACCGAGTCCGGTCCAGGACGCCGGTTTCGC
>CAZPJM010000049.1:0-22424 GCA_964586865.1 uncultured Enterobacteriaceae bacterium
GTCCCGGATGACCTGGACGTCGCCCTCGTAGACCTGCAGCGCGTCCTCGAAGCCCGGGTAGTCGGTGGCCTGGGGCCCGGCCGGGTTGCAGGGCAGGGCGTAGATGGTGGTCGCCGAGGCGGCCAGGAAGTTGGACGGGTCGAGGGGGGCCGAGAAGAAGCCGGTGAGGGTGGTGCGGCTCGGCGTGCCGATGACCAGGTTGCCATTGCACTGGGGCGGGTTCTGCTCGAGCTGGGCGCGCCGCTGGTCGCAGGTGGGACGCTCGGGCGGGGTCGACAGCCAGCACTCGTCGGCCGACTCGATGATGAGCATGGCGCCGGGATTGTCGCTCTCGTCCACGCAGGGCACCACCATGGCGCGGCCCACGGGGAAGCCGGCCTCGCCGCTCAGGGAGGGCAGGCAGCCGGCGCAGCACAGCAGGAGGGGAAGGAGTCGCACGGGTGTCCAGGTCTCCCGGAGAGGGTGCCCCGGCAGGCCCGCGGTGGCCACCCCGGGTGACGAACCCTCACCGTCGGGGAGGGGGCAGGCCTTGCGGCCTGGGCCGGCATGGTCGATGGTGGCGCCGTGAGCCGCACCCCCGCCAGCACCATCCCCCCCGGGGCCGTCTCCATCGACGAGGACGCGCTGGCCAGGGCCATCGAGGCCGTCACCGACGCCTCGCGGCACCTGCTCGCCGACGTGCCCGATCGGGAGCGGGTGGCGGAGGCCCTGGGGCTGGTGGGGGAGAGCCTGGGCTTCGAGGCGGTGGAGGTCTGGGCCGCCGAGGGGCATCCGGCGCCGGGCCAGCAGCCGCGCGCCTACCGGGTCACCGCCCGGTGGCGGACCGGACACGCCGACGCCCCGGACCGGGTGGAGCTGCCCATCGGTGGCCTGGCGGAGCTGCCCCTCCGCGAGGGGGCCTGCCTCGAGCTGTGGCGCGGGACGGCCCCGCCGCTGGTGGCGGCCATGCTGGACCGGGCCCACCATGAGTCGGCCTTGGTGGTCCCCGTGTGGGGCGAGCGGGGCATCTGGGGGGTGGTGGTGTTCGCCCGGGCCCGCGGTCGCCGGGAGCCCTATGGGCGGGGGATCCGGGCCTGCCTCACCAACCTCGCGGCGGTGGTGGGTGGGGCGGTGCGCCGACAGGCGGCGGTGGAACGCGTCGAGGGCATGCGGCGGATCCTCGAGGAGTCGGGGCGCCAGGAGGATCTGGCCGCGCTGGCGGCGGGCATCGCCCACGACATGAACAACCTCCTCAACGTGCTCCGAACCGGGGTGGAGCTCGTCCGTCTCGAGCCCACCTCGCCCGAGCGCCACCTGGCCCGGATGGACCGCTCCATCGACGCCGCCGAGGCCCTCTCCCGCGAGCTCTCGGCCTTCGCGACGCCCAGCGCCCGCCGGGTGGTCCCGGTGGAGCTGCCCCGGCTGGTCCGGCTGGGCCTCGAGCTCTTCGACCCGGCCTTCCCGCCCGACACGCCCTTCGAGCTCGATCTGGCCCCGGACCTCCCGCCGGTCCAGGGCGTGGTCCTCCAGGTGGGCCGCGCCCTGGGCAACCTGGTCCTCAACGCGGCCGAAGCGGTGGCGGAGCACCGGGGGCAGGTCTGGATCCGCGCGCGCGCCGAGGAGCGGTATGGGCGGCCCGGCGTGGCCATCCGGGTCGAGGACGACGGTCCCGGCGTCCCCGAGGCGCTCCAGACCCGCCTGTTCCGTCCGCTGGCGTCCACCAAGGGCGCCCGGCGCGGCCTGGGGCTCGCCACCACCGCCGCCCTGGTCCGCGCCCACGAGGGCCATCTCCGCTACCTGCCCGACGTGGCCCCCGGGGCCTGCTTCGAGGTCTGGCTGCCCGCCTGGGACCCGGAGCGCGAAGGGGCCGGCTGATCAGGGGACGCGGATCACCGTCGCGTGGGTCCCCACCTCCACCTGCCAGACGCCCGCCGGCAGGCCCACCAGGGTGTAGGTGAGGTCGGCCGGGCAGGTGCAGTCGCAGGGCTCGCCGGCCTCGAGGTACTCCACCACCACCACCGAGGCGCCGTCGGCGCCGGTGGCGTCCCGATCCTCGCGGGCCCGGGGCCACGGATCGGCGCAGCAGTTGGCCGGGAAGGCCCGGTGGGAGACCGCGATGGCGCCCGCTTCGGCGGTGAGGAGCAGCACCTCGGCGGGCGGCGGATCGGCCTGGTCGCAGGCGGCGATCTGCAGGTCCTCGACCGCCACCTCGGCGCCTCCGCCGCCGCAGCCGACGAGCGACAGGGCGGTCGCGGCGATCCAGG
The DNA here is from genome assembly GCA_964586865.1 of uncultured Enterobacteriaceae bacterium. Lineage (GTDB taxonomy): Bacteria > Myxococcota_A > UBA796 > UBA796 > REDI01. The sequence continues at coordinate 2,244 of CAZPJM010000049.1, forward strand.
GGAGCGGGCGGGACCTCATCGGCGCCGTCGGGGTGGGGCCTCGCCCTCGACGCCGGTGAGGCGATCCAGGTGCTGACCCAGCTCGTCCACGCTCACCCCGAGGGTGGTGGCGGCCAGGTGGATCTCCTGGACCTCCCGAGGGTGGAGGGCGCCATCGGCCAGGGCGACGGTGTGGAAGAAGCCCAGCAGCATGAGCTTGCGGGCGCGGGGGAGGCGGTCGGGGAGGACGTTGCGGGCCTCGGCGGCGGCCTGGGCCCAGGCCCGGGTGAGGCCGTCGTCGTCCAGGAAGCCCAGGGTCCGAAGCCGGCCGTCGGGCCAGGCGCGCTCCAGGGCGTCGAGCTCGGTGGCGTCGGTGTGCCCGTCGGCGGCGGCCACGCGCCGCAGCACGTCCACCCCGAAGGCCACCTCCAGACGATCCAGCTCGATGTCGACAGGCACGGGGCCTCCGGGGCACCGCACGAGCGTACACCTTGGAGCGCCGACCGTGAAGGCGCGTCCCTGCCCTCGACGCGGCGGCCCGGGGGCCCGGCGACCGGCTATGCGCCCGGGCGTGAACCCTCGGAGGTCTCGTGCGCGCCTGGTCCCTGCTCCTGCTCGTCGGCTGTGTCCCGCTCGTCGGCTGTACCTGGTTCGGGGGCAGCACCCTCGAGGCCCACTGCCAGCGGGGCGGCGACGGCGCGGGCCACGCCTGCTGGAAGGCCGGCGAGCAGCGCGCCGAGGGCACCCTGGTCGAGAAGGACCTGGACAAGGCGCGCAGCCTGTGGGAGCGCGGCTGCGAGATGGGCGAGGGCCAGGCCTGCCTGGCGCTGGCGGTGGCCTACGGCGAGGGGCGCTTCGGCCCCCGGGACGACGCGGCCAAGGAGCGGTGGATGGCCCGGGGCTGCCAGGCCGGGGCCGCCAATGCCTGCATCGACTGGGCGCGGATCCTCGAGGCGCGGGGGGACGAGGACGCGGTCCGGGCCGCCTGGGAGCGTGCCTGCGCGCTGGGTGACGACGGAGCCTGCAACAAGGTGGACGGTGTCGACGACTGACCTGTCGGAGGCCGTGCGTCGGCTGGTGGCGGCCGTCGAGGCGGTGCCGGGGGCCGGGCGACCCCACGTCCGGTCCCGGGAGGACGCGGCGGATGGGACCCACCTGACGCTGGCGTCCGGGACCACCATCACCCTGGCCGCCGAGGCCTGGCCCGACCGTCCCCTCGCCGAGGTGCCGCTCCCGGCGGTGGCGGCCGAGCGCGCCGCCCTCGAGGCTGCCGGGGAGGGCTACGACCTCAACCGGCTCGAGGCCTCGGACCACGTGGCGGAGGAGCTGCGCGGGGCAGCGCCCACCGCCGTCGTCGAGGTGGTCGCGCGGGCGGGCGGGCACGCCCTGCGGATGGTGGTGCGCCAGCCCCTCGACGCCCTCTGGGCCGCCGAGGACGCGGGCGCGGTGGGCGAGGACTTCCAGGACTTCGTCGAGCGCAACGCGGCGTGGGCGGCCCTGGGCCTGCGCCGGCCCCGACGGGGCTGGAGCCTGACCGTCCGGGACCCGGTCGACTGAGGGCTACGGGCTACTTGGCGGCCACCGGGGCGGCGCTCCGGGAGCGCGGGTGGCCCTCCGGGTACCAGGCCCGACCCAGCAAGGTGAAGGGGAAGCACGGGCGACGGTAGAGCCGCGCCGGGATGCGGTGGGCGATGCTGTCGTGGAAGGCGGGCAGCTCGGACCAGTGCACGGTGCAGCGCACGTGGTGGGCGGTGTGGTAGCCGAGGTTGCCGGTGAGCACGTTGTAGCCGGTGTGGATGATGTTCCAGCTCGCGGCGTAGGCGTCGTCCGTGTCCAGGCCGGCGTGGTGGTAGTAGGTGTGCCAGGCGGTCACGTACAGGCCCACCACCATGGGCATGACGAAGAGCGCCAGGGCATTGAGCGGGTTCCAGACCAGGAAGGCCGCCACCACCAGGCCGGTGATGAGGGCCCACAGCACGAACTGCTGGCGCTTGACCGGGTGGGCCTGCCGGGCCTTGGCCCAGATGCGGGGGTAGGCGGTGGCCCAGACGCTCACGCTGTACTCGAGCCAGCCCATGGTGCGGCCCGACAGGGTCTTCCAGCGGGACTCGTCCCGGGTCTGGTCCAGGTAGTTCACGTGGTGACCGGCGTTGTGGTGAAGCTCCCACGCCAGGGGGAGGGCGCCCGTCTGCAGGCCGTAGATCACCTCGAGGGCGCGGTTCAGGTACTTGCCCCGGAAGGTGGCCACGTGCTGGTGGTGGTGGTTCCAGGCGCAGATGCAGGCCTTCGGCAGCAGGCCCGCCACCGCCCAGGGCAGCGCCACCCACAGGGGGGCGACGAAGAACACCACCACGTCGGCCAGGAAGCTGGCCACGATGAGGCTCACGGGGAGGATGTCGGCGCGGTACCTGAACATGCGGGATCCGGGGCTCGATGGCGCAGGGGAGGCCCTCGCGCACGGCATGGGCATAGCTTGGAGGGCCGGACCCGGCCGGCGCACAACGCCCGGTGTCACCGGGGCGACCGGGGGGCCCCGGCCTCGTCGGATCAGCCCTCCTTCTCCCCCAGGGTCTCCCAGCGGGTGTAGAGGGCCTCGATCTCGTCGGGGAGCGCCTGGGTCCGGGCTGCCAGCGCCGGCGCCTCGTCGGCCCGCTCGGTCCAGGTCGCGGGATCGGCCAGCGTGGCCTCGAGCTCGGCCAGCTCGTCCTCGAGCGCCTCGATGCGGGCGGGCAGCGCCTTCAGCTCCCGGGCCTCGGCGTAGGAGAGCCGGTCCTGGCGCTTCGCCTGCTTGCGCGCCTCGTGGGCCTCTCGGGCGGCGTGCTTGTCGGGGTCCACGGGGGTCGACGCCGCTGCCCGGCGCCGCTCCACTTCACGACGGTACTGCTGCCGGTCCTGATACGACACCACCTCGCCGTCCCCGTGGAAGGCCAGCACCCGGGTGCAGACCCGGTCCAGGAAGGCGCGGTCGTGGGTCACCACCACGCAGGCGCCGTCGAAGGAGAGCAGGGCCTCCTCCAGGACCCGGAGGGTCTGGAGGTCCAGGTCGTTCGTGGGCTCGTCGAGGAGCAGCAGGTTGCAGCCGGCGAGGAGCAGGCGCGCCATGAGCAACCGGGCCCGCTCGCCCCCCGAGAGGGTGGCCACCCGCTGGTCGAGCATGGCCCGGGGGAAGAGGAAGCGCGCCAGGAAGCCGGCCACGTGGACCGGTCGGTCGCCCACCATCACGTGGTCGTTGCCCTGCCCGGCGGCCTCGAAGACCGTGTCCTCCTCGTCGAGGCCCGTGCGGTGCTGATCGAGGACCGCCACCCGGAACCGGGGGGCCTTGTGGACCACGCCCGCATCGGCCGGCTCGGCCCCGGCCAGGATGCGCAGCAGGGTGGACTTGCCCGCGCCGTTGGGGCCCAGCACGCCCAGGCGCTCCCCGGCCAGCAGGTTCAGGTCCAGGCCGTCGAGGAGGACCCGGTCGCCGTAGGCCTTGTCGAGGCCGTGCAGCTCGAGCACCGCCCGGCCGGTCTGGAGGCCCGTGGAGAGGTCCAGGTCGAAGGCCCGATCCTCGGGGACCGGGCCAGCGCCGGTGCGCAGGGCGTCGAGGCGCTGCAGCCGCGCCTTCTGCTTCGTGGAGCGCGCCGCCGGGGAGCGGGCGGCCCAGGCGGCCTCCCGCCGGAGCATGGCCAGGCGGCGGTCCTCGGTCTGGCGGAGGCGGGCGTGGCGCTCGGCCCGGGCCACCAGGTAGTCGGCGTAGCTGCCGTCATAGGCGACGGTCACGCCGTGCTCCACCTCGACGATGCGGTCGGCGACGGCCTCCAGGAGGTAGCGGTCGTGGGTGACCAGGATCAGCGCGCCGTCGTGGCCCTGGAGTCGGGCCTGGAGCCACTCGATGGTCTCGGCGTCCAGGTGGTTGGTGGGCTCGTCCAGGAGGAGCACCTCGGGGCGGGCCAGCAGGGCCCGGGCCAGCGCCACCCGCCGTCGCTCGCCGCCCGAGAGCCGCCCGATGGGCGCGTCGCGGGGCGGGCAGTCGAGCCGGTCCAGCATGGCGTCGACCTCGTGCCCGCGCTCCCAGCCCACCAGGTCCAGGCGCCCCTGCAGCCGCCCGGCGGTCTGCATGTCGCCGGCCTCGAGAGCCGCCTGGTAGTCGGCCATCAGGGCGTCGTGCCAGGCCAGCGCGTCGTCGGCGGCCTCGCCCACCGTGGCGAAGGGCAGGTGGGGCTCCTGGGCCAGCAGGACCCGGCGCCCGTGAACGGTCACCGTCCCCAGATCCGGGGCCTCCTCGCCGGCCAGGATCCGGAGCAGGGTGGACTTGCCGCTGCCGTTGACGCCCACGAGGCCGACGCGATCGCCCGGACCCACGGCCAGATCGCAGCCCTTCAGGATGGCGCGATCGCCGAAGGCCTTCTCGACCCCGTCGGCGTGGAGCAGGTGCATGGCGTCTCCCGGTCGGCCGGGGGGTGTAATCGCCGTGGGGGGACGGCGTCCGGTCGGCTAGCCTCGCGGGCCTGGAGGCTCCATGGTCCGCGTCGTCGCCCACGTCACCGCCCGTCCCGGCCACGAGGACGCGCTGCGCTCCATCCTGGAGGGGCTGCTGGCCCCCACCCGCGCCGAGCCGGGCTGCCACTTCTACGATCTGCACCAGGGCGCGGATCCGCAGGTCTTCACCTTCATCGAGAGCTGGGAGGATGCGGAGAGCCTGGAGGCCCACCTGGACAGCCCCCACATCGAGGCGGCCCTCCGCGCCATCGTGCCCCACGTCCTGGGTGCCCCGGACATCCAGCGGTTCACCCGGCTGGCCTGAGGGAGGGTCCCGGCGTTGGAGGGTGCCTCTGGGGCTGTCACCGGAAATTCGCGCCCGGTGGCCTCACCCGATTCTTGCAAGCGCCGGGGGGGCGGTGTATGGGCCCCGCGCTCCGGGGCCCCCCTCTGGGGGCGCCTTTTCTCTATGTCCCTTCGGAGGTCTCATGTCCCGCACCGCTCTCGTCCTGGCCGCCCTGGCGCTGCCCACCCTCGCCGGCGCCCAGGAGCCCGGTCAGTCCAACAGCGAGATCGTCACCTTCACCGGGGAGCGCGCGCTCTTCGACGGGGTCGAGCAGGAGTTCGGCTTCGACCTCTTCGACGAGACCCTCTCCGTCAAGGCGACCGCCGACTTCACCAGCGTCCTCTCCTTCGTGATGGACGGCCGCTCCGACCTGGACTGGCCCGAGACCCTCGAGAACCGCTGGGACCAGATCTCCGAGCCCGGCGGCACCATCACCCTGGACAACGACTTCACCGTCAAGCTCGTGGGTGAGGTCAACTTCGGGGGCACCCGCTTCGGCGCCACCCTCTGGGAGGAGGGCCTCGACTGGTCGCAGACCTTCGAGCTGCGCTCCATCCTCCTCGAGGACACCCGCCAGGGCGCCACCGCCCTCCTGCGGGCCGACGGCGCCGACCTGGTGGCCTTCTCCGAGACCATCACCATCTCCGAGGACAACGACATCTACGTGACCATCGGGGGCACCGCCAAGCCCTCGGCCACGGTCGACGTCACCGCGCTCGGCATCGAGTCGGGCGACGGGGTGGCCACCTCGCCGGCCTCGGTGAACATGGTCAGCCCGCCGGGCGTGAACGACGGCTTCGTGGACTTCATGGCCACCTGGCTCGGCGAGGTCCAGAGCAGCGCCGGCATCACCCTGACCCCCAGCGTCCGGGTGGACATCGGCTCCTCCTACTTCGGGCCCCTCGAGTACCCCTTCACGGTCGACCTCTTCAACGACCAGCCCGTGCCGCTGGTCTCCGCCCCCTCCCAGGTCTCCCACGACCTGCCGGCGGTGGTCCCCGGCGCCCGGACCCTGGACTTCGGCCAGGTGGTGGTGGGCGATGCCTCCACCCGCGAGTTCATCGTCGAGAACCTGGGCGATGTGGAGCTCACCGGCCAGGCCCGCGTCGAGGGCGACGCCTTCGCCCTCGCCGAGGGGACCCTGCTGCTGCCCCGCACCAACGAGGCCGGCCCCACCTCCCAGACCCTCACCCTCGACTTCCTGCCCCCGGACATCGGCAGCTTCACCGGTACCCTCATCCTGACCACCAACGATCCGGTCGAGCCCGAGATCGAGATCCCCATGGTGGGCGCCGGGGTCGAGCCCCCCTCGGACGACGAGGGCAACGGCGACAGCAATGACGTGGGCAATGGGGACGGGCTGGTCGAGCAGCCGGGCAGCGGCTGCGGCTGCGCCACCACCACCCCGGGCGGCAGCGCCCTGGCCCTGGGTCTGCTAGGCCTCGTGGGCCTCGTGGCCCGGCGTCGCCGGACCGCGTGATCCCTCCGGGCGGTCTGCCCCGCCCGGCACAAAAGGCTAGCGGAAGTCGCCTGCGAAGGTGAGGATCACGGCCCCGACCCGGCGCAGCTGGGCCGGGCTCGTGCAGCAGCCATCCTCGGCCTGGCCCCAGCGGGACCCGCCGCGGTAGATGTCGCCGTCCTTCTCGATGCGGCCGATGCGGCTCCCACGGACGTAGATGTCGCCGTCGTCCTCAATGCGACCGACCCGGCTGCCGCCCAGGTAGTAGTCGCCGTCCTCCTCGATGCGGCCCTTGCGGGAGCCGCCCACGTAGATGTCGCCGTCGTCCTCGATGCGGCCCTTGCGGGAGCCGCCCAGGTAGACGTCGCCGTCGGCCTCGAGCCGGGCCCAGGCCGAGCCCCCGCGGCGGATGTCCATGTCGCCGCCGGCCAGGGCGGGGAGGGTCAGCAGGGCCAGGACGGGCAGGGCGAGACGCATGGGGGCCTCCGGGGCATGGTTCCGTAGCCCTCGGGACCCCGGGTGTCGTCCATCGGCCGGCGACGGCCATCGTGGGATCGGCTACGATCCGGTCCGTCCCTGGAGGACGGCATGGCGACCGACACGGAGCGGCTGATCGAGACCATCCGCGAGTCCATCATCGGGGCGGACGAGGTCCTGGAGGGTCCCTACGGCCCCCGGCGCGTCACCTATGCCGACTACACCGCGTCGGGCCGGTCCCTCTCCTTCATCGAGGACTACCTGCGCACCGAGGCCATGCCGCTCTACGCCAACACCCACACCGAGGCCTCCGGCACGGGCCGGCAGACCACCGCGCTGCGGGAGGACGCCCGGCGGATCATCCACCAGGCGGTGGGCGGCGGGCCGGACGACGTGGTGCTCTTCTGCGGCTCCGGGGCCACCGGCGCCATCGACAAGCTCGTCACCTGCCTGGGGATCCGGCTGCCCGCCGAGCTGGACGAGAGGCACGCCCTTTCGGAGCGCATCCCCCCCTCGGCGCGGCCGGTGGTCTTCATCGGCCCGTACGAGCATCACAGCAACGAGCTTCCCTGGCGTGAATCCCTCGCCACGGTGGTGGAGATCCCCGAGGACGCCGACGGCCGGATCTGCCTGGCCACCCTCGAGGCCGAGCTCCAGCGCCACGCGGATCGCCCGCTCAAGATCGGCAGCTTCTCGGCGGCCTCCAACGTGACCGGGATCGGCAGCAAGACCGACGCCATCGCCATGCTCCTGCATCGCCACGGCGCCCTGTCCTTCTGGGACTTCGCCGCGGCGGCTCCCTACGTGCGCATCGAGATGAACCTGCGGGGCGAGGGGCCCGAGGGGCACCTGGCCTACAAGGACGCCGTCTTCCTCTCGCCGCACAAGTTCATCGGGGGTCCTGGCACCCCCGGCATCCTGGTGGCCAAGCGCCACCTCTTCCAGAACCGCGTGCCCGCCGTCCCGGGCGGGGGCACCGTCTCCTACGTCAACCCCCAGGAGCACCGCTACCTGGAGGCCGTGGAGCACCGCGAGGAGGGCGGCACCCCGGACATCCTGGGCTCCATCCGGGCGGGGCTGGTGTTCCAGCTCAAGGAGGCCGTGGGGCACGAGGCCATCGAGGAGCGCGAGCGCGCCTTCACCCGACGGGCCATCGAGGCCTGGTCGGCCCACCCCCGTCTGCACATCCTCGGCAACCCTTCGCTCTGGCGCCTGTCCATCGTGAGCTTCATGGTGCGGCACGGCGGGGGCTACCTGCACCACAACTTCGTGGTCAGCTTGCTCAACGACCTGTTCGGCATCCAGTCTCGCGGGGGCTGCTCGTGCGCGGGGCCCTACGGCCACCGGCTCCTGGGCATCGACCTCGACCGCTCCAAGGCCTTCGAGCGCGCCATCCTGGAGGGCTGCGAGGGCATCAAGCCGGGCTGGGTCCGGGTCAACTTCAACTACTTCCTGGACGAGCTGACCTTCAGCTTCATCCTGCAGGCGGTGCGCTTCGTCGCCGAGCACGGCTGGCGCTTCCTCACCGACTACCACTTCGAGCCCGGTACCGGGCAGTGGCGCCACCTGCGCGGGGCCGCCCACCCGCGAGCGCGGCTCCACGACATCAGCTACCGCGGCGGTCGCATGTCCTGGCCGGCCCGGCACGCCACCGAGCCGCCCTGGCGGGTGGAGCACTACCTGCGCGAGGCGCGCGCCATCCTGGACGACCTCCTGGAGAACCCCGACGTGGCCGTCGACCCGCCCCGCACCTCCGACTTCGAGTCGCTGCGCTGGTTCCCGCTGCCCGGCGAGATCCGGGCCGCCGGCCCCGAGGCCGATCCGGAGCGCTCCGCGGCCCTGCCCTTCCAGCGGGGCCTCGCCGTCGCGGATGGGCGCCATGTCTTCCCGGGAGCGCGATGATCGTCTGGATGCTGGCCCTGCTCGCCGGCGCCGCCCCCGCCGATGCCTCGCCCCAGGGGGCCCTCACCCCCCTCCCCACCACCGTGGCCCTGGGCTCCGTGGTGCACGCCGGGCCCTCGGCCACCCCGGTGGGGCCGGTGGAGCCCCTGCGCGAGGCCCTGGAGCGCCGCCTCGAGGGTCATGGTCTGGCGCCCGTCGACGACACCCGCTTCCGCCTCAACGGCGTGGTGGTGGACCAGGTCTGCGAGCGCACCTCGGTGTGGACCGGGTGCCGATGGCGGGTGCAGTGGGACGTCTTCGACACCCGCGAGGGGGTGGTGGCCCTGCGGCGCTACGGCGTAGGCGATGCCGAGCTCAACAGCCCCACGCCCACCGACGCCCTCTACCGCCACCTGCTGGTCGAGAGCCTGGCCCCCGTGCTCGAGGCCGGGGCGCTTCCCGCCCTCCTCCAGCGCTCCTTGGTGGAGCCCGACCGGGTCTTCCGGGCCGACCTGTCCCGCCCCGAGCCGCCCCCGCTGGTCCCGCCCGCCCCGCCGGCGCGGATCAGCCCGCGCCTGGCCGACATCCCCGGCGCCCGCACCCAGATCGCCGGCCTGGTGATCACCACCGGTGGTGCCGTGCTGGGGGCGTGGGGCGCCATCCGCCTCGCTGGCGCCAACCCCTGGCGGGATCGTCCCGGACAGCGCACGGCCTTCGCGGTCTCGGCCGGGGTGGGAGCGGCCCTGGTGGGCGGCGGTGTGGGCCTGGTGGTCCACGGCTGGAACCAGGCCCAGCGCTCCGACGACCCGGCCGTGGCCACCCGAGGGCCCCGCTTCGGGATGGGCTCGGGCGGCTTCACCGTCCGGTTCTGAGGGGCGGGCGGACGGCTCCGTTCACGGCCCGAAGTCACCTGGCACGCAGCTTGCAAAACTCCGGGGCGACGGGGAGCCCGAGCGCCCACTCCACGGCCCCGACGCCCCCCGCACCCCCGTCCGACCACGACATCCCTGTCATCCCCCGGAGGTCCCATGCGTTCCCTGCTCCCCCTGTGCCTCGCCGGCCTCGTCGCCTGCGGCCCCACGCCGCGCGAGGTCACCGACGCGGATCCCGACGTGGCCCGGATCGCCGCCGAGAACAACGCCTTCACCCTCGACATGATGCGCGCCATCGACCCGGACGGCGAGGAGAACACCTTCCTCTCCCCCTTCTCCATGAACGCGGCCCTGTCCATGACCATGGCCGGCGCCCGCGGCGACACCCTCGCCGAGATGCAGACCGTCCTCCACGCCGATCCCGAGGCGGACCGGCACGGCCCGCTGGGCGCGCTGCTGCGCGACCTCTCCGGGGATCACCGCCGCGCCTACACCCTCAACGTGGCCAACCGGATCTGGGGCCAGGACGATCGTCCCTGGGAGCAGGACTTCCTGGACCTGACCCGCGAGGACTACGGCGCCGAGACGGTGCTCGCCGACATTCAATCCGACCCCGAGGGGACCCGGTCCGAGATCAACGACTGGGTCAGCGACCAGACCCGGGACAAGATCCCCGAGCTGCTGCCCGGCGGCGCCATCGATGCGTCCACCATGATGGTGCTGGTGAACGCCATCTACTTCAAGGCGGACTGGGCCAGCGCCTTCGAGAAGTCCCAGACCGGTCCGGCGACCTTCACCCGGGCCGACGGCTCCACCACCCAGGTCGAGATGATGCGCCAGACCACCGACGTGGCGTTCGTCGACGAGGACGGCTTCGTGGCGGCGGGGATCCCCTACGGCGAGGACGCGGACCTCCGCCTGTGGGTCCTGCTGCCCGATGACCCGGACGGCCTGCCGGCCCTCGAGGCGGGGCTCACCGCCGAGGGCCTGGCGTCCACCCTGGACGGCGCGGCCACCCAGGAGGCGGAGCTGCAGCTGCCCAAGCTGGAGACCCGCACCAAGGTCCGGCTCGCCCCGGTCCTCGCCGGCTTGGGCATGCCCACCGCCTTCGGTGCGCAGGCCGACTTCTCGGGGATGCTGGCGGACGGGAGCATCACCATCGACGAGGTCTACCACGAGGCCTACGTCATGATGGACGAGGAGGGCACCGAGGCCGCCGCCGCCACGGCGGTGGTCACCCGCGAGTCCGCCGCGGTGGACAGCCTGCAGGTGCTGGTGGACCGGCCGTACCTCTTCCTCATCCGGGACGAGCTCACCGGGGCCATCCTGTTCACCGGCCGGATCGTCGAGCCCACCGCCAGCGAGGGGCCCGCCTGAGCCGGATGCACGGCGGCCCGGGCCCCACGATGGGACCCGGGCCGCACGGGGTGACGGGCGCCGATCAGGCGTTGGCGGGCGCCGTCGAGATCTGACCGAGGAGCGAGTCCGGGTCGCGATGGGCCGCCAGGTCACCCAGGCTGACCATGCCGATGGCCCGGTGGTCCTTCACCACCGGCATGCGCCGAACGTGCTTGTCGCCCATGGTCCGGATGGCTTCCTCGACCGAGTGGCTCGGATCGAGGGTGGCGGGATCGGTGGTGCAGAGCTGGTTCACCTTCATGAGGGCGGGATCGTGCCCGTCGGCCATGCAGCGAACGGCCAGATCGCGATCCGTCACGATGCCGACGAGGCGGCCATCGTCGCCGTTGACCAGGATGCTGCCAATGTCGTGGTCGCGCATGGCGGCCGCGGCCTGGGCGGCGCTGGCGGTGCCGGGCAGGGTGATGGGATCCGAGGTCATGATGTCGCGGACCTGCATGGGTCCTCCAGGGAGTCGGGATGGTCGGTGGGGGCCGCGCGGGCGCTTCGTCGGAGCGCTCGGGATGGTCGGCTTCGCCGCACCGATATGTTGCAGTATGGGTCGGGGCGCTGCCTTGCAATGCAACGGCCGGTCAGCCCTGCAGGAGGGCGCCGGTGGCCCACCAGGCCAGGGGCACGCCGAGGCCGAGCAGCACGAGCACGATGGCCGTGACGAAGGCGGCCACCCGCATCCGGCGCGCGCGAGGGCGCATGGGGTGATCCTGGTCCACCGTGTGGGGCTGGCGGAAGGTGCGCTTCAGATCGCGGCCGAGTCCCATGGGACCTCCGTGAGCAGGGTTCACGAAGATCATGGTCACGAGCGGGGCGTTCGCGAACCCCTGCTGCGGGGGCCCCGGGTCGTCCCGTTTGGGGGGCTGGTCGGTGTCCAGTTGGGTGGTCAGGTTGCGCGCAGCCGCCAGCGGACGTAACAATCCGCCTCGCGTGCACGCTCTCTCCCCTTGCTCGCCACTCTCACGAGGGGTCCCGCCGTGACGAGTCCGATGCTCAAGCCGCCCACCACCGACCCGCCAGCCTGGCCCGTCCCCACCTGGCTCACCAGGACCCCTTGGTGGCTGCCCTCCGTCGTGTACGCGCCCCTGGCGGCCGGCGGGATCGCGCTCGGCGCCCTCTGGCAGGTCACGCCCTGGTTCACGGCGCCCCTCTTCCTGATCGGCGGCATGGTGGGGTGGACCGTCTACGAGTACGTCGTCCACCGCTACGTCTTCCATGCGGCCGATGGCGCCAGGGGGCTCGTGGGCTTCCTCAAGCACTCCCACGACATCCACCACGCCCTGCCCGACGACCCGCTGCGGATCGTGGTCCACCCCATCCTGAACAGCTGGGCGGTGGCCGCGGTGCTGGGCCTGCACCTCGTCCTCGGCTTCCTGGTGGGCCTGCCGGGCGAGCTCCTGCTGTTCTTTACCGGCACCCTGGTCATGTGGCTGACCTACGGCGTCGCCCACTGGTGGATGCACTGCGGTCGCCCCCCGCGCAGCAAGCGGCTCCGCGCGCTCCGGGTCCACCACCTGCGCCACCACTTCCAGCCCGGCATGGACGAGCGGGCCTTCGGCGTCTCCACGCGCCTGTGGGATCGGGTCTTCCGGACCATGCCCGTCGAGCCGGGGAGCCAGCGGCCCGGTCACTGATCGGGGTCGTCCTCGACGCCGGCCGACGGGTGCCGTCCCGTCAGGCGCCAGCCGGCCGCGTAGACGAGGGGGAGCACCACCGCGGTCGAGGCCGTGATGGCGCACAGGCCCAGCACCACCAGCCAGCCGAAGGACTGGAAGCCGCGGCTCCCGGCCACGGTGAGCGCCACGAACGAGGCCATGGTGGTGAGGGTGGAGAGCCCGGCTGCCACGCCCGTGGTGCGTAGGGCCCGCCGCAGGCCGCCGGGACCCTCCTCGACCACCCGGTGCTGGAGGTGGATGACGCCGTCGACGCCGATCCCCAGCAGCACGGGGATGCCGGCCAGGTTGATGAGGGTCAGGGGCACGTCGGCGAGCCACAGGATGCCGGCCGCCCACGCCCCGCCGGCCAGGAGCACGCCGAGGGCCGCGGCCACCCAGGCCGGCTTGCGCAGATCGATGCTCACGAGCAGCGCCACCAGGAGCAGCGCCAGCCCGCCCACCAGCGGCAGGTCGTCGAAGACCACCCGCATGACGTTGCCCCCCACCACGTTCATGCCCGCCACCGGACGCTCGGGCGCCAGGTCCCGGACCTCTTCGTAGAGGGCCAGGCTGTTCCGCATGTCCCAGGTGTTGCCGCGGGGCAGGATCAGCAGCCGGTGACGATCCGCGGATCCGGCCCCGAGCAGGTCCAGGAGCGGGGTGGGCAGATCCTCGGACGCCAGCGGGCGCACCGCGTGGTCCCGCAGCGGCAGCAGGGCATCCACGACCGGCCGCGCTGCCGAGGCGTGGAGGTAGCGCAGGCCGGGGTCCTGGAGCGTGGCCGAGAGGGCCTGGAGGGCGTCGATCCGGGCCGGCTGGTCCACGGGCAGGACGGTCTCGACCGAGAGGACCCGCGCCACCCGGTCGGTCTCGCCCGCGGCGATGGCGTCCTCGATGCGGCGGTGGGCCCGGGCCAGGGCCTCGCGGGAGGGGTAGGTCACGACGGTGGGGCTGAAGGCGTCCTGGACGACGGCGCGGGCCTCGGGGGCGAGCTCGGCGTAGGCCAGGCCCTCGCGCCGGAGGGAGGAGGTGTCGTACTCGAAGCCCAGGCGGGGGATGGCGAAGCCGCCCAGGAGCACCGTGGCGACCACGAGCCCCCCCAGTCCGAGGGGGGCGAGGCGGTAGGTGGAGGGTCGGGACGGGCCCGCCGGGTCGGGCCGGGCCAGGGGCGGGCGCGGGTTCGGATCGAGGAGGGGGATGAGGGCGGGGAGCAGCACCAGCATGGCCATCAGGCAGAGGAGCAGCCCCACGGCCAGCACGACGCCCAGGTGGCTGAAGCCCAGGAAGCGCGCCGGCACCAGGGCCAGAAAGCCCCCCGCGCTGGTGAGGCCGGCGGTGGTGCAGGGCGGCCCGGTGCGATCCCAGGCCGCTGCCAGGGCATCCTCCACGTCGAGCCCGTCGGCGCGGAGCTCGCGGTAGCGGCCGAGCAGGTGGATGGCGAAGTCGATCCCGAGCCCGAAGAGCACGGGCAGGGCCATGGCGGTGAAGGCGTTGAGGGCGCCGGCCCAGACGGCCACGAAGGCCAGCATGACGACGTTGGCCACGAGCAGCGGGGCCATCACCATGCCCACGGCCTTCACCGAGCGCAGCGCCACCCCGAGCAGCAGCAGGACCAGGGCCAGGGAGACGGCGCTGGACAGGGCCAGGTCGGCCTCGAGGCCCTGGGCGTCCTCGACCACGTGGCGGTGGGGGCCCCCGATCCACACCAGCTCGTAGGGAGAGGCGGCGGTCTCCTCGTCGACCACCGCGTCCAGCTCCGCCATGAGGGTGCGGGCATAGGGCAGGTCGGTGGTGGGTCCGGTGGGGCGGACCAGGATGCGGCGGGAGGCGTCGTCGTCGTCGGCCAGCAGGGCGACCCCGTCTCCGGCGGCGGTGAGGCGCTCGGCCACCGGCCCCAGCTCGAGCAGGCGCTGGGTCACGACCGGGTTGAGGGAGCGTCCCATGAGCAGGGCGCCGCGCAGCCGCTCGTCCAGGGCGGCCACGTCGGAGGGGGGGAGCTGGAGGAGCCCCACCCGGAAGGTGAGGTCGGGGTCGAGGGTGTGCAGGGTGTGGGCGACCCCGTCGAGGGCGGTGAGGCGGTCGGCGACCCGGGCCGTGAAGGCGTCGAAGGCGGCGGGATCGCGGGACGCCTCGGGGCGGGGGTCCCGGAAGGCCACCACCAGGAAGGAGAGGCCCCCTTCCTCGGCCTCGAGGGCCTGGACGTCCTGGATGAGGGGCAGGTCCTGGGGGAGGAGGGCCTTCAGGTCGCTGTCGACCCGCGGCGGGAGGCCGAGGAGCGCCGCCAGGATCGCCACCACGGCGGCGACGGCCAGCACCACCACCCGGTGCCGGGCCGAGAAGCGGGCGAGGCGGCCGTACAGGCCCGGCGGATCGGGGTCGCCCGACATGGCCGGCGGCTAACGCGACCGGGCGGGCCCGCCGCCGCTCGGTGGCGCCGAAGCGACGGGGGCTCAGGCCCGGGCCACCGCCTCGGCCCAGGCGCGGCGGGTCGCGGCGATCTCCTCGGGGTCCCCGGCCGGGTCGAAGCGGGCGTCCATCCGCCAGGCATCGGCCACCTCGTCCAGCGAGCCCCACACCCCGGTGGCCAGCCCGGCCAGCAGGGCGCTGCCGAGTCCGGTGGTCTCCCGCACCGCCGGGCGCACGCAGGGCACGCCCAGCAGATCGGCCTGCCGCTGCATGAGCAGCCCATTGGCCGAGGCCCCCCCGTCCACCCGGAGCTCGGCCAGCGGCGCGCCCAGATCGGCGGCCATGGCCTCGAGGATGTCGACGAGCTGCTGGGCCACCCCGTCCAGGACGGCCCGGGCCAGGTGGGCCCGGGTGGTGCCGCGGGTGATCCCCGAGAGGAGGCCCCGGGCGTGGGGTCGCCAGTGGGGCGCCCCCAGGCCGGTCAGGGCCGGCACGAAGACCAGGCCGCCGGAATCGGGCACCTGGGCGGCGAGGGCCTCGCTCTCGGCGGCGTGCTCCAGCAGCCCCAGGCCGTCCCGCAGCCACTGCACCGCCGCTCCGGCCACGAAGGCGCTCCCCTCGAGGGCATAGGTGGCTTGGCCGTCGAGCTGCCAGGCGACGGTGGTGAGCATGCCGTGGGAGCTCGGGACCGGCTCCTCGCCGGTGTTGAGCAGCACGAAGGCCCCGGTGCCGTAGGTGCACTTGGCCAGCCCGGCCCGGAAGCAGGCCTGTCCGAAGAGCGCGCCCTGCTGGTCGCCGATGAGTCCGGCCACGGGGATGCCGTCGGGGAGCACCTCGAATCCCCGGGTGTGTCCCACCACGCCCGAGCTGTCCACGATGCGGGGCAGGCAGGCCTCGGGCACCCCCATCAGGGCGCACAGCTCCGGGTCCCAGGCGCGGCGACGCAGGTCCATCAGCAGGGTGCGGCTGGCGTTGGAGGCGTCGGTGACGTGCTCGCCCGTGAGGCGCCACGCCAGCCAGGCGTCGATGGTCCCCATGCGCAGCGTCCCCGCCTCGGCCCGGGCCCGGGCGCCGGGGTGATGGTCCAGCAGCCACGCCGCCTTGGTGCCCGAGAAGTAGGGATCGAGGACCAGGCCCGTACGCTCCTTCACCAGGTCCTCGTGACCGGCGGCGCGCAGGGCCTCGCAGCGATCGGCCGTGCGCCGGTCCTGCCACACGAGCGCCCGGCCCAGCGGGGCGCCGGTGCCCGCGTCCCAGAAGGCGGTGGTCTCGCGCTGGTTGGTGATCCCCACCGCGGCGATGCGCTCGGCGGAGACACCGGCCGTGTGGAGCGCCCCCCGTACCGCACCCCGCACCGAGGTCCAGACCTCGTCCAGGTCGTGCTCGACCTGGCCGGGGGCCGGGTAGTGGTTCGGGAACTCCACGTTGCGGCTGGCCAGGATGCGCACGTCGGCATCGACCACCATGGCGGTGGTCCCGGTGGTGCCCTGGTCGATGGCGAGGACGAGATCGGCGGACATGGGGGCTCCGGGGTGCCTGGGGTCCGGCCATTCAAGCACGGGGTGACCGGTCCGGCCTCGTGAGGGCCGGGACGGGAGGTCGGGCCCCCGGGGCGGGGGGAGGCTGCCGCCCGCTGGTCTGGCCGGAGGGGTCCCGGCTCAGCCGCGGTCGCCGAAGCCGTCGAGGGCCTGCCCCACGGCCTCGCGGTCGCCGGCCGCGAGGGCCGCTGCGAAGGCGCTCACTAGCGTGTCGAGGGCGGCGCGATCCTCGGCGTCGTCCCCGAAGCGGTAGTGGCGCTCGCTCTCGAAGCGCTGGGTGGACTGGGTGACGAGCGGGTGCATGAGCGCATCGTGGATGCCGCTGCGCGTCCACGTCCCCAGCGCCGCGTCGTCGGTGAAGGCCCACAGGATGTGCACCTCGTGTTCGGCGCCCTCGGGGCAGGCCGCCTCGAAGCGCAGGAAGCCGGTCTGGTTGGCGATGGTGACCCGCGCCCGGTCGATCCAGGCGGTCACGTCCACGGTGTGTTCCTCGCGGAGCGTGTGGACATCGTGTGCGACCACGATCACGGTCCCTCCTCGCGGCGGCCGGTAAGCAGGGGTGCACGGTCGCGCCACCCGTACGGGTCGGTCTCGCTGGCCCGCCCCGGTCCCCCGTTCGGGGTAAGGACCTCGGAAGGACCGCGGTCGAGCCGCCTACTCGCCCAGCTCCACCTGGAACTCCACCCGACGGTTCCGGGCGCGACCCTCGCGGGTCTCGTTGTCGGCGATGGGGCGGGTGGGGCCGTAGCCCCGCGCGACCAGCCGCTCGGGGGCCACCCCCCGCTCGACCAGGGCCTCGACGACGTTGCGGGCCCGGCGCCTGGAGAGCTCGGTGTTGAAGCCGATCCCGCCGATGGGGTCGGTGTGGCCGCCCACCTCGACCCGGACGATCTCGGGGTGGGCCAGGATGGTGGCCGCCACCTCGTCCAGGATGGGGCCCGAGTCGGCGCGGAGGGTGCTCTTGCCCGTGTCGAAGTAGATCCGGTCCTTGATGACCACCGCGTCGCCCTCGACCGAGACCTGGGCCGCCGAGAGGGTCAGGCGGACCCGGCGCGCCCCCACCTCGGGGTCCAGCTCCACCCGCGCCGCCCGGGTGCCCAGGGCCTCGGTGCCGGCCAGGACCGACCAGTCACCAGGGCGCAGCCCCACCGCCGCCGTGCCATCGGACCGGGTGCGGGCAGGCTCCACCTCGGCCGGGCCGTCGAAGCGCACGGTGGCGCCCTCCACGGGCCCGCCATCGGGGCCGATCACCTCGACCGTGAGGGGGATGGGCTCCCACTCGAGCGGGAAGATCCGCTCATTGCTGCCCGGCTGGAGATCCACGTCCTCGAAGACGGCGGTGAGGAAGCGCGGGGCGCCGATCTCCAGGTCGTGGGGACCGGGGACCAGGCCCTCGAGCAGGGCCACGCCGCCCGTGCCCACGGGCACCGGGTCGCGGGCGTCGACGCCGACCCGCGCGCCGGGTACGGGCCGGCCGTCCGGGTCCTGCACCCGCACCAGCACCTCGGAGACGGCCTCGGGGGCGGGGGCCAGATCCACCACGACCTCGGTGAGGGCCGGCGTGTCGGGGACCCGGGCGATGGCCTGGGCGAAGCCCTTGTCGGTGGCGTTGACCAGGACCTGCCAGGTGCCGGGCTCGACGGTGAAGAGGCGGCGGCCCGTGTCGTCCACTGGGCTCGCGGGCACGAAGCGCGGCCCGCCGAGGCGGACCCGGGCCTCGGAAACGGGCTCGCCGTCGGCCCGGGCCACCACGCGCAGGGCGCCCACGCCCCAGTCCAGGGAGATGGACTCGACCTGCTCGGCCTCGTCGATGTCGACCTGGCGCGAGGCGGGGGCGTAGGGGGGGGCGTCCACCGTGAGCTGGCGGGGGCCCGTGGTCAGGTCGCGCAGCCCCAGGCGCCCGGGGGTGGCGGTGCGCCCGAGCTCGGTGCCGCCGAGGGCGATGGTGGCGCCCGAGACCGGCGCGCCCTCGGGGTCCTCCACCTCCACGGTCAGGCGCCCTGCGCCGGCCTCGCCGGGGTCCAGGACCGCGTCGACCACGAAGAGGCGCCGGCTGGCCTCGGGGATGTCGAGCCCCTGCTGGACGGCGCCCCGGGTGGGGGAGGCCACCAGCACGTCCCAGCCGCCCGCGCCGAGCTGGAGGAAGGACAGGCCCTGGGGGCCGAGGGGGACCGGCGGCACCCGGGCGGGGCCGGCGAAGCGGGCGGTGGCATCGTCGACCCGGCCGGCGGGGCTGCGCGCCAGCACCAGGGTGGTGCCGGGCTTCCAGGGCACGACCACCGTGCGCTCCTGCAGGCCGCGCGCCAGGAAGACCGGCACCTCGGTGTCCAGCAGGTGCTCGCCCGAGACGGTGATGGTGCGCGGGCCCTCGCGGAGATCCTCGACCGTGAGGGCGCCGCCCGAGGAGGTGGTGCCGAGGGGCTGGTCGTCCAGCGCCACCCGCGCCTGGGGGATGGGCTGGTTGTCGGGATCCACCACCCGCAGGGCCAGGTCGGCCGTGCCCTCCTCGGGGGGCTGGAGCACCACCTCCACCACCTGCAGGGCCGTGTCCCGATCCGGGATGTCCAGGCCGCGCTGCTGGAGGCCGTAGGAGGGGGAGGCCACCAGGAGGGACCAGGCCCCCGGTCGCAGGACGAAGGTGCGCCGGCCAGCCTGGCCGAGCTTGTAGGGGCCGAGGCGGTCGAGGCCCACGAAGCGCACCGAGGCGTCGTCCACCGGGCGCCCCGCGGGATCGCGCACCACCACCTGGACCGCCCCACGCTGCCGCTCCAGCACCAGCTCGACCGGGGTGGCGGGGTCGTCGGGGACCACCTCGGGGCGGGTGAAGTCGCGGAAGGTCTCGGCCTGGGCGTCGAGGACCCGCGGCACCTCGGCCAGGCCCTGCAGGCCGAGGGTCCCCCCCGAGCCGGAGGTGCCGACCGGGGTGCCGTCCAGCGCCAGGCTGGCACCCGGCACGGCGCGCCCCTCCACGTCCACCAGCGAGACGTCCAGGGCCGCCTCGCCGTCGAGGGGGAGGAGGATGAAGGTGAGGGACTCCTCGGTGATGCCGTTGCCGGGCTCCTGGTAGAGGCCGCGGGTCTGGGGGCCGAAGCCGGGGGCCTGAGCGCGGAGCGTCCAGCGCACGCCGGGCTCGGCGGGGAGCTGGACGTCCGCCCCCTGGGCGCTGCGGGGGGTCGGGTCCTCGCCCGCCCGGTCCTCGTCGGCGGAGGGGGGGGCCGGGGAGAGGGTGAGGCGGGCCTGCAGCGGGCGACCCTCGGCGTCCTGGACGTGGGCCTTCACCGTGACCGGGGCCCACGGCAGGGTGATCTCCTGGGGAGGGCCATCGGGGACGGGCTCCACCGTGACCGGGGCGTGACCGCGCGCGCTGATCCGTAGGGGGTCGCGCCACCGCTTGCGGGTGAGGCGGACGGTGCCGTCGGGGCCGGTGGTGCCCAGGACCTCGTCGTCGAGGGTGATGGCGGCGCCCTGGATGGGAGTGCCGGTGCGGTCGCGCACCGCGAGCGAGACGGCGGGCAGGGCGGCCGGCGTGGCCTCCCGGCCCCCGAAGGTGGTGCCCGCCCCGATCCAGAGGCGCAGATCGGCGGCCCCGGGGCCGGTCTGGGTGGCGGTGGCCACGCCCAGGCGGCTCCACCAGCCCTCGAACAGCTCGGCCTCGGCCGCCAGGGCCACCTCGGAGCCGAGGCCGAGCTGTTCGAGG
>CAZPJM010000050.1:0-21920 GCA_964586865.1 uncultured Enterobacteriaceae bacterium
ACCAGTCAGCGCCAGTTTGCGATCGATGCTCACGCCCATGGCGTCGACAGCAAATGACCGAGCTGGACGATGGCGGTCGGGCCGAGCGCAGAGACCCCGAGGATGGCGGTGACGAGCAGGGCATGGAAGTCGCGCTCGCCCTGCCGCTTCGGCGCACCGACATCGCGGGCCCTCGCACGCCACGCGGCAAGTAGCAGGACAACCCGGCACCGAGGGTCCCACGGCCCGGCTCACCGCCGAAGGCGCACCGTGCGACCCACCGGCACGCCCTCGTGGGTCGTGACAGCGCCGTCGGGCCAGTGGACCTCGACCCGGTGAATCGGCCCCGGGTGGGGCCCGAGCCCCAGGTGGACCGCCGGCGGCACCTGGGAGAGGAAGCTGCTGTCCTGGTGGATCCGATGCAGGGTGACGGGCCCGGCGGGGACCACCTGGACCCGCAGCTCGGCGCCGATGCCCCGGGGGTTGCCCGGCGGCCCGGAGAGGGCCAGGCGCGCCCAGGCCCGGTCGGTCCGGATCTGGTTCCGCCACAGGCGCGGTCGCCCCATCTGCTCCACCGAGAGGACGTCCAGATCGCCGTCGTTCTCGACGTCGAAGGCGATGATCGCCCGGGATTGCCCATCCTCCAGGAGCCCCACCGATTCGGCCGCGTGCTGGAACGGAGGCGCCGCGGCCTCGTCGCGGAGCAGCACGGCGGTGGGATCGGCCATGAAGGGCTCGAACAAGAAGCTCGCGGCCTCGCCGCGGGTCCAGCCGTTGGCCACCACCAGGTCCAGATCCCCGTCCAGCTCGGCGTCGAGCTCAGCGATCCCCCAGCCCCAGCCCGTGTCCAGCAAGCCCAGATCGGCGGTGCCGTCGGTGAAGGTGCCGTCCCCCGCGTTCAGGTAGGCCCGGTTGCCCGTGTGGGGGGCGAAGGGGTCGATGGGGCCGCGCGGATCCCAGACCGAGGTGATGAACCAGTCCCAGTCCAGATCCCCGTCCAGGTCCAGGATGGCGCTCCCCATGGCCGCCTCCACGTCGCTCACCCGGGCCGACCCGCTCACGTCCACCCACCTCGCTCCGTCCCACCGCAGCAGGCGATTGGTGCCGAAGTCGCTGGTGAGGGGGATCTCGGGCTGCCCATCCCCGTCCAGATCGACCACGCTGCCGGAGAACCCCCAGGTCGGGCCCGGGAAGTCGATGAAGTCGGGGACGAACCGGTCCCCCTCGCGCATCCAGACCACGGTGCCCCAGCGGGGGCCGGGACCGGTCTTGTCGTTCCAGGCCGCCATGACCAGGTCCAGATCCCCGTCTACGTCCACATCACCGGGGCTCACCCCCCACACGATCCCGCACCCGTCCTCGCGGTTGCGCTGGGTCAGCCCCCAGGCCTCGGCCTCTTCGACGAAGGTGCCGTCGGGCTGCTGCCGGTAGACCAGCAGGGGGCGGCCCTGGAGACGCCCCACCACCAGATCGAGCCGGCCGTCCTCGTCCAGATCCAGGAAGACGCCGCTGGTGCTCGGCCCGGGATCGCCCAGCCCCACCGCACCGGTCACGTCCTCGAAGCTGCCGTCGCCCCGGTTTCGGTACAGCCGGTCGGGGCCTCCATGGACCGGGAAGAAGAGGTCGGTGAAGCCGTCGTCGTCCACATCGTCCGCGGCGACGCCGCCGGTGGTCAGATCGGCGATGCCGCAGGGGAGGTCCTGCAGGCCCAGGCCGGGACGATGCTCGTGGACGAGGCCCGCCTCCACGCCCACCTCGACGAAGGCCAGGGGCGCCTCGGCCGGCAGGTCGGTGTCCGCGGCGGGATCCGTGTCGGAATCCGTGTCCGTTCCGTCGAGCCCCGGTCCGATGTCGGGATCGCAGGCGAGGGCCAGCAGGATCCCTCCCAGCGCCCAAGCTCCGCCGCGGTTCGGCCCCACGCCGCCTCCAACCCTGGGAGGATCCCCCATGCGTCAGGAGGATGTCAAGACGGCCCGGGGACGCCGCAGCGGGCCTGGGAGGGTATGCGAGGGGGGCCCGGCGCCGGCGCGCGGCCCGGGGGCGGAGGGCACGGTGCGGGGCACGGCCGACATCCTGGGCCACGAGGCGGTCATCGCGCGGCTCTGGACCGCCGCGGCCCGGGATGGCCTGCACCACGCCTACCTGTTCGAAGGGCCCGAGGGGGTCGGCAAGCGGCGGGTGGCCCTGCGTCTGGCCATGGCGGTGAACTGCGAGCGTCGGGGCGCGTCGACCGAGCTTCCTTGCGGCGAATGCCCCACCTGCCGCGCCATCGCGGCGGGCACCCACCCCGACGTGTGGGTGGTGGGGCCCGATCCGGACCGCAAGACCCCCATCATCTCGGTGGCCCAGATCCGGGAGGTGGTCCGGAAGGTGGGCTACCACCGCTACCAGGCCCGTCGTCGGATGGTGGTGGTGGATCCCTCCGAGGCGCTCCCGCCCAGCGCGGCCAACGCCCTGCTCAAGACCCTCGAGGAGCCGCCGGACGGCACGGGCTTCGTGCTGGTGGCGCACCATGCGAGCGCCCTGCTGCCCACCATCGTCTCCCGCTGTCAGCGGGTGCGCTTCGCGGCGGTGGAGCCCGCCCGGGTGTCCGCATGGCTGGCCGAGCGGGGGGTCGAGGCCCCCGAGGCGCTGGCGCGGTTGTCCATGGGGCGTCCCGGTGCGGCCCTCTCCCTCGCCGAGGGCGGGCTGGAGGCCCGTCGGACCCTGCGGGGGCAGATGCTGGACCTGCTCGGCAGCGGCGACCTGGGGACCCTCTTCGACCTCTCGAAGGCCCTGGCGACGGGCGACCGGGCGGCGTGGCGCGCCCGGGTCGAGGCCCTGCTCGAGGTCATCGAGGAGCTGATGCGGGACGCGACGGTGGCGGCCTCGGGGGCCGAGGTGGGGCTGCTCGACCCGGAGAGCCGCGGCGTGGCGGAGCAGCTCGCCCGGGACCTGTGGCCCGACGGTGTGGTGCGGGTCGGCAGGGCCATCGAGGAGGCCCGGGAGGGGCTGGACCGGAACGCCAACGGGCGGGTGGTGGTGGACGCCCTGCTGGCCCGGCTCCTCACCGAGGTGGGCGCGCTGTCATGAGCCGGTGGGCGGCGGTGCGACGGTGGCGGGACCGGCTGCGGGCGGCCGACCTCTCCGAGGCCGAGACCGACCTGTCGCCGGAGGGGCTGCGGGCGGCGTGGGATGCGGCGCTGGACGCCCTCGACGACCCCAGCCTCGACGCGGAGGCCCGCCGGCCGGGACGACCCTTCCCCACGGCCGTCCTGGTCACGACCGCCACCGTCCCGACGGCCGCCCTGGAGTGGCTCGCCCTCCTGCTCGGGCGGGGGAGTCGGGTGGTCTGGAAGCACCCCACCGGCCGCGCCGGCCTGGCGTCGGTGGTGGCGGAGGCCGCCCGGGACCTGCCTCTGCACATCACCGAGGACCGGGCCGCCGTGGCGGAGGGGGACGGGGTGATCGTCCTCGGTAGCGACGAGACGGTGGCCCGGGTGCGGGCGGCCGCACGTCCCGACGCCGTGGTGCACGCCCACGGCCATGCCTTCTCGGTGGCGTGGGTGACCGGGCGCCCGCTGCCGGCTGATCCCCGCCTGCCCGAAGGGATCCGGGACCCCTGGGACCGCCTCGCCGCGGATCTGGCCCTGCACGACGGGCGCGGGTGCCTCTCGCCAGGCCTGGTCCTGACGCCCCTCCCGGTGGAGCATGCCGCCGATGCACTGGCCGACGCCCTGGAGCGCGCCGAGGCCCGGTGGCCCCGGGGGCGCGTCCATCCGGCCGAGGGGGCGGCCTTGCGGGCCCGGCGGGCCCTGTGCCGGGCGACAGGGAGCCTGCGGGAGGGACCCGGGTGGGCGGTGCACGCCCTGCCCGCCGCCCACGCCAGCCCCGCCTCGCTGCCCCGCACGCCGATGGTGGTCCACCTGCCCGACGCCGCCGCGGCGGCCGCCCGCCTCTCCCCCTGGGCCCGGTGGCTCTCGGCGGTGGGCACCGATGCCCCCGACGATGGGCCGGCCTTCCTGGACGTGGGGGCCACCCGGGTGGCCCCCCTGGGGCGCTTGCAGCGTCCTCCGCTGGACCGGGTGCACGATGGCGTCCGCTGGACCACGCAGACCTGTCGCGCCGTCCAGGTGGATTTTCCGGGACACGACGGCCAGGCCACCCAGTGACATCGTATCGATTGCAGCCATGCAAGGGTTTGTTAGGATACCTCGTCACCCGGAGGATCCATGTACCTGCTGCCCCACGACGACTGGATGCGCCTGGCCCGTCACGCCGGCGAACCCTGCGTCACCCTCCTCCAGCCACTCTTCCCGGCCGAACAGGACCGAGACCGGGTCCGGATCGCGCTGAAGAACGCCGTGGACGCGGCCGACCAGCGCCTGGCCACCTTGGGCCTGTCCCCCGACCGCCGCTCCGCCCTGCTCGAGCCGCTACGCTACGACGGCCGCAACGCGGATGTGCCGCGCGACGGCGAGACGCTGCTGGCCTGCCTCTCCCCGTCCCTCTCCGAGGTCCACATCCTCGAGGCCGCGCTCTCGCCCAGGCTCGAGGTGACCCGCCACCTCGTCCTCTCGGACCTGCGGGCGGCCCTGACCCAGCCGGACCGGTGGTACCTGCTCACCCTCACCGATGACGCGGCCCGCCTGCTCGAGGTGGTCCACGGCACCCCGATCGAGCGGCCCCTCCCCCTGGAGCGCCCGGACCGGGACGCGGCCAATGCCGAGCGCGCCGAGCCCCATGGCCCGGGCCGCCACGCCCACGGCACCTCGCAGGGGCTCTCGCCCCAGGGCTTCGGCAACCGACAGGTGGACGACATCGAGCGCACCACCTGGTACGAGGTCGTGGACGACGCCCTCCGGAAGGTCCTGCCCGATCCCGCCGTCCCCCTGGTCGTGGTGGCCGACGTGGTCCACCACGACGCCTTCGCCGAGGTCTGCCACGTACACCAGGTGATCGCCCTCGACCACCAGCCCGACGGCCTCTCGGACGGCGAGCTCCGCGACATGGGCGCCGAGCACCTGGAGCGGGTCTCGGCCTCCGAGCTGGAGAGCCTTCGGGATGCCTGGTTCGCCGCCGACGCCACCACCACGAAGGTGGACCAGGCCCTGGAGGCCGCCCGGAACGGGCGCATCGACACGCTCCTGTGGGTCCCCGACGCCGAGGTCCGGCACGTGGACGACCAGGCCGACGCCCCGGATGGGGCGCCCGACCTGGTGGACGAGGTGGTCCGCCAGACCGTGCTGCATGGCGGGCGCACCGTGCCGGTCCGTCCCGACACCCTCCCCGCGCCCGAGGGCCACGCCGCAGTCAACGCGATCCTGCGGTGGTGAGGCCTCGGGGGGCGCCCTTCAGGGGGTGCCCTCGCCCGCCCGCTGCGTCCAGGCCGCCTTCTGGGTGCTGGTGAAGACGACCCGCTCCTCCTGCGTGTAGCGGAAGGCATAGTCCACGAAGCAGGTGCCCCGCAGCCACCGGACCCGCTCGGCCGTCGCCTCGAGGGTGAGGTCGGGCCCGATGACCCCGAGGCTCCGGAAGCGCACCCGGTCCATGTGGGTCCCGAAGCCGGCCCAGCCCTCGGTGGGACGCAGGCCCAGGACGTAGACGGCGTGCAGGAGGCCGAGGGTGCCGGTGGCCTGGACCATGTACGCCCCGGGCACGTGCCGGGGGTGCTGCGGACGGACGACCTGATCCTCCACCAGCGGCCCCAGGGAGGTGGTGTGCATCCGGGCCACCACCCGTCCGGCCTCGGCGTCGATGGAGACCAGCTCGTGGACGCAGGTGGAGCGCGGCGCGTACAGCAGCTCGTCCAGGAAGTCGTCGGGCAGGGCCATGTCACCTCCTCCGACCGGCTGGCTATCGCGCCGGACCTGGACGGGGCGGCGGATCAGCCCTCGGCGGGGACGAAGCTGCCGTGGAGCGGAGGGGGGACGGGGGTGGGGAGGGCCAGCCGACACACCACCTCGAGGCTGTCCGGGTCCACCACGTCGAGCACGCTCTCGCCGGTGGCGCGCCACAGGGGCACCAGCAGCCAGCGTCCCGCCGGCACGGGCTCGCCCGGCAGGTCCGGGTAGCGGTCCACGAAGGTGGTGGCGCCATCGGGGTCCATGCGCACCAGCCCCGAGAGGAAGGGCTGGCGTCGGCCGGGGGGCGCGGCGGTGCCGAAGACGACCCGCTCGGCGCCGACGCCGGTGGTGCGGGGCAGCTCGACGGCGTGGGGGCCCAGCTCGGCGCGGGTCATGGTCCGGGACGCGGTGTCGAGGGTGTACCGGACGGGCCGGGCCAGCAGATCGGGGGCCCCCTCCGCGGCCATCAGATCGGACAGCTCCCCGCCCAGGTCGGGGAAGCGGCGGTACTCGACCCCGTCCATCACCACCCGCTCCCCCTCCTCCCAGCCGGTGGCCCAGTGGAAGACGAAGCCGGGGGGCAGGTCGATCCGCACGGGCTCCCCTCCGTCCCGGGGCACCAGCAAGGCGGTGCCCGGCGCATCCTTGAGCTGCAGGGAGGCCACCGGGGTGGACAGGCCGAGCAGGGCGGAGGGGATGTCGAAGCGGACGCGGGGCAGGGCGAAGACGGCCCAGCGGCGGGTGAGGACGAAGTCGTGGACGAAGGGCAGGCCGTCGAGGGCCAGGGACCGGGTGGTGAGGCGGCCGGCCCGGTCCACCCGGTGGAGGAGGAGCTGGTTCACCGCGCCGAAGGCGGTGCCGAAGCTCCACAGCTCGCCCGTCTCGGGGCACCGGGAGGGGTGGGCGGCGAAGGGCCGGTCGGGCCGGATGAGGCGGTCGGGGAAGGCGGTCTCGCGCAGCGCGCCGTCGAAGCGCCACGGCCCCAGGGTGGTCAGATCATCCGGGTCGATGCGGTGGGGGACGCCGCCCTCCCACAGGGCCAGCAAAAGGCCCGCGTGGGGCCAGATGTGGGTGTTGGCGGCGTTCTTGAAGTGGAGCCGCAGCAGGTTGGGGAACAGGCCGCCCGGCTTGTTCGTGCCGAAGCCCCGATAGAGGATGCGGTCGGCGGCCTCCTCGGCCTCGAAGGCGGCGGTGCGGACGAAGCGGCCCACGAAGGTGGCGCCCTCGCCGTCGAAGGAGACGCGCTGGACGTAGCCGTCGCCGTCGAAGGGGTGGCCGTAGCGCTCGCCCCCGCGCCCGTGGCGACCAGGCCCGTTCCGGAAGTGCACGCCCCGCAGGTCGGCGGGGAGCTGCCCCTCGACCACCTCGAGGCGGGTGGGCTCGGGCACGTCCTGGGCCAGGGCCGAGAAGGCGGAGCGGGCCACCCGGGTCATGGTGGCGGGATCGACGGCGTCGGTCGGACGGTTCATGCCCGGAGCCTATCGACCCGGCGGGCCCTCCGGCGCTGGGGGAGCCGGCTCATCCGGCTCCTCGTCGGGGATCGTACCCCGCACGCTCGACCTGGGGGCCGCCTCGGGGGCCTGGCCCACCAGCATCCGGGGCAGGAGGACGACGGCGGCCATCATGAGCGGCAGGTGGTAGCGGAACGGCGCCGAGGGGGCGAGGAGCAGGTTGCCGATCAGGTAGCAGAGGGCCGAGGCGGCGATGGCCACATCCACCCAGCGCCGTCGCCACAGGGCCAGTCCCAGGGGCAGGAGCACGAGCCCGATCCAGATCCAGCCCCGCCCGAGCACCTGGAAGGCCTCCCGCACCGGGTGGAGGGCCCGGTACAGGGGGGCGCGCCGGTCCGGGATCCCCATGTCGGCGGCGTAGCGGTCCCGGGTGGTGGCGATGGCCTCGAAGGGGCCGTCCATGCACACGTTCACGAACCAGCAGCCGTACTCGTAGCGGTGGGCGAGCCACGCCCCGGGTCGGGCGAGCACGGCGTCGCGCCAGGTGTCGCGCAGCGTCTGCCAGGCCTCGGGGGTCTGGAGGTCCTTGTGGCGGAGCCCGGGCAGGCCCCGCCGGTCGCTCGTGATCTTGCGCGCGGACCAGGCCCGATGCCGGCGCCGGACCTCGCGAAACGACACCCGCTCGGCGTAGGGAGAGGCCCGGTAGAGGTCGGGCTCCCGGGTCCAGATGCCGGCCAGGTCGAAGACGAGGGACGGGGCCGCGGCGTAGGTGCGCTCGGCGTCCACCGCCCGGTCGAGCAGCCGGGGGGTGGCGGCGCAGAGCACCAGCACCCCGAGGGCCAGCCCCCACCCGCGCCACCGACCGTACCGACGGGCCCCGACCCAGCCCATGAGCACGGCCAGGGGCAGCACCAGGGTGATGCCGTTGTGGCGGAAGCAGCACGCCGCCACCAGCAGGGGGATGGCCGGCAGGGGGCGCCCCAGCCCGAACAGGCCGAGGGCCACCAGGTAGGACGTGGCCATGGCCTCGTCCTTCCAGAGGATCCCCCACTGGGCCCACATGAGCGGGTTCAGCGCCAGCACCACCAAGGCCAGCCGCGCGAGGAGGTTCCGATCCCGCAGGGCGTGGGCCAGCAGGACGAGCCCCAGGGTCCCGAGGCCGAGCTGGAGGAACAGGACCAGGCGCCCATCGCCGAAGGCCTGCCCCGATGCCCCGAGGAGGAGCGCGTACAGCACCGGGTGGGCGTCCGAGAAGGCGCCGGTGAGGCCCTGCTGGTACTGAACCCAGGTGTCGAGGGTGGCCTCCCCCGGGAAGAAGGCCACGCCCCACAGGCCGGCCCAGGCCACCGCCCCGACGGCGAAGGCCGCGGTCCACGCCCACCCCGTGCTCCGGCCCGCCACGCCACCTCCGCTCGACGGGCGGCCATATCGCGGTCAGCGAGGTCCCACCGACCACGGGCCCGCTCCCGGTCCCTCGGCGGGCCGGCCCCTCGCACGCTAGGGTGGTCGAATCCAGCTTCAAGGGAGACTCCGTGCCCCGGTTCCTCGCCCTCCTCCTGGCCCTCGGCACCGCCGCCCTGGCCGGCCCGGCGGAGGCCCCCTCCCCGGAAGCCCCCGAAGCCCTCGCACCCCGCCAGGAAGGCCGCCTGCAGGCCATGCACCGCCACCTGGGCCAGGTCGAGGCGCTCCACCTGGCGGTGGTGGAGGCCCGCCTGGACGATGCGCGCCAGAAGGCCCGCGCCCTCTCCGAGCCCACCGAGATCGCCGACATGCCCGACGCCTGGCGTCCCTACCTCCAGAACATGCGCGACAGCGCCAGCCGGGCCAGCGGCCGGTGGTCCCGGGACGACGCGGCCCGGACCGTCGCCGAGGTGGGCCGCCAGTGTGGGGCCTGCCATGCCTTCGTGGGGGGCGGCCCGAAGGTCGAGGTCCCGGGCACCACCCTCTCAGGCACCCGCGCCCACGCCGAGGCCTCCCGAGGCCTGTGGACCGCTCTCGTGGCGGGCGAGCCCGATGCCTTCAAGCGGTCCGCCCTCGCCCTGCAGAACGCCGAGCTCACCGGGGTGCGCCGCGCCGACGCCAACCGCTTCCGCGAGCTGGCCACCCGGGGCACCCACGCCACCAGCCGCGCCATCATGGCCGACACCTACGGCGAGCTCCTGGCCACCTGCGCCCCCTGCCACGCCCGCATGAAGCCCTGACGGGCCCGCTCAAGGCAGGTGTTCCAGCCCGAGCAGGGTGAGGACGACGCAGGCGAGGGCCAGCAGCAGCCCCAGCCAGGGGTGCACGGCCCGGGCCACCGGCAGGCGTCGCCGCAGCGCCGCGGTCAGGCCCGCCAACGCCGCGAGGGCCACCGCCGCCCACCCCACCACGAAGTGGGTGGTCTCGGCCAGGTCCATGTCGTCCCGGAGCCACAGCACCGAGGCGGTGCCCGCCGCCGCCGTGACCACCACCAGCGCCCCGGCCACCGGGGCCAGCCAGCGGTGCAGGCGGCGGGCTCGCCCCACCTCCGGACCCGGTCGGCGCAGGCGCAGCCCCACCGCGGCCATCCACAGGACCAGGACCACGGTCAGGAACCCGAGCACGGGGTGGAGCCAGCTCATGAGGGTCGGCACGGGGGCAGGGAGACCTCCGGGGCCGGGCCATATCGGCCCCACCGAGCGACGCGCCCGCCGGGAGCGGGCCGGTGGTGGTCGTGCCGACGGCCGGGCGACCCCTTGACCGGCGACACCCCCTCCCGGAAGCTGGCCGCGGAGGCCTCATGCGCGCGCTCGGACGCCTCGGGCTCATCGTCGTGGCGGCGGGACTCGTCCTGGCGTGCGGCGGCGGGCCGTGCCGCCGGGCCCACCGGGTGGTGGACGGGGAGGCCCGGTGGGGGGATCAGCCCCTCCGCGGCGCGGATGCGGCCACCTTCCAGGTCCTGACCCGGCCCTGGGCCCGGGACGCGCGGACCGTGTGGTGCCGCCAGAAGGCGGTCTCGGGAGCCGATCCGGTCAGCCTGGAGGTGTTCGACGATCAGGTGGCCCGCGATGAGGCGGCGGTCTGGCTGTGTCTGCGGGCCACCGGGGGCACCTTCGGGCCCTGGCCCGAGCGCACCGGCACCGTGGCCCGGATCCCCGCAGACGCAGGGACGTACCGACTGCTCTCGGGCCATCCGGCCTGGGGCGTGGATCGCTCGGGGGTCTTCTTCCGCGACGTCCGCCTGAAGGGGGCCGAGCCCGCCACCTTCCGCTTCATCGACGATGGCTTCGCCCGCACCGACGCCTTCCTCTACGACGGCTCGTGGCGCGTGGTGGGCCGCCTGAACGGCCGGACCCGCCCCGCCGATCCGGATGGCTGGCGCCTCCTGGAGGACCGCTACTACACGGACGGGACCGGGGTGTGGCTCCGGAAGGGCCGCGCCCGCGCGCTGGACGAGGCCCGGCTGGAGGGGTGGGAGCGGCTGGACGCGCGCTACAGCCGCGACCGGTCCGGAGGCTGGTGGAACCACCAGCCCCTGCCCGACGTGGACGCCGCGACGCTGGAGGTCCTGGCCGCCGACTGGGCCCGCGATGCGAACCAAGTCTACCGCTGTGCCGAGCCCATGGAGGTCCTGGACCCGGCCACGACGGTGATCCTCACCGACACGGTCGTCAAGGACGCCCACGGGGTGTGGACCGGCGCCCAGGGCGCCTCCGGGGCGCGCCTCGACGGGGCCGATCCGGCGAGCTTCGCCCCTCACCCGACGCGGGGCGACCACCCCTGGTTCCGGGACCGGCACCGGCTCTACTACGACAACGACGCCACCCACCTGGGGCCCGAAGCCGCGGTGCAGGGCCCGTGGGCCTGGGACCCGACGGGCGTGGCCTTCGAGGGCGAGGTGGTGCCGGCGGACGGCGCGCGCTTCAGTCCCTACGATGCCTGGTACGGACACGACACTGCGCGGGTCTTCTACAAGGGCGAGGCCGTGCCG
Source organism: uncultured Enterobacteriaceae bacterium (assembly GCA_964586865.1). Lineage (GTDB taxonomy): Bacteria > Myxococcota_A > UBA796 > UBA796 > REDI01. Next base: position 11,208 of record CAZPJM010000050.1, read on the forward strand.
GGGGTGGAGCCGCGGGGCTTCGCGGTGCTGGGCGAGGGCCGGGCCCGCTACCACGAAACAGCATACCGCTGGGGCCGACCCGACCCGTGAGCGTTGTTTCCACCCAGCATCCTGGCGTCACGAATTCACCGCCTCCCGCCGAGGTGTCTGCCGCGATACCGTCCGGCCGCCGCCCCCCCAGGCAGGAGCTGACCATGTCCGACGTGTCCAATCCCTTCGCCAGCCCCGACCAGCCCGCCTTCGCCGGCGGGGGAGGCTTCGGGGAGGACGGCATCACCCCCGCGCCCCTCGACATCCTCGCCATCCTCCAGCGGGCCTGGGAGCTGTTCACCGAGAACCTGGGGCTGATCATCGGGATCGTCGCCGTGCAGTTCGGTGTCCAGATCGGCTTCACCGTCCTCAACCAGGGCTGCAGCATCAGCCAGCAGTTCGCCCTCGAGCAGGACATGCCCTTCGTCGCCCTGGCGGCAGCGGGCCTGGGACTGCTGCTCCAGCTCGCCGGGGGCCTGGTGAGCCTGTGGATCGGGCTCGGCGTCATCAAGGCCATGGTGGGCGTGGCCCGGGGCCACCACGTCGAGTTCAACGTGATCTTCAACGGGGGCCGCTGGTTCCTGCCGGGCCTGCTGCTCGCCATCATCGTGGGCTTCGGCAGCGTCCTCGGCATGCTGCTCTTCATCGTGCCGGGCATCATCCTGGCTCTGGCGCTCCAGTTCTCGACCTACATCCTGGTCGACCAGGACGCCGATCTGGGAAGGGCCCTCCAGGATTCCTGGAAGGCCGCCTGGCCCAACCTGTGGTTCCTCCTGGCGTACGCCCTGGTCGTCGGCATCGGCGCGCTCCTGGTGACCGTGGTGACCTGCGGCATCGGCCTGCTCGTCCTCTCGCCGGTGCTCTCGCTGGCCCAGGCGGTCCTCTACCGGGCGGTGTGGGCCGACTACGAGGGGCGGCAGGAGCTGGGCATGGTCTGACCCCTCACTCCCAGGGGAGCGGGCCGCTCTGGAGGGCCCACGCCAGCACCGGCAGCAGGCCCACCGACAGGGCGGTCGACGTGATGATGGCCAGGGCGACCCGCTCCTGGCCGATCCGGAACTCGCGGGCGAGGGCGAAGGTGCTGATGGCCGTGGGCATGGCCGAGAGCACCAGCAGGAGACGCCCCTGCAGGGGGGTGAGGAGCTCGGCGAGGGAGAGGGGGATGACCAGGGCGGCCGTCAGGGCGGGCACCAGCACCAGCTTGGCCAGCACCGGGGCCACCGCCCGGCCATCGGGGCGCAGGCGGGCCCGCCAGGTGAAGAGGAAGAGGCCGATGAGGACGAGGGCGAGCGGGCCGGCCATCCGAGCCAGGGGCGTCACCACCGGCAGCACCGCATCCAGCACCCCGGCCGGCAGCCAGCGGGCCGCCAGCCCCACGACCGGGGCCCAGGCGAGCGGCTGTCGCAGGGTGGCCCGCACCGCCCGACCCAGGGCCCCGCGGGCCGAGCCCCCCGAGAAGGTGATGAGGAGCGTCGGGCCGAGCAGCATGGCCACCAGCACGTGGATCGCCACCGCCAGCCCGGCCAGGCCCACCGCCGAAGGCCCCAGGACCGCGGCGACCACCGGCAGCCCCAGGTAGGCCACGTTCCCCCACACGGTCGTGAGCGCCAGCGGGCCCAGCGAATCGCGCACCGCGTCGACGAACCAGCCGGCCTGCCACAGGATCCCCACCCCGAGCACGGCCACCACCGGGATGACCACGAAAAAGGCCGGCTCGGCGGGCACGGCGAAGTCCCGGTCCACCAGGCCCACCACGATGAGCAGGGGGAAGGCGACGTACAGGGCAAGCCGGTTGAGCACGTCGATGGCGCGCTCGGGCTCGGGGAAGAGGCGCACGGCGCCGAGCACGACGCCCACCAGCACGGGCAGGAGCAGGGTCAGGGCGGCGAGGAGCAGCGGCGGCAGGGGACCTCCCGAGGCAGGGGGCATCACCTCGGGGGCTCCCCCTCGCCCGTAGCGAGCGATACACTCGCGCCCCGGAGGTGTCCCTGTCCACCGACCCCCCAGCCTCCCCTGGCGGCCACGGCTTCGGCGCGGCTCCGGTCTTCCTGGCGGCCGTCAGCACAATCCTGGGCGCGATCCTCTTCCTCCGCTTCGGCTACGCCGTCGGTCATGTGGGCATGCTCGGCGCCGTCGGCATCGTGCTCATCTCGCATGCCATCACCATCCCGACGGCCCTGGCGGTCAGCGAGATCGCCACCAACCTCAAGGTGGAGGGCGGGGGTGAGTACTTCATCATCAGCCGCTCCTTCGGCCTCACCGTGGGTGGGGCCATCGGGCTGTCCCTCTACCTCTCCCAGGCCATCTCGGTGGCCTTCTACATCCTGGCTTTCGCCGAGGTCTTCCGGCCCCTCTACCCCCTCTTCGAGGCCGAGCTGGGCCTGCCGGCCGATCCCCGCTGGTTCGCCCTGCCCGCCGCCGGTCTGCTGCTCCTCGTCATCCTGCTGCGGGGCGCCAACCTGGGGGTCGGGGCGCTCTACGTGGTGGCCAGCATCCTGGGTGTCTCCCTGCTGGCCTTCTTCCTCGGCACCCCCGAGTCCCCGCCCGAGCGCCTCGACCTGCTGGCCCGGGTCGACGACCCCGACCCGTTCAGCCGGGTCTTCGCCATCGTCTTCCCGGCGTTCACCGGGATGACCGCCGGCGTCGGGCTGTCGGGGGACCTGCGCAACCCCCGGCGGGCCATCCCCCTCGGCACCCTGGCGGGCACCCTCACCGGCATGGTCGTCTACCTGCTGGTCATCGGGAAGCTCGGCACCGCGCTCACCCCCGAGGAGCTCGCCGCCGACGGGCTGGTCATGTCCCGGATCGCCCTCTGGGGGCCGCTCATCCCCATCGGGCTCGGCGCGGCCACCCTGTCCTCGGCGCTGGGCTCCATCCTCGTGGCCCCCCGGACCCTCCAGGCGCTGGGCGCCGACGGAATCCTGCCCGGCGGCGGCCTGAACCGGCTGCTGGCCCGCGGCCGGGGCGACGCCAACGAGCCGGTGAACGCCACCCTCTTCACCGCGGTCATCGTGCTGCTGGTCATCAGCCTGGGAAGCGTGGACTTCGTGGCCCAGATCATCAGCATGTTCTTCATGGTGACCTACGGAGCCCTCTGCGCCATCAGCTTCCTTCAGCACTTCGCTGGCAATCCGCAGTACCGACCCACCTTCCGGTCGCGCTGGTACCTCTCGCTGGGCGGGCTCGTGGTGTGCCTGGTGATGATGTGGGAGATGCAGCCCGCCGCCACGGTGGTGGCCTGGGCCGCCATGGGCGGGCTCTACCTGCTGCTCCGGGCCCGGGCGACGGAGGACGAGGGGATCAGCGCCATGGTCCAGGGCACCCTCTTCCAGCTCACGCGCAACCTGCGGGTGACGCTGCAGCAGCGCACCGACGGGGTGGGACCGGCGAGCTGGCGGCCCTCCATCGTGGCCCTCTCGAACGCCAGCCTGACCCGGCTGGCTCCCTTCGATCTGCTGCGCTGGCTCTCCCAGCACCACGGCTTCGGCACCTTCGTGCACTTCATCGAGGGCCAGCTCGACCGCCGCACCGCCGCCGTGGCCCAGCAGCTCCGCCGCCGGCTGGTGGAGCAGACCCGCGATGCCGGGGCGGGGATCGTATGTGACACGGTGGTCTCGCCGAGCTTCCGGACCGCGGTGGCCCAGCTCGTCCAGCTCCCCGGCTTCGCGGGCCTGGACAACAACACCATGCTCCTCGAGTTCCCCCGGGGCGACCACCGGACCCTCCCCGAGATCGTCGACGGCTGCCGCTTCGCCGCCCACGCCGGCATGTCCACCCTGGTCCTGCGGTCCACCGAGCACCACTTCGGCTACCACCGGACCATCCACGTCTGGCTCACCCCCGGCAACTACCGACACGCCAACCTGATGATCCTGCTGGCCTACATCCTGGTGGGCCACCCCGAGTGGCGGCACGCCGAGATCACCCTGTTCGCGGCGCTGGACGAGGCCGATCTGGACGCCGGCGCCCGCCGTCTCGAGACCCTCATCGCCGCCGGGCGCATCCCCATCAGCCGGAACAACGTGGTGCGGGTGCCCCTGCCCCACGGCTCGGCCTTCCCCCACCTGGTCCACGACCGCTCCGCCGACGCAGACCTGGTCATCCTGGCCTTCTCCGTCGAGAAGCTCCAGGCCGACGGCGGGGCCTTCTTCCGCGCCTTCGAAGGCGTCCAGGACCTGCTCTTCGTGCGCGCCGCCGAGGAGGTCCGCATCATCGAGGAGGAGTCGCTCGCCGAGGAGGCCCACGTGCCCGAGGCCGGGGTGGGGTGAGGGGCCGCGGGGCCTGCCGGGGAGGGCCGCGGGCTAGAACTGGAAGTAGATGAAGGGCCGCGCGCCGGCGCCGGCCACCTGATCGAGCAGGACGGCGCAGGCGACGAGCACCGGCACCTGGACCGCCACCGGCAGGCGGGGCCAGGCCTCGGCCAGCCCGAGCCACCACCGTCTCGGGGTCCAGTGCCACGCCAGGGCCCCCAGCACGAGCAAGGCGAGCCAGCCAGGCAGGTTGGGGCCCAGATCGCCCCGACCCAGGCTGGCGCCCCACGCCTGCAGGGCCCCGGCGGACAGATCCCACGCGCCGGCCCGGTCGAGGACGTGCAGGGCGTTGGTCAGGTCGGTGGCCCGGAAGACGACGAAGGTGATGACGACGAAGTGGAAGGTGGTCACGACGCCCAGGAGCTGGAGCAGACGCCCACCCGGCCCGCGGAACTGCAGGGCCGGCCAGCGCGCCTCGAGCCGGCGCTGGACCCACCGGGTGAGGGCCAGCCCCAGCCCGTGCAGGGCCCCCCACACCACGAAGTTCCAGGTGTTGCCGTGCCAGAGGCCGCCGAGGAGCATGGTGAGGAAGAGGTTGACGTAGGTGAGGAGGGGGCCGCGGCGGCTCCCCCCGAGCGGGATGTAGAGGTAGTCCCGCAGCCAGAACGACAGGGACTTGTGCCACCGTCGCCAGAAGTGCTGGAGGGTGGTGGCCTGGAAGGGCCGGTCGAAGTTCTCCGGCAGGCGGAAGCCCAACAGCAGGGCCGAGCCGATGGCCACGTCGCTGTAGCCGGAGAAGTCGCAGTAGATCTGCACCGTGTAGCCGTAGCAGGCGGCCAGGTTCTCGACGGCCGAGAAGGCGCCCGGGTTCTCGAACACCCGGTCCACCAGGTTGGCGCCGATCACATCGGCGATGCAGACCTTCTTGATCAGCCCGGCGACGATCCAGAACAGCCCGAGGGCGTGGGCCGCCGTGTCGAAGCGCGGGGTCCGGGCGAGCTGGGGAAGGAGCTCGCTGGCGCGGACGATGGGTCCGGCCACGAGCTGGGGGAAGAAGGCGACGAAGGTGGCGAACTGGAAGAGGTTCCGCGTCGGGGCCAGCCGCCGTCGGTACACGTCGATGGTGTAGGACAGGGTCTGGAAGGTGTAGAAGCTGATCCCCACCGGCAGGACCAGGTCGAGGGTGGGCAGGTCCACGGGCTGCCCGGCCAGCACCGCCAGGGCCTCGAGGCTGGTGGCGAAGAAGTCGGCGTACTTGAACAGGGCGAGGAGCCCCAGGTTGCTGGTCAGCGAGACGAGCAGCCACAGGGTGCGCCAGGCGGGCCGCTCGGCGCGGGAGAGGGCGAGGCCGACGCCGAAGTCCACCAGGGTGCTGAAGACGATGAGCCCCAGCAGGGACACATTCCAGGAGGCGTAGAACAGGTAGCTGGCCACGAGCAGGATCAGCATGCGCAGGCCGGGCCGCCGCCACACCGCCCAGGCCAGCACGAAGACGGCGGCCAGGAACCAGACGTAGAGCCAGGAGTCGAACTGCACCCGTCAGGGCCCGTCGGCGGAGAGGCGGGCGTCGAGGCGCTCGACCAGGGCGTGGATCAGGGCCGCGTAGAGGCGCTGGGCCAGGGCCCGGTAGCCACGGGTGGTGGGGTGGCGCAGGTCGCTGGCCAGCAGCGGCGGGTCGCGCTCCCGCCACGCCGCGGGGCCATCGGGACCGAGCAGGGCCCGGGCATCCCAGAAGGCGCAGCCATGGGCCCGGGCGGCCGCTCTCTGGACCGCCACCGTGGGCGCCACCGAGGGGGCCTCCACCAGCTCGCCGTCGACCTGGATCCCGCGCGTCAGGTGGCCCAGCACCAGGCAGTCCCGATCGGGCAGCGCCGCCCTGGCCCGCCCCAGCACCGCCTCATGGGCCGCCTCCAGCTCGCTGACCCACGCCTCCGGGGGCGGGGCCCGGTGCCAGGCCGGGTCGTGGTCGTGCCCCGAGACCGCCCCGTAGAAGAAGACGAGCACGTCCGGCGGGCGACCGGCGAGCTGCCCCTCCCACTGCTGGATGCGCTCCAGGAAGGTCAGCCGGCCCCGCACCAGCCCCACATTGTCCACCACCACCCCGGGTCCGCCGGTCTCGAGCACCACCCCCTGCCAGGTGGTGTCGGTGGAGAAGTCCGCGAGCCGCACCGTCGCCGAGGGCGCGTCCAGGGAGAGCCAGCGGAAGACCGAGCGCCCGGGCGGCACCTCGAGGCTCACCGGCCGGGCTCCGGCCTCGGCTTCGAGCCGAAGCCCCGCCCCGCCGTCCGGATCGGCCAGGTAGAGGCCCACCCGTCCCCACGGCGCCCCGCCGTCCACCGTGCGCGCCCGGAACCAGGCCCCCGGCCCGGCATGGAACGCCACCCCGGCGGGGCCGAAGGCCGGGTCGTCCTCCCACAGGACGAAGCGGGTGTCGAAGCCCCCGTGCGCGATCCGCACCCCCTCCCGCCGCTCCAGGGTGGGGGCCGGGGAGGGGTTGGCCAGGTAGGCGAGGCCGAAGCCTGCATCCCCGAACTGGGCCTGGAGCCGACGCCGCAGCTCGCCCGTGAACCACGCCCAGTTGGTCAGGCTGTCGCCGTACTGCATCCACCGCACCGGCTCGGCGGCCTCCCCGAGGGCCGTGGCGACGAGGCGGTCCAGGAAGCGGTCCAGCGCGCGGCGGGCGCACGCCCCGGTCTCGTCACGCCGCAGGCAGGGCCGCTCCAGCGCCACGCCCCCCGCGTCCAGGGTGGCGGCCAGCCCCGCCAACCGGTCCCGGAGGAGCGCCAGGCGCGGATCCCGAGGGGCCAGGACGTCCGTGTCGGTCTCGGCGGGCCCCGCCGGCGCCCCTCCTTCGTCCTGGACATCCAGATCCACCACCGCCACGTCCTGCTCCCCGGACGCCCGGCGGCGGAAGAGCTCGGTGCGCAGCGTGATCCGGTCCAGCTCGGGGGCCGGCTCCACCAGGCGGCCCTCGCCGAAGGGGTCGGGCACCAGGCCGAGCAGGCTGATCAGCCCCAGCGCGAGCAGGCCCACCAGGGTGGTGCGTCCCGAGAACGGCAGCACAGGGTCTCCGACGGCGTGCTGGCGCACGATACCGGAGGTGATGAACGGACGCGGCGAGGGAGGGCCGACCGGGCGGGGTAGGGTGGCCCATGCTCGACCCCGGCACCGTCATCGACCGGTACGAGGTGCTCCATCGGCTCGGCGCGGGCGGCATGGCCTCCGTCTTCGCCGTCCGGCACCGGGTGCTGGGCACCCTCCACGCCCTGAAGCTCCCACACCGCCCGCACCCGCGCCTTCGGCATCGGCTCGTGCAGGAGGGCCGCCTCCAGGCCCACCTGGACCCGGCCTTCGTGGTGCCGGTGACCGATGTGATCGAGGTCGACGGCGTGCCGGCCCTCGTCATGCCCCTGGTCGAGGGGTGCAGCCTCGAGGACCTGCTCCCACAGCATCGCTTCACCCCCGGCGAGGTGGCGGCCCTCACCCGGGACATCGTCCGGGGCATGGGGACCGCCCACGATGCGGGGGTGGTCCACCGCGACCTGAAGCCGGGCAACGTCCTCCTCGACGTGTTCCGCGGCCAGGTCCGCGCCCGGGTCTCCGACTTCGGGATCGCGCTGGCGAGCGAAGGCACCGCCGGCTCGGAGCAGCGGGTGGTGGGGACGCCGGCGTACGCCGCCCCCGAGCAGCTCCGCGACCCGGCCGGAGCGGATCACCAGGCCGACCTCTGGTCCATGGGCGTGCTGCTCGTGGAGCTCCTGACGGGGGAACGCCCTTTTTCCGGGCCCGACCGGGAGGCCGTGATGGATCGGGTCCTGGAGGGGGCACCCGACCTGACGGCGGTGCCGGAGGCCTGGCGAGCGCTGGTCGGGCGGCTGCTGGACCCCGATCCACGTGGGCGCCCCGCCGACGCGGATGCCTTGCTGGGGGCCCTGGCGCGGGTGGCGGAGCCGGCGGTCCTGGATCTGGCCTCGCCGTTGGGCCAGCGGGTCGCGGCGGCCGCCGGGCCCGCCCCCCGATCCTCGAGCTGGACCTCGACGCCGACGCGCCGGGGGGTCGGCGACACCTGGGTCGACCCGTCGCCCGCCGGACCGGCCGAGGACGACACCGAGGGGATGCCTGCAGTCCCGCCCCCCCCGCGCCCGCCCGGTCGCTTCGTGGGCCGGGCCGCCCTCTTGGACACGGTGGTCGGGGCGATGGCCGCGGGCTCGAACCAGGCCCTGGTGGGGCCGGGGGGCGTGGGGAAGACCCGCCTGGTCCTCGAGGCGCTGGCCCGCCTGAACGACGATCGGAGCGTCTTCGTCGACCTGGAGGAGGCGCGCACCGAGGAGGGGCTGGCGCTGGCGGTTGCCCGGAGCCTGGGGGTCCACCTGCCGCCCGAAGAGCCGCTGGCCCACCTGGCGCGAAACGTCGCCCATCGGGCCGCCCCGGTGGTGGTGCTGGACGGGGCGGACCGGGTGCTGACGGCAGCCCGCGCCCTGACCGCGGAGCTGGCGGCGGCCTCCCCCCGGACCGCGGTGGTGCTGACCGCCCGGACCCGGCCGACCGACGCCGCGCTGTCGGTGGTGACCGTTCCACCCCTCTCCCCCGACGCGGCCCGGGCCCTGTTCCTGGATCGGGCCCGACGTGCCCGGCCCGATCTCTCCCTCGACCCGGCCGAGACCCCGGCCCTCGCCGCTCTCCTGGTCGAGCTGGACCACCTGCCCCTGGCCATCGAGCTCGCCGCCGCCCGGGCCCACAGCCTGCCCCCCTCCGCCTTGCTGGCCCGGATCGGCAACCGCTTCCAGCTCCTCACCGGCTCGGGCACCGACGCGGACGGTCGCGGCCCCCTCGAGGCCGCCATCGCTGCGGCCTGGCGCCCCCTGGACCGGGACCACCGCGCGGCGCTGGCGAGGCTGACCGCCTTCGAGGGGGCCTTCGACCTCTCCGCCGCCGAGGCGGTGCTGGCCCCGGGCGAGGCGGCCCCCCTGGCCGTCCTCCAACATCTGGTGGACCGCTCCCTGCTCCAGCCCGCCGCACCCGGGAGCTTCCTGATGCTGCGCAGCATCCGGGACTTCGTGGCGGCCCGTGACGGCTCCCGGGCGCCGCGTGCGCAGGCCCTCGAGGACCACGGCCGATGGTTCGCGGCCCTCGGAGCCGACGCTGCCATCCAGGCCCTCGATGCGCCCGGCGGTCGGGCCCGCCGATCGGCCCTGCTGGGCGCCCTCGATGAGCTGGTCGTCGCCCTCGAGCGCGCCGTGGCCAGAGGCGACGCCCAGGTGGCGGTGGGGGCCCTGCAGGCGGTGTGGGCCGCGCTCCGCGTCTCCGGCCCCTACGCCGCGGTGCTCCCCCTGGCCCGTGCCACCCTTGGACTGGACCTGGCTACCGCCGACCTGCTGGCCCGGGCCCGCGAGGTGCTGGGCGCGGCGCTCTGGGCCAAGGGAGAGGCCGAGGCCGCCGCCGACGAGATGATGCGGGCGGTGGAAGCAGCCCGGCAGGCCGGTCGACGCCCTCTCGAGGGGCGTACCCTGCGGCAGCTCGGCGCCTTCCGCATGGCCCAGGGCCGCCTGGACGAGGCGGAGAGCCTCCTTATCGAGGCCCTGGCGGTGCATCGGGAGGACGAGGACCGCCGGGCCGAGGGGGAGGTGGAGGGGAGCCTCGGCATCCTGGCACGCAAGCGAGGCGATCTGGCGGCGGCAGGGCGGCACTACGAGGCGGCCCTGGAGCGCCTGACCGAGGCCGGCCACGCCCGCCAGGAGGGGGTGGTGCTCTCCAACCTGGGGATCCTTCACGAGCGCGCCGGCGCCCTCGATGCGGCTCGGGACTGCTGGCGCCGGGCCCTCGTCCGCCACCGCGAGGTCGGCGCCCTCCGCGCCGGCGCCATGGTCGAGGGATACCTGGCCGGGGATGCCGCCCGCCGCGGCGAGATGGAGGCGGCCCGTCGGGGCTTCCGGCGGGCCCTGGCCACCCAGCGCCGCACCGGCTTCCGCCGGCACGAGGCGCAGCTCCAGCTCTCGCTGGGCGAGCTCGAACAGGTGCAGGGCCATCCGGAGGCCGCCCGGGCCCACCTGGACACGGCCCTCGCCCTGTCGCACGACCTGGGCCTGAAGCGCTTCGAGGCGCTGGCCCTGGTCCGACGGGCCGAGCTGCTCCTGGAGGACGACGAGCTCGGTGCGGCCGAGGAGCACCTCCTGGCCGCCGAGGCGGTGGCCGGAAGCCCTCCCACGGAGGAGCTGGCCCGCCTCTTGGCCCTGGCCTGGGCGCCCCTCCACGTGGCCCCGGGGCGACGTGGAGACCGCACGGGAGGCCCTCGAAGCGGTGGCCGATCCGGCGGTCCCCGAACCCGCGCGCCCGGACCCGGAGCGTGGGCGGGTGCACGCGGCGCTGGCCGACCTGGCGGACGCCCTGGGGGATCCGGCCGCCGCCGACCGCCACGCCGCCGCCGCGGAGGGGC
>CAZPJM010000051.1:0-5863 GCA_964586865.1 uncultured Enterobacteriaceae bacterium
ACCACCATGGTGGTGGCGGTGGACATGAGGATGGCCAGATTCACCTCGGCCACGCCCTCGATGGCGGCGGCGCGGATGGAGGCCCCCTCGGCCCGGCGCCGGTAGATGGTCTCGACGACCACGATGGCATTGTCCACCACCATGCCCACGGCGAGCATCAGGCCCATCAGGGTCAGGACGTTGAGCGAGTCGCCGCGGAAGTAGAGCACCGCCACCGTGATCAGCAGCGAGAAGGGGATGGAGGCGCTGATCAGCACCGTCATCCGCCACTCGCGCAGGAAGAGGAAGAGGACGATGACGGCGAAGACCCCGCCGGTGAACATGGTCCAGAGCAGGTTGTCGAGCCCCTCCACCACGAGCTCGCCCTGGTCGAAGAAGGGCAGGATCTCGGCGCCGCCCAGGCGCGGGTCGCTGCGGAGCTGGTCGAGGGCCCCCCGGACCGCCTCGCTCACCGAGACCAGGTTGGCGCCCGATTCCTTGCGCACCAGGATGACGGCGGCCCGCTCGCCGTTGAGCCGGGCGATGTCCGAGGAGATGGCGGCGCGCAGCTCGACGCTGGCGATGTCCTCGAGGACCAGATCGCCCCGGACCGGGTAGCGACGGAGGGCCTCCAGGTCGTCGAGGGTGGCGATGGAGCGGACGAACCGGACCTGGCCGCGGTCGAGCAGGCGGCCACTGGCGCGCTGGAAGTTGTCGCTGCGCAGGCGCTGCTGGAGCGTGCCCACGTCGACGCCGTGGGCCATGATCGCGTCGCGGTCGAAGTCGATGTAGATGCTGCGCTGGGGCACGCCGCGCACGTCCACCGAGGCCACCCCCGGGAGCCGCTCGAGCCGGGGCTGCACCACCTGGGTGAGCACGTAGTACGGGTCCTCCAGGTCTTCCGGGAGGGTCACGCCCATGAACAAGATGGGGGCGGCGTCCAGGCTGAACCGGAAGAGGAAGTACCGATCCACCTCGTCGGGCATGTCGACCATCGCCCGCTCCATCCGGTCGACAATCCGGTTGTAGGCCTCGTCGGGGGGGATGGTGGGGGCGATCTCGAGCTGGAGCTGGGCGCCGTCGGCGTCGGCGGTGGAGCGGATCCCCTGGATGCCCGGGATGGTGGAGAGCTGGGCGTGGGCGGGCCCCACGAGCTGCTCATCGTTCTCGAGGGGCGTGCCGCCCGGGTTGGCGAGGCGCACCACCATCATGCGCGGGTCCAGGCCGTCGGGCATGAGCTGCATGGGCACCCGGAACCAGGCCAGCAGACCCAGCACCAGCAGGGCCACGAAGAAGACCAGCACGGTGACCGGCCGGTCCAGGGCCAGGGTGGGCAGCCAGCGCCTCATGCCGGCTCCTCGGCGCCGGAGGGGGCCGGCTCGGGGGCGGCGGGGGGCCGGCGTCGGGTGAGGAGGCGGTAGACCACGGGCACCACCACGAGGGTGAGCAGGGTCGAGGAGAGGAGCCCGCCGACCACGGTGATGGCGAGGGGCTGCTGGATCTCGGCGCCCTCCCCGAAGCCCAGGGAGAGGGGCAGCAGGCCCAGCACGGTGGTCACGGTGGTGACCAGGATCGGGCGCAGGCGGAGCCGGCCGGCCTCGCGGATGGCGTCGGTGCGGCCCAGCCCCCGATCCCGCTGGCGGTTGATGGTGTCCACGAAGACGATGGCGTTGTTGACGACCACGCCAGCCAGGACGATCCCGCCGATGAGCACCACCACCGAGATGGGCAGGCCGACCAGGAAGAGGGTCGCGGCCACGCCCACCACGGCCAGAGGCACCGAGAGGAGGATGACGAAGGGCTGGACCACGTCCTCGAAGGTGCTGGCCATGATGACGTAGACGAGGAAGATGGCCAGCAGCAGGGCGAACTGGAGGGAGGAGAGGCTGGCCTCCATCTCGGCGGACTGGCCGGCCAGGGTGGCCTCGGTGCCCTCGGGCAGGTCGATCCGCGCCAGGGCGGCGGCGATGTCGTCGGTGGCGGTCCCCAGGTCGAAGCCCGCCACGCTGCCGCTCACCACCACGGCCCGCTGCTGGTCCACCCGGCGGATCTCGCTCGGGCCCTCGGCCTCGACCAGGGTGGCCACCGTGTCGAGCGGGATGGGGGGCACCACCTCGGGGTTGACGTTGATCCGCCGGAGGTCCTCGACCGTGCCCCGCTGTCCCTCGGCGAGCTGGACCCGCACGTCGACCTTCTCGCGGGAGCGCTGGATGTCGGTGGCCCGGGCACCCTGGACCTTGTCGCGGATCCGGGTGGCGATGGTGTCGGGGTCCAGGCCCAGCCGGATGAGCTTGTCCCGGTCGTAGCGGATCTGGACCTCGGGGAAGCCCCGGTTGAGGCTGCTGCGCACGTCGCGCAGGCCGGCGGTGTCGCGGAGCAGGCGGGCCACCCGATCGCCGGCGCGCGAGAGGGCGTCGAGGTCGTAGCCGAAGACCACGACCTCGATGGGGGTGTCGAAGGCGAACAGGCTGGGGCGGGAGAAGCGGGTGTCGAGGCGGGGGACGTCCCCCAGAGCGCGGCGGATCTCCTCCATGACCCGGTCTTCCTGGGCCTCCACGTCCTCGCCCAGCAGGCCGCCCCCGGGGGGCCGGAGCTGGACCCGGAGGGTGGCGGTGTGCTCGCCCTCGTCGGCCTCGGCATCGGCACCGCCGTCGGTGCCGAGGGTGGTGTAGACCGTCTCCACGTCGGGGTGGGCGGCGACCCGGGCCTCGACGGGGGCGAGGGTGCGGACGGTGGTGGGCAGGGGGGTGCCCACGGGCAGGGCGGCGTCGATCTCGAACCGACCCTGGTGGACCTCGGGGATGAGCTCGGTGCCGAGGCGGGTGCCGGCGCCGACGGCGGCGAGCAGGGCCAGGGCGGCCAGGCCCACCACCAGTCCGGGTCGACGGAGGGCGGCGGGAAGGGCCCGGACGTAGCGGGTCTCGAAGCGGGCGTAGAGGGACTGGAAGACCCCGGCCCCGGCGAGGAGGCCCCGCCCCAGGGTGGCGCGGACGAGCCGGCCCGAGGCGCGCAGGGCCACGAGCAGGAAGGCCAGGCCGACGGTGAGGCTTGTGGTGAGGACGCCCCAGACGAGGAGGGTGACCACCTTGAGCAGGATGTAGGGCAGCCCGACCACGTGCCAGCGCCGGCGCGCGAGGGGGCCCGGATCCACCCCCAGCCGCCGGGCGAGGGCATCCAGGCCCAGCCGGGCGGCGTAGCGGCCCGCGACCTGCGCGGCCTGACCGCTGATGTCCCGACCCACGGCGCCGGCCACCCCCCGGAAGCCCTCGCGGCGGCGTCGGGCCCAGGCGCCCAGGGTGCCGGGCAGATCCTCGGCGTCGGGGAGGGCGAGGCGCAGGGCGGCCAGGGTGGGCACCAGGAAGAGGGCCACCGCCAGCGAGGCCAGGAGCGAGGCCACCACCGCCACGGCCAGGTCGCCGAACAGCTCGCCCGCCACCCCCTCGACGAAGGTGATGGGGAAGAAGACGGCCACGGTGGTGAAGGTGGAGGCGGTGACCGCCAGGGCCACGTCGGCGGTGCCCCGGACCGCGGCCTCGACCCGGTCCAGGCCCTCCTCGAGGTAGCGCTGGATGGCCTCGAGGACGACCACCGCGTTGTCCACCAGCATCCCCACGCCGAGGGCCAGGCCGCCGAGCGACATGAGGTTCAGCGTCACCTCGAGGAGGTAGAGGGGCGCGAAGCCCACCACCACCGAGACGGGGATGGCCAGGCCGATGATGGCGGTGGCCCGGAAGTCCCGGAGGAAGAGGAAGAGCACCCCCACCGCGAAGACGGCGCCCAGCAGGGCGGTGGACAGGAGGTTGTCGATGGCCGCCTCGATGAAGGCGGCCTGGTCGTCGAGGATTCGGAGCTGGACGTCGTCGGGCAGGGTCTTGACCACCCCCGGGGCCTGCCACAGCGGGTTGGACCGGGGCACCTGGGGCGGCGAGCCCTCGCGCAGGAGCCGGTCCTTCACCTTGCGGGCCACCTCGACGATGTTGGCGTCGGCCTCCTTGAAGACCTCCAGCTCCACCGCCTCGGCGCCGTCGAGGTGGCTCACCACCTCGCGCTCCCGGTGGGTCTCGCTCACCGTGGCCACATCGGTGAGGGGCACGGCGGTGCCGTCGGCCCGGCGGATCCGCAGGGCCCGGATCTGCTCGACGGTGCGCAGCTCGTTGAGGGTGCGCACCAGGTACTCCTGGTCGCCCTCCAGGATGGAGCCGCCGGCCAGGTTGACGTTGCTCGTGGCCAGGGCCTGACGGAGCTGATCGATGGTCAGTCGCCGGGCGGCGAGCTGGTCGGCGCGGACCGCCACCCGGATCTCGCGCTCGAGGCCGCCCCGGATCCGCACCGCCGCGACCCCGGGCAGGCCCTCGAGCTCGCGCTGCACCTCCTCCTCGGCGATGGCCCGCAGGTTGTAGAGGGCCTCGGGGCCGCCGGCGCCGGCCTCTCCGTCGAGGGCCAGGGCGATGCGGAGCAGGGGATCGAGGGAGGGGTCGTAGCGCAGGAGCAGCGGGCGCTCGGTGCCCTCGGGGAGGAAGACGATCTGGAGCTTCTCGCGGATGGACTGGGCGGCCGAGCCCATGTCGTGGCCCCAGTCGAAGCCCAGCACCACATCGGACTGACCGGCGCGGGAGCGCGACTCGAGCGAGACCAGGCCGTCGAGGGTGGCGAGCTGGCTCTCGATGGGCTCGCTGACCTGGGACTCGACCTCCTGGGGGGCGGCCCCCTCGAAGGTCGTGCGGACCGTGAGGGTCGGGTAGCTCACGTCGGGCATGAGCTCGACGGGGAGCTGGAGGTAGCTGACGACCCCGAAGACCAGCCCGGCCAGGAAGACCATGGTCATGGCCACCGGGTGCAGGACCACCCCCCGGAACAGGGCGCGGAGCGCGGCATCGCCGGTGCGTCCGCCCTCGGGGCTCACCCCGGCTCTCCGTCGACATCGGTGTCGTCGGCCCGGGCCCGGCCCTGGACCATCTCCGGGGTCTGGATCGGCGCGCCGTCCTTGAGGGCGGACTGCCCCACCACCACCACCCGATCCCCGAGGCGCAGGCCGTCCACGATCTCGGCCCGGGTGTCGTCGACCAGGCCCACATCGACCGTGACGCGCTCGGCGACCCACGGCGAGGCCGGCGCGGCGTCGTCGGCCTCGGCGCCAGAGGCGTCATCGCCGGGGCCGAAGGAGAAGCCGAAGCCATTGCCGCCGCCCGTCGCCTCGGCGTCCGGGGCCTCGTCCTCGGGGGGCTCGGTCCGCTCCACCATCCGATAGACCACCGGCGCGCCGTCCTCGTAGACCACGGCCTCCTTGGGGACCGTGAGCACGTCCTCGTGGCGGTCCACCTCGAGCTGGACGTTGACGTACTGGCCGGGTCGGAGGTTCCGCTGATCGCTGGGCAGGGCCAGCAGGACCTCGAAGGTGCCGGTCTGCGGGTCCACCACCGGCGCGACCCGGGCGACCTCGGCCTCGCTGGTGAGGCTTTCGTCGTAGGCGCTGACCAGGGTGGCGCGCTGACCCAGGGCGACCCGCCCCACATCCCGCTCGGGCAGGTTGGCCCGCACCCGGAGGTCGGTCAGGTCGACCACCTGGAAGGCGCGCTGGCCGGTGGGGGCGAGCTGTCCCACCCGCACGTCGACGGCCGAGACCACCCCGTCGAAGGGGGCCAGGAGGCGGGTCTGCCCGGCGCCGGCCCGGGCCTCGCGGAGGGTGGAGCGGGCGGTGCGGACCTGGTGCTCGAGCTGCTCGACGTCGTTGCGGGACACGGCGCCCTGCTCGAACAGCCGGCGGGTGGCCTGGAGGTCCCGCTCGAGGCGCGCCAGCTCGGCCCGGGCGCGGGTGGCGGCCTCGGAGAGGGAAGGGGAGTCGAGGATGGCGAGGAGCTGCTCTTCCTGGACGGCCTGGCCCAGG
>CAZPJM010000051.1:5963-21251 GCA_964586865.1 uncultured Enterobacteriaceae bacterium
GTCGAGGATGGCGAGGAGCTGCTCTTCCTGGACGGCCTGGCCCAGGTCGACCCGCACCTCGCGCACCACGCCGGCGGCCTGGGGCACCACGTCGGCCTGCCGGATGCTCTCGACCGCAGCGCTGGTCACCAGGAGATCCGAGACGGCCCCGCTCCGGACGGGCGCCACCTCGACCACGGTGACGGGCTCGGGCGGGTCCTCGCGCTGTCCGGTGCCCGGGACGCCCTTACCGATGGTGCAGGCCGTCAGCGAGACGACGACGTATGCGGCGAGCCGCATGGGTCTCCCAAGGGGTTCGGTGTGGATTGGCGTGCCCGCGTTGCTGTAATGCCGGCGACGGAGGCACCCGGTCCCGTTCTGTCACGCGGGGGCAAGGGGCGGAACCGGGGGGGGGGGGTCGATCGTCGGCCTCCCGTCGGGTAGAAGGGGGGGCCCCCGGGGCACGTGCGTGGGCGGAGGATGGGTTTGCGCGACGGGATCCTGGCCAGCGACGAGGACACCCGGCTGCTGGCCGAGGTCGTGGGCGAGATGGATCGGCGTGCGGCCATCCCCGGCGGGGCCGCCCGCCAGGCCCTCGACGAGCGCCTCTTGCTGGCCCTCCGGCGCCTGGCCCGACCCCGCCCGCTGCTCACCCGCACCCTCTCCGAGGCCCCGCCCCGCCCCATCGCGGTGGCCATGGCCCTCACGGCCTTCAGCCAGCCCCACATGGTGGCCACCTTCGGCCGGCCCGGCGAGCCCGCCGAGGGTCGCCCCGCCCTCGCCCCGGTCCTGATCCCGCCCGAGGCCCTCTCCGACCTGCTGGGGCTGGCCCGGTGGGAGCTGGACGAGCTGCAGGGCGAGGTGGATCGTCGGGTGGCGCAGCAGCTCCGCCAGCACCGGGCCCTCGGGTGGCTGTGGGGCCACTTCGGCCTGCCCCGGGCCGGCGTGGGCCAGCTCGTCGAGGTGCTCCTCCCCGGCATCCGCTACGAGCGCATGGGCGGGGTGGGCCTGTCCCGTCGCGGCGGCCAGCTCTATGCCCTCGTCGAGCAGCCCCGGGCGCCGCGTCCGGCCGCGCTCTACCTGGGCTGGCTCGATCGCGAGGTCGAGGGCGCGATCCCCCCGCGCGGCACCTTCAGCGGCCGCTACGTGGACCGGAGCCTGCGCCGCCGCCTCGGCCGAAGCATCGGCGCCGATCCGGACGAGGTGGCCCGCCTGCTCGACCGGATGGTCACCGTGGTCCCCCGACAGGTGGCCGGCGCCTTCCTGGCGCTGGACCGGTGGCGGGCCCTCTCCTACGACGCCATCACCGGCATCGCCGGCCCCTACCCCCGCAGCGGGGATCTGGGCGAGCCCCTCGCCCCCGACGCGCCGCGCTTCGAGGGCTGGCTTCGCCGCAGCGGCGACGCGGTCGAGGTGGTCAACGGCAAGGCCCTCTTCGACAGCCTGGCCCTCGACCGGGTGGGGCTCGTCGCGCGCCAGCTCCACGCCCACAACGTGGCCACCCTCCTGGCCGTGGGCGATCGGCTCTCGGAGGGCCACCGCGCCGAGGAGCTCCTCCGCTACGACGTGCGGCGTCACCTGCGGGCGTCCCTCGAGCCCATCCTGGGCTGGGCCCGCGACCCGGAGGCGGTCGCTCACGTGGCTCGCCGCCTCGGCGTCTCGGAAGGCGCCGCCCGCCAGGCCATGGACGCCCTCGCCGAGGCCTGGCGCCCCCACCTGGAGACCACCTGGCTCGGCGCGGTGCAGCCCGGTCGCCCGGCCAGCGTGGCGGTCCGCCTCGCGGCGCAGCTCGTGCGCACCCGCCACAGCCTGTACGCCCTGTGGAGCCGGCCCTGCGCCGAGGGACAGGAGCACCGCGAGGCGCTTCTGCTCTTCGCGGGCCACTACTTCGCCGAGGCCCCCCTCGATCGCCTTCTGGGGCGCGACGACGAGTTTCTGGGCGAGGATCCCCTGGGGGCCTGGTTCTGGCGCGTCTGGCTCACCCTGCTCGGTGCCCTCGAGGTGGACTCCACCTCGGAGCTCACGTTCCAGTTCTGAGGGGGCCCCGGTGTCGGAGCGGTCCGACCTTCTCCAGCGCCTGGGCTCCGTCTTCCAGCTCCTCTGGCTGGTGATCTGGTCCGCCGGCGTGGCGGCGCTGCAGTACTGGGCGGTGGGGGTGGTCGAGGGCGGGGATTCGGGCTCGGTGGCCGTGGCCCTCCTGTTCAGCCTGACCCATGGCGGCAGCGAGATCGGGGTGATGGTGATCATCGCCCGACGTCTCGGGGCCTCGGCCCGGACCCCGGGGCCGCTCCGGGTGGACACGGATCTGGGCGCCCGGCGGCTGTCGTGGCGGACCGGCTCGACCGATCCCGTCGATCTCGCGGTCGGCGTGGCCATGCCCGTGCTGGCCTACCCCATCCTGGTCGCGCCCCTCGCCCTGCGCCTCTCCGAGGGTGTCGGGGTGGGCGCCGCGCTCGCCATCGCGCTCTACGCCCTGGCCTGGGCCGTGTCGGCCGTGATGGTCTGGGTCCCCACCTGGCGGGCGCTGGGCGGCGGATGGGAGCGGGTGATCGTGCAGGTCCAGGCGAGAACCCTGCTGGTCGTGTTGCGCGGCCTGCTGCGGACCCGAACGGTGCGCCTGCCCGCCGCCCGGACCACGGTGCGCCAGGAGACCGGCGAGCACGGGACGGTGCTGCACCTCGAGGGCCCGGAGAGCGCCTGGGCCGGGCCGGTGCCCGCGGAGGCCCTGCGTCACGTGAGCGAGGTGGAGCGGCTGCTGGAGGAGGCCCGGTCGGCCGACCGTGGGGCGACGGTGCCGGAGTCGCTCCGGGAGCTCCGGGAACAGGCCGGGCCCGACGCCCCCTGAGCGACGGCGGGCGCCCCGGTCTCCCGGGACGCCCGCAGCGATGAGGCCCGGCAGGCCTACATCATGTGGTACTCGGGACCGTCGCTGCCCTCGGGCGGGACCCAGGTGATGACCTGGTAGGGATCGCGGATGTCGCAGGTCTTGCAGTGCACGCAGTTGGAGAAGTCGATCTCCATCTCCTCGCGGCCCGTCTCGTCGTTCATGCGCATGTTGTAGACCTGCGCCGGGCAGAACTTGGTGCACGGATTGCCGTACTCCTCCTTGCAGGTCGTGGCGCAGATCTCGGTGTCCACGATCTTGAGGTGGGCCGGCTGCTGCTCCTCGTGGCTGGTGCCCGAGTGGTAGACGTCGGAGAGCTTGTCGACCAGGTAGGTCCCGTCGTACTCGACCGTGGGCTCGTCGTAGGGCTCGTGCTTCATGTGGCTGAAGTCGGGCTCCATGCGCTTCGTCTCGCCGGGGCCGAAGAGGTAGTCCATGCCCGTCTTGACGAGACCGCTGAAGAAGCCGTCCTCGAAGTTGGCGTGCATGTTCTTCGCGAACTCCATCTCGTCGCGGACCCAGCTCGCGTCGATCTTCTCCTTGTAGACGCGCAGCGTCTCCTCGGAGGCGTCGCCCTTGACCAGCGCCTCGAAGGCGGCCTCGGCGGCCAGCATGCCGCTCTTCATGGACAGGTGGATGCCCTTGATCTTGAGCGGGTTGAGGAAGCTGGCCGAGTCGCCGACGATCATGGCGCCGTCGGTGTAGAGCTGGGGCATGCAGGACCAGCCGCCGATGGTGACGGCCTTGGCGCCGTACTTGACCACCTTGCCCTCGCCCAGGATGTCCCGGATGTAGGGGTGGGTCTTCAGGAGCTGCAGGTGGTGGTGCGGGTCCATGTGGGGGTTGCCGCCGTCCAGCGCCTCGAGCAGGCCGAGACAGTACTTGTCCCCCTCCATGGCGTAGAGGAAGAAGCCGCCGAAGGTGTCGGGCGGGATGGGCCAGCCGACGCCGTGGACGACGAAGCCGTCCTTGACGGTGCCCTCGGGCATCTCCAGGACCTCCTTCACCCCGAGCTCGTAGGCCATGGGGTTGGCGTCCCGGTCGAGCTGGCGCCGCTCGATGAGCTTGCGGGAGAGGTGGCCCCGGGGGCCCTCGCCCAGGATGGTGACCTGGGCGGGCAGGTCCATACCGGGCTCGAAGGTGTCCTTGCGGGAGCCGTCCTTGTCGATGCCCTTGTCGCCGGTGCGCACACCGACGCAGCGCTCGCCGTCCCAGAGCAGGTCGGCGCCGGCGAAGCCCGGGAAGATGTTGACGCCCTTCTCCTCGGCGACCTCGGCCAGCCACTTGCAGACCTTGCCGAGGGAGGCGATGGGCTTGCCGTGGTTGATGAGCTCGGGGGGGAGCCATGGGGCCTTCACCCGGCTGCTCCCGGGGCGGAGGTAGACGAACTCCTCGCGCTCGACCCAGCGCTCCACCGGGAAGCCGCGCTCGACCCAGTCGGGCATGGCCTCCTGGAGGGCGCGGGGATCGATGACGGCGCCGGAGAGCTGGTGGGCGCCGACCTCGGAGCCCTTCTCGAGGACGGCCACGAAGGGCTCGTCGAGGGCCTCGCCCTCCTTCTCGCCGCTCTGGACGGCCTCGTTGTGGGCCTCGATGAGGTTCATCAGGTGGATGGCGCCGACCAGGCAGGCCGGCCCGGCCCCGACGAACAGGACGTCGACCGGCATCTCCTCGCGTTCCATGGACCCTCCAGGCAGATGGGGTGGGCGCCCCGCATGTAGCTGTTGGCCATAACGCACGGGACGGTCGCGTCAGGCGCCTCGCAACGGGTCGCGGCGGCGCGAGGGGGGCCGGGCTACGCCGGGGACATGGACGGACGGCTGCTGGCGTGGGGCCTGACGGCCCTGGTCGTCCTGGGGGCGGACCAGGGGAGCAAGGCGCTGGTCCGGGCCTTCCCCAGCGGCGAGCCGGGCTGGGGGTTTCCGGGGCTCGCCGCCGTGGTCCACCTGGAGAACCCGGGGGCGGCCTTGGGGCTGCTGGGGGATCTGGCGCCGGGCACCCGGGCCGCGCTGTTCGGGCTGGGGGGCGTGGCCTTGGTGGCGGTGGCCCTGGCCTGGACCCTCCGCCTCGACCGGGGGGCGCGCCTGCTGCCCATCGCCCTGGGCGCGGTGGTGGGGGGCGCGCTCGGCAACACCCTCGACCGCCTGCTCCGGGGCTCGGTGACCGACTGGCTGCGCCTCGGGGCGGCGCCGCTCGAGGCCCTCACCGAGGCGGCGGGTATGCCCCTGGGCGCGCCCGCCTTCAACGTGGCCGACGTGGCGCTGGGCGCGGGGCTCGTCACCGTGGTGGGGGCGGTCCTCCTCCGGTCCCGAACCGCCCCCGACACGGCCTGATCACGATGGGCGACCTCGCGTGACGAGGCGCGACCGGGCCCCCGTTGGCCCGCCGGATCCCCATGGGCTACCCAAGGGAGTCCGCGCGGGGCCCTCCAGGCGGTCGGGGTGGTGCATTGAGTCGGAAGATCCTTGTATTCAGCATCGTGACCCTCGTCGGCGTCCTGGTCGACCAGGTCACGAAGTACGTGGTGCGCACCTCCGAGGCCATCAATGCGCCGGGGGGCGTGCAGGTCATCCCGGGCTTCTTCAGCATCGTCCACGCCGAGAACCCGGGCGCGGCCTTCGGGATGCTCGGCGGGCTCTCCGAGGGCTGGCGGGTGACCATCTTCGTGATCTTCACGGTGGTGGCCGGGGTCATCGTCCTGGACATGTTCCGCAAGCTGCCGCCCGGGGACTGGTTTCTGTCGGGCACGCTGGGCCTGATCCTCTCCGGGGCGCTGGGCAACGCCATCGACCGCGTCTACAAGCCCCTCTTCGGCGTGCCAGACCACCGCGGCGGCATGGACCATGCCGCCACCGTCACGGACTTCTTCCGTTTCTACACCGATGACCCCGAGCTCTCGAAGACGCTCATCGACCTGTTCGGGATGGCGGAGTACCCGTCCTTCAACGTGGCCGACGCCAACCTGCTCGTGGGCGTGGTGGCCTTCCTGATCCACTACCTCTTCTTCGAGGGTCGGGGCGAGGAGGAGGAAGAGGCGGAGGCGGAGGCGGACGAGGACGCGGGCGGGGCGGATGCCGCTGATGGGCCGCCCGTCGTCGAGGGCCCGTCCACCGGCGCGCCCGGACCCGGGGCGCCATCAGCGGGCGCCGACGACGGGGAGGACGACGCCTCGGCCCCCACCGATCCCGCCCTCGAGCCGACCGACGAGGTCGGCGTCCGGGGCGCTTGAGCCCCGGTCCCCCCGCCTCCCGGAGCGGAGAGCCCATGTCCCGCCTCGTCCCCGCCCTCCTCGGACTGGACGCCGGCGTCGTGCTCACGGGGGTCGCCTGGGCGGTGGTGGTCACCGAGGTGGTCCCCCTCCCCGACCTGGCGCCCGTCCACGGCGAGGCCGACCTGGGGCCCGAGGGCCGGCAGCTCGTCGAGTCCAGCAGCCGGGCCACCGGCGTCGAGATGCTCCAGGCCCTCGGCTACGTCGATGGGACCGTCGACCCCCACGCCGACCGGTCCGGCGTCCTGATCCACGACCCCGAGGCGGCCTGGCCCGGCGTCAACCTCTACGCCTCGCGGCGGGGGCACAGTGCCCACCTCATCGACATGCGCGGCCGCACCCTGCACACCTGGTCGGTGCCCGGGCCCCGATGGCAGCACGTCGAGCTCCTCCCCGACGGCGACCTCCTCGTCCTCGTCGAGGACGAGGAGCTCCTCCGGATCGACCGCGACAGCCGGGTCCTGTGGCGCCACCGGGGCCGCTTCCACCACGACATGACCGTGGCCCCCGACGGGCGGATCTACGCCCTGCACCGCCGGGGCGAGGTCCGCCCGGCCGTCCACCCCACGGTCCCCACCCTGGTCGACACGGTCAAGGTGCTGGAGCCCGACGGCACCGTCGTGCGCGAGGTCGACCTCCTGGCCCTGCTGCAGGGCAGCCCCTACGCCTTCCTGCTGCCGGCCCTCTCGGACCTGGACCTGGAGCGGACCGACCCCCTCGACATCCTGCACACGAACCACATCGAGGTCTTCGACGGGGCCCTGGCCGACCGGGACCCGCTGTACGGCGCCGGCCACTGGCTCCTGTCCATGCGCAACATCAACGCCATCTTCGTGATCGACCCCGACGCGGGCGAGGTCCTGTGGGCCTGGGGGCCCACCAACGTCACCTTCCAGCATCACCCCACCCTCCTCGACGACGGGCGGATGCTGGTGTTCGACAATGGCGTGGAGCGCTCCCGGGTGCTCGAGCTCGACCCCCTCACCGGGCAGATCCACTGGCGCTACGCCCCCGAGCAGGGCTTCTTCACCGAGACCCGGGGCAGCAACCAGCGGCTGCCCAACGGTCATACGCTCATCACCGAGTCCGACACGGGCTACGTCTTCGAGGTGACCCCCGAGGGCCGCACCGTGTGGCGGTGGGCCAACCCCGACGTGAACGACCGGGGCGAGCGGGCCGCCCTGTTCCGGATGGAGCGCTTCGCCCGCGACGCGCTGCCCTGGCTGGACCGGTGAGGCCGGCCGGGTCCCCTTGCCGACGACCTCGCTCACGAGCCGCCAGGTCGGCCACTCCCCCGCCTCCTGCCAGCCCCGCTCCCACCGCCAGGTCCGGGCGCGTACCCGCCCCCCCGCCAGGGTGAGCTCGACGGTGCCGTCCAGGTCGGTGCGGAAGACCCGGGCCCCGGACCGCCGCCACCGCTGCACGACCCGTGGCTCGGGGTGGCCGTAGCCATTCCAGCGGCCCGCCTGGATGACCACCACCGCGGGCTCGGTCGCCGCCACCAGGGCCCGCCCCGAGCTGGTGCGGCTGCCGTGGTGGGGTGCCGCCACCACCGCCACCCGCTCGGGGAGCTGGGCGAGCACCGCCGCCTCGCCAGCGGCCTCCAGATCGCCGGGGAGCAGCACCGCCCCCGAGGGGCTCTCGGGGGTGAGCACCACGGACCGGTCGTTCTCGCCCGGCAGCGTGGCCCGCGCCAGCGAGGTGGGATCGGCCGCGGGTCCCGGGATCACCGGCACCCCTCGGTCCAGGGCCACCCCCACCAGGCCCTCGAGCTGGGGGTCGTGGCGGGCGCCCCAGGGGATCCACACCTCGCCCACCGAGAGGTGCGCCACCACCGGAGCGAGCCCACCAGCATGGTCGGCCTGGCCGTGGGAGGCCACGACCACGTCCAGGTGGTGGATCCCCCGCCGGCGGAGCCACTTCAGGACCCGCGGCGAGGCCGGCCCCCCGTCCACCAGCCAGCGGCGGCCGTCGGCCCACTCGAGCAGGGCGGCGCTGCCCTGGCCCACCGCGGGGAAGGTGACCCGGAGGCCCGCGTCGGGGGCCGGTCGGCCCGGGGCGGTGGCGAGGAGCAGGGCCAGGGCCCACGGCAGCCGGCGGTGGAGGAGGAGGGCCAGGGCGAGCGCCAGGGCCGCCCACGGGCCCAGGGCCAGGGGAAGGGGGGGCAGGGCCAGGGGACCGAGCAGCAGGAGGAGGAGATCGACCGCGGGATCGCCGAGGGCGTAGGCCAGGTCCGAGAGAGGCGCCGGGCCCCAGCCGGCCACCCCCGCCAGCGGGACCAGCACCACCGAGGTCAGGGGCAGGGCGATCAGGTTGGCCACGGGCCCCAGGACAGGGACCTGCTGGAACCACCATCCGGCCGCCGGGAGGGTCCCCACCAGGGCGGCCGTGCTCACCGAGAGGGAGGTCCAGATCGGGCCCGCCCACCGGGGCCACCATCGTGGACGCACCGCCTCGAACGAGGGCACCAGACGGGCCAGACCCAGGACCGCGCCGAAGGAGAGCTGGTAGCCGGCGCTGTGGACGCAGGCCGGGTCCAGGACCGCCAGGGCAGCCGCGACCGAGGCCAGCAGGGGGAGGAGTCGCGGGCGCAGGCCCAGGGTCCGCAGCAGGGCGGCCAGGCCCAGGAGCAGGGCCGCGCGCTGGGCGCTCACCGGCGCGCCCGCCGCCACCGCGTAGGCCGCCGCGGTGCCCGCCCCGAGCAGCCACGCCGGCCACAGGGCCACCCCCCGGGCCCGCCACAGGCTGATCCCGCGGAGCACCGCGGCGAGGAGGCCGCCGGACAGGGCCGCCACCAGGCCCACGTGGAAGCCCGAGATGGCGAGGAGGTGGGCGGTGCCGGAGCGGCGCAGCACCGATAAGGTGGCGGGCGCGACGTGGGTGCGCTCCCCGAAGGCCAGGGCACGCAGGACGCCGGCGTGGCGCCGCCCCGGGGGCAAGGGTGGGGCGGGGTCCCGGTCGAGGACGGCCAGGTGCCGCACGTGGAGCCGGGTGCGGATCCGGGCGCCGGGCAGGCCCCGCAGCGGGGTGGGGGCCCCGGGCAGGACCACGGCATCGGGGGGCCGGGCCGGCCCCCACGCCAGGATCTCGGTCCCCGGCGGCGGCGGGGGCCCCCGGAAGCGCACCCGGATCCGCCCCTCGGCGGGGCGCCACCCGTCGCGGGCGGTCCCGACCCGGTGCAGGGTGGCGTCGGCGCTCCAGCCGGTGGGGGCTCCGTCGAGGGTGGCGTGGACGGCCACCGGGCCCCGCAGGACCGGTCCGGGCGGGGTGAGGGCCACGGTGAGCAGTCCGATGCACAGGCCCAGGGTCACGACGATGCCGCGCCCAGCACCCAGCAGCACCGCGGGGGCGAGGGCCACGGCCAGCACGAGCCAGGGCCAGGGGCCGTGCAGGTCCACGGCTAGCGCCCGGGAGACCGGGTCGAGGGCGGGCAGGAGCGGGACGGCCAGGACGCCGCCCACGATCCCCGCCCCCAGGCAGGTGGCGCGATCCACGGGACCTCCGTCGGTGGAGGCCCGCCCCCTGGCAAGGCGCGTGCCGACCGAGGACGACGTCCAGGTCGCGATCTTTTCGGGGCCCCTGCGCCACGGGTGACGGAGGTCCGACGGACGTCGCCGGCCGGTACCCCGATGAGGGTGAGCTTCAGGGCGTCATGGCGGGTGACGGAGGTCCGACGGAGGTCGACGGACGTCCGTCACCCCCATTTGGCGGCTAGCGCCGAACCTTGACCACGGCTGCGTCGCCCTCGGCGATGGGGCCGACGACGGCGCGCACGGCGAAGGGGTGGCGCTTCGGGCCGGCGGTCGGCCCGCCCGGCCCCCCGGGTCCGGGGAGGTCGGGCATGGCCACGTTGGGCCCCCAGGTGCCCTCGAGCCACACGGCGCAGGTGGTCTCGCCGGGGCACACCCGGGCCAGGTGTTGCTGGAGCGAGGTGGCCATGGCGCCGTCGTCGAGCTTCAGCGCGAGGGCCGCCTCGGGCGCGTCGGGGGGGGAGGTGGCCACGACGCCCCCGGTGACGCCCAGGGGGCTCACCGACACCACCACCGGCAGGCGGAGGGTCTTGTCGGCACCCTCGCTCTCGAGCCAGGCCAGGAGCGCATCGGGCGGGGTGACGGCGGGGCCGTCGGTGAAGGGGGCGTCGGTCATGGGCGCGGTCTCCGCGGAGGAGGAGGGGGGCGCGGTGGGCGCCGGGGGCTCGGGGGCGGGCTCGTTGCCGGGCCCGGCGGCGCGGCCCGAGCAGGCCACCCCGCCCAGGAGGACGAGGGCGATGAGCGGGGGGAGGTGCATGGGGTGAGCCTACAGGAAGCTGCGGAGCCAGGAGATGAACCGCTGCCAGCCGCTCTGCTCGCCACCGCCGGAGGCCACCTGCTCCTCCTCGGCCGGGGCCTCGGCTTCGGGGGCCTGTTCGGGGGCCTGCTCGGGCGGGGCCTCCTCGACGTAGGTGTACTCGGTGCTCGCCGCGCCGACCTGGTTCCAGATCCACGGCTTGTCCCCGGAGGTGCCCTTCTCGAGCTCCTCCTTGGTGCGCTCCTCGTCGAAGGCGTACTGGATCATCTCCTCGCCCTTGGCCGAGAGCCGCAGGCCCTGGGCCAGGATGGCCTTGATGTCCTCGGTGTCCTCGGCCGAGGCCGTGTTCCGCGTGTTGAGCTGCCCGGGGTCGGGGGTGTAGCCGAAGTGGTCCTCCCACAGGCAGGCGGTGGGCGCGGTGGGCCAGGGGTCGCACACCACCAGGTCGGCGTCGGAGTCGGTGCCGATGTCGCCCAGGATGACGAAGGCGTGATCGAGCCCGGACTTGTCGGCCCGGTTGACCGTGTGGCCGCCGCGGGTACGCAGGTAGTCGAAGGCCACCATGGCGTGCTCGCCGCAGTTGCCTCCCGCCGCCAGGTCGGCCTTGGCCGCGGTGAGGGCGTCCGGGTACTGGTTCGCCAGGTCGAACAGGTTGGGGTCGAGGATCCAGCACTCGGGGTCGCGCATGGCGGCCATGCGGAAGTAGCTGTTGAAGTTGGTGTCCTCGAGGGCCTCGTACTGGTTGCCGGCGCCCTGGGACATGACCTGCTTGGTGTGGTCGATGCCGGCGCGGGCCGCCGCGAGGCGGGTCATGGCGGTGCTGCTGACCGTCTTCTCGGGGGCCGGGCGGCGCTGGACGCTGGGGGCGGCGGCGCCCTGGGCCGGGGTGCGGCCGAGCAGGTCGGTGGCGGACCGCCCCTGGGCCACCCGCTCGCCCACGGCGCGGGCCTCGGACTCGGAGGCGTCGCCCTCGACACTCTGGCCGGCCGGGGCGCGCCCCTGGCGCTGCTGGACCACGTGGGCCAGCTCCTCGGCGACCACCTCGACCGGGGCGTCCTCCTTCAGGACGATGTCGTCGCCGAAGGCCAGGGCCTGGGCGCCCAGGGCATCCAGGCTGCCGTCGTCGCGGTGCGCGGTGACCTTCGAGAGGTCCTGGCCCATCGCCGCCTCGATCTGGTCGAGGTGGGGGATGGCCATCTCGGGGGCCTGGGTGGCCTGGGCCGCGGCTTCCTGGGCCTGGGCGTTGGAGAGGCCCGTCTTCTTGGTGTCGTGGGAGGGGGCCGCGGCGCCGGAGTCGGGGGCCGGGGCGGAGGAGGGCCGGGGGGTGCGCGCTTTCATGGGGACCTCGAGATGTCGGGGGAGGAGACCAGCGGGTCCTTAACGTGCCCGGGGCGGCGGCGTCACGGGCTGCTGGCGCCCGGCCCGGCGCTGTCGCCGTTCCCGCCGAACCAGACGCTGAACTCCAGGCGCCCGCTGGCCACCAGCGCCACCTCGTCGAAGCCGAAGCCGAGACCGAGCCCCGGGACGACGTACACCCCCGCCCGGGCGGACTGCCCCGTCTCCACCCCGATCCGCGCGGCGCCCTGGATGCCCAGCAGAAGGCCGTCCTGATCGGCGATCCCCACCGTGCCGCCGGGGGCGAGGACGGCCTGCCAGGTCCCGCCCACCGGCTCCTCGAGGACGTCGACGTACACCGAGCCGGCCAGGACCACGTCCTCGCTCGCCAGGTTGATGAGCAGGTCGATGGGGTAGAGCTGGATCCAGACCTTGTCGATGTGGAGGTCCAGAGCCGGGTAGACGCGGTAGGGCAGCGGGACGCGCCCCCCGAAGTTCGCTTCGTCGAGGCCGACCCCGTAGCTGGTGCCGATCCCGAAGCCGGCGTGGGCGGGGGTGGTCAGGGCGAGGCCGCCGAGGACGGCGGGGACGAGCAGCGAGCGGCGCATGGATCCTCCTGGGACCCGGAAGACTACTCGGTGGGAGTCTCGGGCAGGAGGCCGTGTGCGGCCAGGACCTGGCGAACCCCTCTCGCGGTGCGGGGCAGGCCCAGGGGCAGGGTGCGGAGCGCGGCGCCCTCCCCCAGCACCAGGCGGTCGCCCACGCGGGTCAGGCCGAACAAGGGGGCGTCCCCGGCCAGCACCACCCCGCCCGCGCCGGTGGCCAGCTCCCACCGGGCGAGGGTCCGGCCGCCGGTGGACCACAGGGCGCCCTCGGCGACGGCCAGGGCCGCGACCGGCCCGCGGTGGGCCTCGATTCGGATCCCCGTGGGGTGCAGGAGGATGGTGCCGTCGGCCGCGCCCGAGGCGAAGCCCCCGTCGGGCAGGGGGACGATGGCGGTGACCGCGGCCTGGTGGGCGGGAAGGGGCTCGCCGTCGCCCACGTGGAGGTGGCCCCGCTGGTCCCCCACGACCACGGTTCCCTCGGGCAGCACCCGGACGGCGGTGGCGGGGATGGGCAGCGTCAGCAGGACGGTGGACTCGCCCTCGGGGCTCCACCGGCGCACGGACCCGTCGGCTCCGGCGGTGATCAGGCGGCCCTCGCGGTCGGCGGTGGCATCCTCCACCTTGCGGGCATGGCCCTCGAGGGCGGATCCGCGGAGGGTGTCCGCCTCGAAGAGGGTCACCACCGGGCGGGAGGTGGCAGCGGCCACGAAGCGGCCTTCACCCACCGCCACCAGCCGCCGGACCTTGTCGCCCGCCTGCCCGACGCGCTCACCCACCCGGACCTCGCCGGCCCGGTCCCCGCTCACCACGCGCCCGTCGGGCAGGGTCAGGAGGGCCTCGATGCCGGCGTCGTGGATGGTCCATCGCTCCCCCTGGCCGGTGGCCGGATCCCAGCGCCACACCACCCCGTCCTCGCCGCCGCTGAAGGTGGCCTCCTCGGTCCCGACCAGCGCGGTGATGGCGCCGTCGTGGCCGTTCAGCCGGTCGACCGGGGGGGGCTCCAGCGTCCACAGGCGCGCCGTCCCGTCCTCGGCGCCGGTGAGGGCCCGGTCGCCCAGCACGTGCAGGTCCCGGATGCGGCCGGCGTGGCCGCGGAGCGTGTAGCGACGGCCCGAGTCCGGGTCCCACACCCGGACGGCCCCGTCCTCGGAGCCCACCACCACCCGGCCGTCCGCGCTCCAGGCGGCGTCGCGGATCACCCCGCCGTCGGTGGACCAGGTGGGGCCCGGGACCCCCCCGGCGGTCCAGACCTGGAGGACGCCGACGCGGTCGGTGGTGAGCCAGCGCCCGTCGGAAGCCACGTGGATGCCGCGCACCGGGGCGTCGTGGGCCCGTACCCCGTCATCGGCGCGGCCCTGGCGGACCGAGCCGTCCTCGGCGGCGCTCACCACCGGGTCGCCGGAGAGCGCCGTGACCCCGGCGGCGTGGCGCCAGGCCAGCACGGGGGCCCGACCGGGGGTCCACCGCCAGACCCCGCCCGCGTCGTCCCCCAGCCAGATCTGGTCGTCGGGGTCCACCGCCAGGGCCTGGATCGGCGCCTCCATCCGCACCTCGCCCCGCGGGGTGCCGTCGAGGGTCCAGGCCCGGACCTCTCCCCGGTCGTCGGCGGAGACCCCCAGGTCGCCCGCGACGACCATGGCCTCCACCTCGCCGGCTTGACGCGCGAGCTCCCGATCCTCCCCACCGCCGTGCCATCGGACCACCCCGGCCCTCCCGGCGGCGACCACGCCGCCCTCGACGGGGTGCAGCCCGGTGATGTCGGCCTCGTGGCGGGCCACCTCGCGGGCCGGCTCGGTGGGCGCCCGCAGGTCCCAGGCCAGCAGCCGATCGTCGTAGCCACCGGTCCAGGCGGTGCGGCCGTCGGGCGAGAGGGCCACCGCCCGGACCACCCCGGCGTGACCCTCCAAGGTGCGCAGGGAGGCCCCGGCGGCCCGGGCCTGGTGGACGAGGGCGCCGGCGGCGGCCCAGTCGGCCTGGTCCGACAGGGTGGCGAGCCAGGCCAGGGTGGCCGCCGGATCGGTGGCCAGGGCGTCCCGGGCCTGGCGGAGGGTCAGGGCGTCGGTGCGCCGCTGGAGGGCGTCGCGGGCGGCGGCCGCTTCGCGAGAGGCGGCCTCGGCCCGGAGGCGTGCGGCCGAGACCTGGCGGAGCTGGACGCCGAGGACCGCGGTGGCGCCGGCCAGGACCAGCACCACCAGCGCCAGGGCCGAGGCCGGGAGGGGGTGGCGCCGCACCAGCCGGTCCAGGCGGTAGAGGGCGCCCCCGTCACGGGCCTGGACGGGCTCATGGGCCAGGGCGCGCCGCAGGTCCGCGGCCAGGTCCGCGGCGCTCGGGTAGCGATGGTCCGGGTCCTTCTGGAGGGCCCGGGCCAGGATGGCGTCGAGGTCGCCGCGGAGCCGACGGTCGTGGGTGCTGGCCGGGACCGGCTCGGCCCCGAGCACGAAGGCGCGCACCTCGCGGGCGGTGGTGGTGGGCACCTCGAGGGGCAGGACGCCGGTGAGCACCCGGTAGGCCGTCACCCCGAGGGCATAGACGTCCACCCGCGCATCGCCACGTCCGTCGAGCTGCTCCGGGGCCATGAACGCCGGCGTCCCCGCCACACGCCCGCTCTTGCGGCGGCTCCCCAGGGTGGCGGCGATGCCGAAGTCGAGCACCTTCGGCTGGCCTCCCTCGGCCACCAGGATGTTCCCCGGCTTGAGGTCCCGGTGGAGGATCCCCCGGAGGTGGGCGTGATGGACCGCGTCGGCGATGCGGGCCAGCACGGTCAGCCGCTCCCGCAGGCTCCGGCCCTCGGCCCAGGCATCGAGGGGCGGGCCGTCCACCTTCTCCATGGCCAGGTAGAGCTGCCCATCGGCGTCCCCGGCCTCGTAGATCTGCGGGATCCCCGGGTGCAGGAGCCGGCCGAGCAGGTGGGCCTCGTGGTGGAAGCGCCC
>CAZPJM010000052.1:0-21190 GCA_964586865.1 uncultured Enterobacteriaceae bacterium
GGTGGGATGCGGGCCTGGAGTCCGGATGACGCGGTGGTGGGGGGGGTGCTGGAGGGCCCGTGGGGGCCCGGACCCTCCGAGCGGGGTCCGGCGGGGAGCCGGGGAGGGGTGTCGGCGGGGGAACCGACGCCATCCTTCTACCGTGGTGCCCCGCGCGTCGTCAAGGATGAATTCTCACCGATAAGGCCGACCATGGCGCATCCATAGGCTATGAAAACATGGATGGGTATCTCATTTGTCGGCGTTTCCGGGAGATCCCGGATCGAGAACACCCCCGACTCCATCCCCCTCAGCACGACACCCCGACCGCGCGCGGCCGGGGTGGCTGTGGACAACCTGGGTGGGAGATCAGGTGTCGGTGTCGTCCGCCTCATCCGTGTCGGATGCATCGGTGTCCGTGTCCTCGCGGAGCGGCCACCCGGTGTCCACCTCGGGGGGGATCACCTCGAAGTCACGGGTGGGCGTGTCCAGGGGCGTGGATGACATGGCATCCCCGCGACCTCCCCCGCAGCCCGCGAGCACCACCCAGGCCACAGCGATGGGGAACGTTCGGAACATGCAAGGCCTCCGGGCCGGCGACCGCGAGGCACCCTCGCGCGCGGCGCCGCGCAGTATAGCCGATCCCCCGGGGGCCGTCGCGCCTCCGACCCGACCGGGCCATCTCCCCTCTATGAAGCGGCTTCTCAGGGATCGACCTGGAGGAGCACCGCATCCGTGCAGCTCAGGCCCAGCTCGTCGATGGCCTCGATCTGGATGCGATGGGTGCCCGGGATGACGAAGCGCCAGGTGAAGGCCTCCCCCGCGAAGAGGGCCCCCGCCAGGTCCGAGGTCCACAAGACGACCAGCTCGTCGCCATCGGCATCCTCAGCCATGCCCCGCAGCTCCACGTCCTGGCGGGTCCGCACCACCGTGCCCGGCAGGGGGGACTCGATGCGGCAGATGGGCGCGGCATTGGGGCGGACCGTCACCGAGACGGTGGCCGTGGTGCGGTTGCCTTCGCGATCCACGGCCGAGACCTCGAGCAGGTGGGGGCCAGGGGTCAGACGGCCCGACCAGCGCCAGGTGCCGTCCCCGGCCGCGTTGCCCCGCCAGACCGGCCCGTCGACGTCGGAGACCACCTCGAGGGGCACGGTCGAGGCGGCCTGATCGGGGTCGGCCACGAAGCCGACGAGAGAGCCCGGCGTGACGACCACATCGCCGTCGCGCGCTTCGAAGCCCACCGCGGGCGGCTCGCCCTCCACGCCGAGCTCCTGCAGCAACAGCTCGGGCTCGTCCTCGGGCCCGCACGCGACGACCCACGACAGCACGGCCACCGACACCCATCCAGCCCGCCCCATGGCCACCTCCCCGACCGCGTCGCGCCGACCCCCGGCACGCCCCCGCGGACCCCGAGTCTAGCCGGACGTGGGTGCCCACGCTGGGGGACGCCCCTACCGGAAGTCCCGGGAGCAGGACCGTATGCTCAAGGCATCCTCGGGGAGCGGCCAGAAGGACTCGACCAGTACGCTCATGGCTTCATCCTGCCGCTGGAGCTTGCCATCCACCCCCACCAGCGGAGCGTGCCTGGCGAGCTTGCGGTACCGGGCCCAGGTCTTGGGCCAGACGATCAGGTTGACCATCGCGGTCTCGTCCTCGAGGGTCATGAACACGACCCCGTTGGCGGTGCCCGGACGCTGCCGGTTGGCCACCAGCCCGGCGATCCGCACCCGGCGACCCGCGGGGAGCCCCTGGAGGACCTGGAGGGGCGGAACGCCGTCGAGCCCGGGGCGGATCAAGGCCATGGGGTGGGTCTCCACGTCGAGCCCCACCCGACGATAGGCCGCCTCGACCTTCTCGATGGGCGTCTCGGGCGGCAGGGGCGGTGGCGGCTCCCGCCGACCGAGCCCGGCGAACAGCGGCAGGCTCGTCCAGAGGCCCTGGAGGATCCAGGCCGCCTCCCGACGTCCCACACCGAGGGCCCGAAAGGCATCGGCCTCGGCCAGGGCTTCGAGGGCCCCCCGGTCCAGTCCGCTGCGTCGCGCCAGATCGGGCAGATCCCGGAAGGGCGCGTCGGCCCGGGCCTTGACCAGCGCCTCCACCTCCTCCTCGCCGAGCCCCTTGACCAGGCGCAGGCCACAGCGGATGGCCGCCACCCGGTCGGGGTGGGGCGCGCCGCGGTCGCCCTCCACGGGCTCCAGGGTGCAGTCCCAGTCGCTCGCCACCACGCACACCGGCCGCACCTCGACTCCGTGACGCTGGGCATCGGCGAGGAGTGCCCGGGGGCTGTAGAAGCCCATGGGCTGGCTGTTGACCAGCGCGGCCGCGAAGGCGGCGGGCCGATGGCACTTGAGCCAGCCCGAGACGTAGACGAGCAGCGCGAAGCTGGCCGCGTGGGACTCGGGAAAGCCATACTCCCCGAAGCCCTGGATCTGCTGGAAGATCTGACCTGCGAAGGCAGGTTCGATGCCCCGATCCAGCATGCCCTGGACCAGCTTGTGGCCCAGGCCGTCCATGTTGCCCTTCTTGCGCCAGGCCGCCATGGCCCGCCGAAGGGCGTCGGCCTCGCCGGGGCTGAAGCCTCCCACCTCGACCGCCATCTTCATCACCTGCTCCTGGAAGAGGGGGACGCCGAGGGTCCGCTCCAGGACAGGGACGAGCGCGGGATGGGCGTATCGGACCGGCTCCAGACCCCGGCGCCGCCGCAGATAGGGGTGCACCATGCCCCCCTGGATGGGCCCGGGACGCACGATGGCGACCTCGATGACCAGAT
The DNA here is from genome assembly GCA_964586865.1 of uncultured Enterobacteriaceae bacterium. Lineage (GTDB taxonomy): Bacteria > Myxococcota_A > UBA796 > UBA796 > REDI01. Next base: position 2,750 of record CAZPJM010000052.1, read on the forward strand.
CGTAGAAGCAGCGCGGTCGCAGCCGGGGGAGCATGGACTGCTGGGCGCGGGACTCGATCTGGAACACCCCCACCGTGTCGGCGGCGCAGAACATGTCGTAGACGGCGGGGTCCTCGGCCGGGACGGTGGCCAGGGTCCAGGCCTCGCCCCAGAAGCCCCGGATGAGGTCGAAGCCCTTCCGGATGGCCGTCAGCATGCCCAGGCCCAGGCAGTCCACCTTCACGAAGCCGAGGGTGTCGACGTCGTCCTTGTCCCACTGGATGACGGTGCGCGCCTCCATGGCGGCCGGCTCCACCGGCACCAGATCGGTGAGGCGGTCGTCGGCGATGACGAAGCCGCCCACGTGGATCGAGAGGTGTCGGGGCAGGCCGGTGAGCTCCCCGGCCAGCTCCAGGGTGCGCTGGACCCCCGGATCGTCGGGGTCCAGGCCCGCCTCGGTGACCAGATCGTCCAGCTCGACGTCCACGCCGGCGCTCCACCGGTCCGTACAGCGGGCGAGCCGGTCGACCTGGTCGAGGGAGAGGCCCATCACCTTGCCCACCTCGCGCACGGCGGAACGGCCCCGGTAGGAGATGACCTCGTCGACGAGCGCGGCCCGATCCCGACCGTAGCGCTCGTAGACGTACTGGAGCACCTCCTCGCGGCGCTCGTGCTCGAAGTCCACGTCGATGTCGGGGGGCTCGCCCCGCTCCTCGCTGATGAAGCGCTCGAAGAGCAGGCTGGTCCGCGAGGGATCCACCGCCGTGATGCCCAGCGCGTAGCAGACCGCCGAGTTGGCGGCCGATCCCCTCCCCTGGCACAGGATCCCCCGCTCGCGGGCGAAGCGGACCACGTCGTGGACGGTGAGGAAGTAGCTGGGGAAGTCCAGCTTCTCGACGAGCGCCAGCTCGTGGTCCACCTGGGCCATCACGTCGGCCGGGACGCCGTCGGGGTAGCGCCGGCGAAGGCCCCGGGCGGTGAGCACCCGCAGCCAGGACATGGCGGTGTGCCCGTCGGGAACGACCTCGCGGGGGTAGGTGTAGCGCAGCTCGTCGAGGGAGAAGGCGCAGCGCTCGGCGATGGGGAGCGTGGCGTCGACGGCCTCGGGGAGGTCGGCGAAGCGGGTCCGGATCTCGGTCTCGGTGAGGAGGTGACGCTCCCCATTGGCCTCCAGCTGACGCCCGGCACGGTCCAGGGTGCAGCCGCGCCGGATGCAGGTGAGGACATCGGCGACCCGCCGGCGCTCGGGGGCGGCGTAGAGGACGTCGTTGGTGGCCACCACCGGCACCTCCAGCGCGCGGGAGAGCGCGACCGCCCGCCGGGTGGCCCGCGCGTCCCCGGGCGCCAGGCGGCGCGTGAGCAGGATGCCGAGTCGGCCATCCGCGGCGTCTCGCAGGGGCGCGGCGGACTCGGCCGTCCAGCCCGGACGCAGGAGCAGGGTCAGCCCATGGACCCCCTCGAGGAGGTGCTCCAGCGGCAGGCTGGCCCGGCCCTTCTCGCGCCGATGGTGGGCGTGGGTGAGCCAGCGACACAGGCGGGACCACCCGTCCCGGGACTCGGCCAGGGCCACGACCGCCGGGTGGGCGTCGAGGGTGAGGGTCGCGCCGGCCACCAGGTGCAGGTCCGTGGCGCGGGCGGCCTTGAAGGCGCGGGGGAGCCCGTGGACCCCGTCACGATCGGTGAGGGCCAGGTGGCCCACGCGTGCCGCCGACGCCGTCTCCACCAGATCTTCGGGGAGGGAGGCGCCGTGGAGCAGCGAGAACGCCGACTGGCAGCACAGCTCGGCCCAGGCCATGCACTGAACCTATGTTCATGACGGGCCGTGCTCAACCCCGAACGGGCGATGACCCGCCGGCCAGCCTCTCAGAGCTTCATCACCCGGGTGCTGGCGCAGATGGTGTCGAGCTTCTCCTTCTCGCCGCCGCAGGTCTTGTACCGGGTCATGCCGTAGAAGGCGCGGGGGGCGGTGCCCATGTCGCTGACGAACTCGAGCCGCTCCATGTCGTCCTTCCAGACGTGGTCGCTCGACCACTGCACGCACTTCGTCAGCTTCTCGCCCTTCTCGGGGTCGTCCTCGCTCGGGACCATCATCTCGCAGTCCACCACCTCCATGGCCACGTCCTTGGCCTTGGGCTTCCACTGGGCCCACAGGTCCGCGGAGTAGGTGCAGCCCTCCTCGGGCTTGATGTTCTGCACACCGACGTAGTGGTAGTGGACCGTGTCCGAGGCTCCGAACTGGCGCTTCGGGTCGAGGGCCTTCAGCTCCTCGTCCGTGGGCGGCGTCTCCTGGGACATGGCCAGGAAGCGGGTGCCCTCGACGCAGTTCTCGTAGAGCCAGGTGTTGTCCTTGTCCTGAACGAAGGGGTTCGTGCCCACCGGGTTCGAGTCCACCACCTTCTGGCCGTTGTAGATGGTCATGTACTGGTCGGTGACCATGAGCTGGCACTTGCGCTCCCGGACGCGCACGTCGAGGATGCCCTGCAGCTTGTTGGCCAGCGTGTTCTTCGAGAGCTTGTACTGGGCCAGGAAGCGGGGGTTCTCCTCGGCGCGCTTGGCGACGAGCTCCAGCTCCTCCTTGACCTTCTGCTGCGCCTCGGCGATCTCGGCCGGCTCGAGCTCCATGCCGGGGCCGGCGATCTCCTGGAGCCTTGCGGGCGTGCAGGAGCCCGCCTTGTGGACCTCGAGGGAGAGGCACCAGTCGAAGAGCCGGGGCTCCTCGGCGCACTTGACCTCGTCGGCGGCGAGGCGGCACTCGTAGGTGTGGACCTCGTAGGGAGAGCCGACGGTGTAGTCGACCTTGAGCATCTCGTCCTCTTCGTAGAACTTCATGCGGGCCCGGGGGTTGGCCCGGGAGGTGCCGTCGGGCATGGCCTCCCACATGACCCACTGGGTGCCGGAGAGGGTCATGTTGGTGACGTTGCACTCGTCGACGCCACGGCCGGCGACGATCTTGTTGCGCTCCTCGCAGCCGGGACCGAGGAGCATCAGGCCGGCGAGGACGGGGATCGACAGGGTGCGCATGGGGGCTCTCCATGGGGTGGTCGCGGGCGCCGGTGGGCGCGGCCTCGCGGGACCCCCGACACTACCAACCGCCACGAGGCCCCACAAGTCAAGGAGGCGTGGGGCGGCACACGACCGGTACCGGCGTCGACAAACGACGGAGGGACCCCGGGATTGCCGGGTTTGCCGCCGGCGTGGGAAGCGGCTACGTCTCGCCCCCCTCGGAGCGGACCCCCACCGGGCCCGGTCCGGTCCCCCACCGCGCGGAGATTGCACGCATGCCCTTCGAGATCGGCGACAAGGCCGTCTACCCGGCCCACGGGGTCGGAGTGGTCAAGGACGTGGAGAGTTCCACCATCGAGGGCGAGGTCTACGAGCTCTACGTGCTGAAGATCCTCGACAACGGCATGACCATCCGCGTGCCCACCGACAACGCCGACGCCATCGGCATGCGCGAGATCATCCCCAAGGACGCGGTCGAGAAGGTCTACGAGGTCCTCCGGGACCGCAAGAAGCCGGCCGACAAGCAGACCTGGAACCGCCGGTACCGCGAGTACATGAACAAGATCAAGACCGGCGATCCCCTCGAGGTCGCCGCCGTCCTGCGCGACCTCGCCCTCCTCAAGAAGGAGAAGACGCTCTCCTTCGGCGAGCGCAAGATGTACGATCAGGCCCACGGCCTCATCGTCCAGGAGGTCGCGGTGGCCAAGGACGTGGACGAGTCCAAGGTCAAGAAGGAGATCGAGAAGATCTTCTCCAAGTGAGCGCCGGCCGGGCCGGGCGGCTCGCATCTTCGGCGCAGGCGGCTAGGTGGCCGGCCGGAGGACGCCCATGACCGCCCCGCCCATCCGGCTGTACAACACGCTCTCGCGGACCATCGAGCCGGTCTCTCCCATCGAGCCCGGCCACATCCGACTGTACGCCTGCGGCATGACCGTCTACGACCACTGCCACGTGGGCCACGCCCGGGCGATGATCGTCTACGACACCTTCGTGCGGTACCTGCGGCACCGCGGCTGGGATGTCACCTTCGTCCGCAACATCACCGACATCGACGACAAGATCCTGGCCAAGGCGGCCGAAGAGGGCGTGCCCCCGCTCGAGCTGGCGGAGCGCTACATCCGGAGCTTCCACGACGACATGGAGGCCCTGGGCACCGCCCCGCCCGACGCCGAGCCCCGGGTCTCCACCACCCTCGAGCACATCCGGGCCATGATCGCGGCCCTCCTCGAGCGCGGCCACGCCTACGAAGCGCACGGCACCGTCTGGTTCGACGTGGCCTCGTACAAGGCCTACGGCCAGCTCTCGGGCCAGCGTCCCGACGAGCATCGGAGCGAGGATCCCGACGCGGGCAAGCGTCACCCGGCCGACTTCGCCCTCTGGAAGGCAGCCCGCGATGGCGAGGTCTCCTGGCCGAGCCCCTGGGGCCCGGGCCGCCCCGGCTGGCACATCGAGTGCTCCGCCATGGCCGCCGCCACCCTCGGCCCCGAGATCGACATCCACGGGGGGGGCCTCGACCTCGTCTTCCCCCACCACGAGAACGAGATCGCCCAGTCCGAGTGCGCCCACGGCCACCGCTTCGCCCGGCACTGGATGCACAATGGCCTGCTCACGGTGGCCTCGGGGACCAAGGCGGGGGGGCGGGCCCACCGCGCCGAAGGCGGCGCCGAGCCCACCGGCCCCGCTCCCGACGAGGCGGATGCGCCCGCGAAGATGGGCAAGAGCCTGGGCAATGCCTTCGTCATCCGCGAGGCCCTGAGCCTGGTCCCCGCCGAGGCCATTCGCCTGTACTACCTCCAGGCCCACTACCGCTCCCCCCTCCCTTGGAGCGATGACGCCCTCCTCGACGCCCTGGCCATGCTCTCCCGGCTGTACGATGCCCGGGACCGCGCCCGGACCTGGGGCGGCCAGGAGGACCCGGACGCCGTCGCCCGGGCCCTCGGCAAGGACGCCCTCGAGGTGCTCCGGCTGGGCCGGGCCTTCCCCGAGGCCTTCTACGCCGCCCTCGACGAGGACTTCAACACGGCGCAGGCCCTCGGCCTGGCCTTCGAGCTGGCCCGGGCCCTCAACCGCCTCGGGAACCACAAGAAGGCCCGCAAGCGCGCCGGGCCGGTGGTCGGCCCCGCCCTCGCGGCCCTCGACCGGCTGGGCCCGGCCCTGGGCCTCCTCACCCTGGATGGCCCGGCCTTCGAGGCCCAGGTCAAGGAGAAGCGGCTGGCCGCCATGGGCCTCGACGCTGCCGACATCGAGGCCGAGCTCGAGGCGCGCCGCCAGGCTCGCGCCGACAAGGACTGGGCCCGGGCCGATGCGATCCGCGACGCCCTGGACGCGCGCGGTATCGAGGTCATGGACGGGCCCGACGGCGCCACCTGGCGGGTGAAGCTGCACTGACCGGCGCGGGAACCGCCCTGCGCACCGTCAGAACCGGTAGCCCACCCCGATCCGGCCCAGAATCTGGCGGTCCGAGAGCTCGCCCACCTCGTTCTCGGACAGCTCGCCCAGCACCGTCACCTGGCGGTCCCGGTAGCCGAAGCCCAGGTCGGCGAAGAGGAAGTCGGTGATGTCGTAGCCCACGTGGGCATCGACCCCCAGGCCGAGCAGCCGCGAGACCCCGACGAAGCGCGCGTCCAGGTTGCCGTGGATGTACAGATCACCCACCTCGGCCCCGAGCTCACCGCCCAGCCCGAGGCCCTGCACGTAGAGGGAGCGGTACTCGGCCGCGCCCGCCTCGAACGAGCCCGAGAAGTACAGGATGTCCGAGCCCTGATAGCCAGCCCGGGCACCCACCCAGAAGTGGTCGTCCCCCACCGCGAAGGGGTAGCGGGCGATGGCCAGGGCGTTCACGTCGACGATCTGGTCGGGGACGGTGGCGCTGCCGAAGGCATCGGCCTGGAGCGACCAGGCGGTCAGACGCGTGGAGGCGTCGATGCCGAAGTAGTCCAGGAACCAGCCCCGGAAGGCCAGCTCGGCGCCCTGGGGGAGGGCCGGGCTGCCGCGATCGCCCCCGACGGCGATGACGGCGGGCAGCAGGGGGCCGTTGTCGGGCAGGGGGGCCTGCTCGTAGGCGTAGGAGGAGGTCACGTAGCCGAGCCGAACCCGGCGGCTGTTCAGGTCGGGGTTCCCCCCGGAGGTGCCGCCCCCTCCGCCCTCGGGGGGAGGGGCGATGGTGTCGGTGGCGGAGCCGCCGTCGGCCACGCCGTCGGTGCTGCCCCAGCCTCCCGTGTCCTCGGCGACGCCGCTGATGGGGATCCGGGCGAAGGTGGCGGTGTCCCCCGAGGCCACCGAGACCTTGACCTGGCCCGCGGCGGCGCGGGGGACCAGGACCTCGACCTGGTAGCGCCCGCCGCCCAGGTCGCTCACGGCGCCCGCCTGGCCCTGGGAGACGATGAGGTCGAGCTCCTGGCCGGCGACGCCGACCCCCTGGGCATCCTTGGCGTCGATATACAGCGTGACACGCCCACCGGCAGCGGCGGTTGCGGGCTCGGCGCGCACCGCCAGCCGGGCCAGGGCCCCCGCGTCCGAGGAGGCGGTGGTCTCGGCGCTCACCGGCCCGTCGACCGCGCCCTCCCGGGGGACCCGGAGGGGCACCACCAGGCGTTCCCAGGTGTTGGTGAGCTGTCGCTCGGCGGGCCCGCCAGAGGGCGGCACGTCGAGGCCCCGCAGGCTGGGTGGGCCCTGGACGAAGGCGGTGATCCCGGTCCGGTTGCCGGATCGCGCCCGGATGCGGACCATGCCCGCGCCCCGGCCCGAGGTGTAGAAGACCTGGCCCACGCCGCCGTCATTGGTGCGCACCGCCGGCTGGAGGGTCCCGTCGCCGGTCTCGATCTTCAGGTTCACGTCGACATCGGGCACCGGGTAGCCGAACTCGTCGACGGTCACGACGGTGATCCGGTTGGCGGTGCTGCCGTCGTTGGGCGCCACGTCGGTCTGGGGGAAGAGCAGCACGTGACGGAGGGGGTTGCCGGTCTCGGGGTTGCGGACGGTGGCCACCACGTCCACGTTGGTGCGCCCATCGGCGCTGAAGTCGACCCGGTAGTCCCCGTTGCGCAGGTCCTGGACGCCGTCCTTGACGGTGGCGCCGCTGACCGAGAGCACCAGGTCCCGCCGGTCGAGGCCCTGGCCGTTCGACCCGATCACCTTGGCGAACACGCGCAGCGCAGTGGCGTCGGCCGAGAGCTCGCGGGGCTGGGCGGTGAGGGTGATGGCCTGGGGCCGGGCCGGGACGAGGCGGACCTCGGAGGTGGCGGTCTGGATGGACGAGCCCGCGATGTTGGCGGTGATCTCGGCCGTCACCGGGACGTTGGAGAAGCGCGGGGTGAAGCGCGCCTCGTAGATCCCCTGGCCGACGTGCTCGGGACGGGTGACCGTCCCGCCGGTGCTGCTGAAGCTCAGCGTGGCGCCGGTGTCCGGCTGGCCCTCGGGGGTGAAGACGGCGACCCGCACGGGAACGGCGGTGGCGCCATCCGCCGGCACGCCGGGCTGGGTGGGCAGCATGGCCAGCCGCGCCGTCTCGGGGACGCGCAGGTCGATCTCGTCCTCGAGGGTCTGGCCATCACGGACCTCGACCTTGGTGGCGAGCTGGACGCCGGGAGGCACGACGACGGGCACGGCGGCCCGACCGGTGGGCGAGGCCTGGACCGGCCCGTACTCCCGGCCGCCGATGCGCAGGACCACGTTGCTGCCGGGGCCGGCCTGGACCGGGTAGTCGGTCTTGCCCAGCAGCGGCACGGCCACCGCCCCGTAGACCGTGTCAGGATTCCGGAGGTCCACCGCCGTGATGATGGAGAGCTGGGGGAAGTTGACCCGGGGCGGGACATAGCGGGCCGTGAAGCGCCCCCCGCCGAGGTGCGTCAGGTTCTCGACCCGGCCGCTGCTGCTGCGCACGGCGATGTCGGACGCCTCCACATTGCCGGCGGCGTCGGCGAGGACGAAGGAGATGGAGCCCTCGCCGTCCTGGCCCAGCACCAGCCGCGGCGGGTTGGCCACCACCTCGACGGCGGTGGCGGTGGGCGGGCGTACCGGCACCTTGTAGCTCTTGTCCACGCTCTCCCGGGAGGGGGTGCGCCCACGGACCCGGAGGGTCACCGTCGCCGGCTGCATGACCCGGTCCGGGGTGAAGGTGAAGGCATAGACGCCGGCCTGCACCTCGTTCCAGCCCTCCACATCCCCGCTGCTGGCGTCGGGCTTCAGGGTGAGGCCCTCCATGGGGCTGCCCTCGGGGGTCAGGGCCACCACGTGGATGGTGGTCGCGGTCTCGCCATCGCCGATGATGTCGCCCGCCGGTACGATCTCGATGAGGCCTGGTCCCGAGAAGACGTCGGGACCGGGCTGGGCGTGGGCCGGGGTGGAGACGAGGGCGCAGACCCCGCCGGGGCCGAGCAGGCCGAGGAACAGGACCAGGGGGCGGAGGTTCCGCATCGACGTCTCCTCGTGGGTGGGCGGCCGCCACGGTAGCGTGGACCGAGGGGTATTGTGTCAACGGACCGCAGACGTCAAGTGCGATGGCGCCGGCTCTCGGCCGGTCAGAGGAGGCGACGCGCCTTGACCTCCAGGTAGCGGGCCATCAATCGCGGAGTCAGACCGGCGGGATCCGCGTCGAGGACCAGGGCACCTCGATCCCGCAGGCGCTTCAGGTGGTGCTCGCGCTCGGCCAGCAGCTCGGCGGCGGCTCCCGCCACGAAGGTGGCCTCCCGGTCGGGGCGCGGGTCGGTCACCAGGCGCTCGAGCTCCGGGTCGCGGATCCAGACGCACAGGGGCAGGTGCCGGCCCGCCATGGCCCCGGTGATGGCCTCGACGGCCTCGGCGTTGACCGTGTCCACCACCGCGGTCAGCAGGACCACCAGGCTGCGCTGCTTCACCCGCTGGGAGAGCCACTGCAGGGCCATGGCGTGGTCGGGCTCCCGGAGGCTCGGGAAGAGGTCGTAGGTGGCGCGGATGAGGCGGGACCCGCTCCGGGCCCCCCCGCGCGGGGGCAGCCAGGCGCGGACCCGGTCGTCGTAGACCATCAGACCCACCCGGTCCCCGTGGCGGAGCGCGGCCTGCCCCATGGTCACCGCCGCGTCCAGGGCCCGGTCGAAGGCGGTGATCCCATCGCTCGGGGCCGACATCATCCGCCCCGCATCGATGAGGAAGAGCACGTTCTGGTTGCTCTCCTGGCCGAACTGCCGGGTGACCAGCGCGTCGTGGCGCGCGGTGGCGCGCCAGTCGATGTGCCTGTAGCTGTCGCCACGCACATAGGGACGGAGCCGCTCGAACTCGCTCTCGCCGCCCGGCTGACGGCGCACCCGCTGGGGCGCCCGCTGCTCGTCCTCCCGGGCGGTCACCCCCCAGCCCCGGGTGTGCCGGAAGCGCGGGTAGACCCGGACCGGGTCGGGGAGCTCCCGCCGCACCTGCCGCTCGAACAGCCCCAGCGGCGAGCGCCACCGCAGGGTGACGGGCCCGAAGGCGTGCTCCCCGCGCTGGTCCACCGTCGCCCGGTAGACCACCCGTCGCACCCGGCCCGGGGCCAGGCGCAGCCGCACGGGCAGCCCCTCCACGCTCCCCGGCGCATCGTCCACCACCCGGAGGTCCAGGCGTCGGTGCCCGCCGCCGCGCAGCTCCAGGGTCACGGGAAAGGACCGCCCCACCGCCTGCACCGGCTCCACCTCGCGGTGGACGGTCACCGCGCCGCGGTTGAGGCTCGCGTCGACCACGGCCACCAGCAGGATGACCACATCCGCGGCGACGAGGGGCACGACGGCCCCGGGAACGGCCAGGGCCACGCCACCCAGGATCAGCGGCAGGGCCAGGAGCAGGACCAGTCGGCCGGTGGGGATCACGCCGAGGCACCACCGGGCACCGGGACGTCCTGGAGGATCTCCCGGACCACGTCGTCGGCCCGGACCCCCTCCAGCTCGGCCCCGGCCTGGAGCAGGAATCGGTGGCGCAGCACCGGCGCTGCCAGCTCCTTCACGTCGTCCGGCACCACGAAGGCCCGCCCCTCGGCGGCGGCCACCACCTGGGCGCACAGCAGCAGGGCGATGCTGGCCCGCGGCGAGGCCCCGAGGTCCACCGCCGCGTGGTGGCGGGTGCGCTGGACGATCCGGGCGATGTAGCCGAGCAGCTCGGCATCGACGCGGATCCGCCGGGCCACGGAACGCATGGACAGCAGGCGCTCGGGGTCCAGCACGGTCTCGAGGCCGACCGCGTCCAGGTCGGCGGCGTCGAAGCCGTCCCGCACGTGCTGCAGCAGGGTGATCTCCACGTCGAGGTCGGGGTGGTCCACCAGCACCTTCAGCATGAAGCGGTCGAGCTGGGCCTCGGGGAGGGGGTAGGTGCCCTCGCTCTCGATGGGGTTCTGGGTCGCCATGGCGAAGAAGGCCCCCGACAGGGCCCGGGTGGTGCCATCCACGGTGACCTGTCGGTCGCTCATGGCCTCGAGGAGGGCGGACTGGACCTTGGCGGGGGCCCGGTTGATCTCGTCGGCGAGGAGGACCTGGGTGAAGATGGGTCCAGGGACGAACTCGAAGACGCCAGCCTGCCGATTGTAGACGTTGCCCCCGGTGACATCGCTGGGCATGAGGTCCGGCGTGAACTGGATGCGGCGCACGTCGAGACCCAGGGTGCGGCCCAGGGTGCGGGCGAGCAGGGTCTTGCCCAGGCCGGGCGGCCCCTCGAGGAGCACGTGGCCACCGGCGAAGAGGGCCACCAGGACCTGATGGACCACCTCTCCCTGGCCGAGGAGCACCCGCTCGACCTCCCGGCCGATGCGGGCGAAGCCGTCCGCGAAGCGACGGGCCTCGGCCTCGGTGGCATCGCCGCTGCCGGCGCTCATCGACTGCGGGTGATCCGCCACAGCTCCTCCGTCGTCTTCAGGTCCTCGGGGGTGTCCGGCCCCTCGGGGGCCTCGGCGAGGGCCCGGACCCGAGCCACCAGCGCCCTCGCCGCCTCGGGGGGGTAGCCGTGCCGCTCGGCGGCCGCCCGCAGGGCCACGGGACCGAGCCGCCCCATCCACAACCGGGCCTGGGCCGAGGCCACGTGGCGGGTGGCGCCGGCGCGCAAGAAGCGCCGCCCCAGCGCCCGGGCGTGCTCGGCGAAGGCCAGCCGCCCCTCGCTGGGCGGGTCCCGGAGGGGGGCGAAGGGCCAGCCGCGCCACAGGGCCGCCACGGCGAGGACCAGCAGGAGCTGCAGCACCAGGGGCAGGAGCCGGGCGTCGGCCATGGCGGAGAACGGGTTGGCGCCGCCCGCCGGCCCCGCCACCGTGGCCAGCTCGAGGCGCGGCCGATCGGCGAGGCGCCAGAGGGCGAGGTCGACCCCCACCCAGGGAGAGCCGCCCAGGAAGGTGCGGTTGTCCGGGAGGATCAGTGCGCCATTGGTCAGGAGGTCCGGATCCGAGAAGGCCAGCACCCCCCCCTGGCCGAGGGAGAGGGCCTGGACCACCACCCGGGCGATGCCATCGGGCGCATCCACCACCACCCAGGCCTCACCCCGGGCCTCGGACCAGGCGTGATCGACCCCACCGGGAAACCGCGGCCGGGCCAGGCCGGCGGTCCGGGCGCGCCGGTCCACGCGCAGGGGTCCCCCCGCCACCGGCTCCAGGGTCCCCAGGGCCGGCAGCGCCTCGAGGGGCCCGGCCAGCACCAGCAGGCCCCCCTGCTCCACCCACGCGAGGAGGGCCTCCTCGTCCTCGGGCGAGGTGGCGACCTCGAAGCGGTCGAGCACCAGGACGTCCGTGTCCCGGTCCACCGTCCGCAGCGTCCGCAGGCGCCACGCGGCGTCGAAGCCCCAGCGCGCGTACAGGGGCTGGAGGGCCGCATCGCCGTCGAAGTCGTAGTCCTGCTGGGCCCGGGCGGGGGTGGCCAGGAGGAGGGTGAGCGCGGCGAGCAGCACCGGGGCCATGGACCCCACGAGGCGGGCGGCCGCCTCGACGGCGGTGCGGGCGCGGGAGATCTCGACGGGACGCCCGGCCCACCGGACCTCCTCGACCGCACGCAGCACCTCCCGCAGCGCCTCCTGCCGGTCCCCATCGCGCCGGAGAGCCCGGACGTACTCCCGATCGGTGCGGCTCCGGTGGATCCGCAGCACCCCGGCCTCCCCCAGGGCCCGCAGCGCCGCTCCCCGCGCCAGCAGCGTCGCCTCCTCGAGCCGCCCCTCCTCCAAGGCCCGACGCGCCGCGGCGAGCTGGTCGCCCGAGGGGGTCTCGGGGACGGCTTCGGGGGCTTCCTGGACGAGGACGACCTCGTCGGGCTCGGCGGGCGGAGCCTGGGGAGCGGGGGAGCGGCCGGACAGCCAGCCGAGCACGGCCCGCACCGCCAACGCCAGCAGGCCGAGGGCGGCCACCGCCACCAGCAGGGCGACCGTCCACCCCACGAGCTGTACCGCCGTCGCCGCCAGGCCCCCCGCCGGATCCAGCGGCGGCGGAGGGGGCGGCTGGGGGGCCCTCGGAGCGCCCGCTCCCTGACCCCCGCACCCGGCCGAGGGGTTCTGCCCGGCGTCCGTGTCGGTGTCGAAGTCGGGTACGTGTTCCGCGCACACCCGGTGCAGCTCCGGACAGACCCGCTCGGGGGCCTCGCGCACCAGCCCGCACCACCGATCGAGCTGCGGATCGTCGGTGTCAGGGTCATGACAGAACACGAAGGCCGGGTCCCCGAGCAGGTCCGTGTCCGTCTCGAGATCGCGACCGCCGTTGGGGCAGCCGACCAGGATGGCCGCGCCCACCACGACCGCGAGGGTGTCCCATCCCCTCATGGGGCGGCCCCGAGTCCCAGCGCCCGGAGGCCCACCTGGAGGTCCCACCCCTCCATGCGGGTGCGCACGTCCACATAGAGGAGGAGGCGAAAGACCGCGATCAACGGCTGGACCAGGAGGATCCCCACGGCCATCCAGGGGGTGGCGTGGCCCGCCAGCAAGCTGCCGAAGGGCTCGCCGAGCTGGAGGACGAACCCCACCACCGACTGACCGGTGAGCTCGCCCAGGAGCGCGCCCCACCCCGTGAGGACCCAGCGGCCCGCCACCGCGGCCACGGCCACCATGACCTGACCGCCGGCCAGGCTCAGCGAGCGGCGCAGGCCTCGCCCCAGCGGGACCCGCTCCAGCAGCGCCGTCTCGGGGAGGAAGGCGAGGGCCGGCAGGACCAGCACCCCGAAGCCGGTGCAGAGCAACCCCATGGCCAGCCCGCCCACCGCGATGGCCGCCAGCGCCCCGCCCATCCCCTTCAGGGTCGCCCGGAGCACCTGCCCGACGGAGGCGTCCTCGGCGAACAGCAGCCGGCCCCCCAGCACCGTGAACGGGGCCTGCAGGACGGGACCGATGGCGAGGGGCACCAGCAGGGTCCACCACGCGCCCCCCGAGAGCACGGTGAGTCCGGCGCAGGCCACCATGCTCGGGAGCACGGTCCAGGCGGTCATCACGGCGAGGGGGCGGGCCCGTTCCCGGAAGAAGCGGAGGGTCAGATCGAAGACCTCGAACGGGCTGCGAGGTCGGAGGACCACCCGCGAGAGGTAGGGATTCACCGGGCCCCCCCGCGTCCGAGCACGCCGATCCACAGCACGATGGCGACGGCCCCGATGGCCCCGAACGCCATCTTGACCCACAGCGGCGCGGGCCCCGCGCTCCAGAAGCCCTCGATGGCCGCGGCCACGAGCAGCAGCGCCGCCGCCCCGAGGACGAGCCGGTACAGGTCGGGCCCGGCGGCCCGGAGCGAGCCCATGCGGGTGCGGCCCTCCGTGACCACCAGCGCCCACCCGAGGCGAAGCCCGGCCCCGCCCGAGATGGCGATGCCCGTCAGCTCCCACGGCGTGTGGCTGATGGTGAAGTCGGTCAGGTTCCATCCCAGGCCGCGAGCCCACAGGTAGCCCTCGACCGTCCCGAGCACGAGCCCGTTGTAGACCAGGTAGAACACGCTTCCCAGGCCGAAGAGCGCGCCGGTGGCGAAGCACCGGAAGGCGATACCCACGTTGTTCCAGACGTAGAAGCCCGACATCTGTGCGTCCTGCCCGGCCGTGCGGCCGATCTCCTCGGCATACATGGCCTCCATGCCGGCGAGCTGCCCCTCCGACAGGACCGCGGGCGCGAAGCCGTCGTGGAACAGCGCCCCCACCACCCCGGCGGCAAAGGGCCCGTAGAACAGCACGTGACCCGCCAGGATGAAGGCCCACTGGCGGAAGACGGCCTCGGGGAAGCCCACCGCCACCTCTCGGAGGATGGCCCGCCCGGCCCCCCGGCGACTGCCGTAGAGCCGATGGTGAGCCCGACTGGCCAGCCGATCCAGGTGCCCGCGGACATCATCGGGCAGCCCCAGGGCCTGGGCGCGGGCCAGATCGGCGCTGACCTCGCGGTAGAGCCCCGAGAGCTCGGACCACTCCTCGGCCGACCGCAGCCGGGCCTGGGCCAGCACGGCCTCGAGCCGCTGCCACCGCGGCTCCCGGCGCGCCACGAAGGCGTCGCGATCCGCGATCATCGATCCTTCCCGGTGGCCTTCGCATACGCCAGGACCAGCACCCGCTCCCAGGTCGGGGCCTCGATGCCGGTCCGGGCGGAGAGGGCCGGACCGTACAGCTCGGCCAGTTCCTCGACCCGATCCGCCGACAGCCGGTGCCGCCTCCGGACGAAGCTCTCGAGGATGTCCAGCTCGTCCGGGCCGAGGTCGACCCGGGCCGGCAGGCCCTGCCGCTCCTCCTCGGTCACGGGCGGGTCGATGCCGACGCCGCCCTGCATGTCCTGGCGCACGTCCACCACCACGACGGTGCCCGCCACCAGATCGCCCAGCCGCCGCATCTTCCGGTCGAGGATCATCACCAGGAGCCCGACCCCGAAGGTGGGGACCACGAAGGTGGAGGTGCCCAGGACCGGCAGGAAGTCCACCGCGCGCAGCAGGTTGCGCAGCACGGCGTCGGCGGGCCGGATGGGGCTGCCGTCGGTGCGCACCACCCGCAGATCCATCACCAGCTTCCCCGGGGTGCGGCCCGACAGGACGATCTCGAAGATCGCGCCATAGAGCCACTCGAAGACGAAGACCAGCACCAGGTAGAGGCCGACGGCACCGCCACCGAGGGTGAGATCCACCGTCGAGACCAGGGCCACCGGCACGAGCAGGACGATGGCCACCAGGAGGCGCAGGATCAGGTCGATGAGCCAGGCGACGCCGCGCCGGCCCGGACCGGCGAGCTGGTGACGGAACCGGACACGCTCGGGCGTCTCGACCTCGGCTCTGGTGTCCAGGACCTCCAGACCACCCTCCAACACCCCGCCCCCGTACCCGATCACCCCGGGTGCCTCCACCACGTCCGGAGACCCGCCCCTCCCCTGCGAGGGCGGGTCGCCGGACCGCCGCCGCCACGTCACCGGACCGGCATCCACACACGCGAGCGACCGTCGTCAGGACGGTGCTACAGTGCGCCCGGTCCGTCTTCCCGAAGAGGTTGCTCCATGCGCCGCTCGACCGTTCTTCTCGCTCCTTCCGTGCTCATCGCCCTGTCGACCAGCGTGGCGGTGGCCGCCGACCGCCCGGCGGTGACCACCCGGCCCGACGTCGCGCGCGACGGCTCGAACACCCGGATCGACGGCGGCCTCCGCCTGGACCGGGTGGAGGTCCTGGACCGGTCCGCCACCTGGTACCGCGCGCCGTGGAACGGGATCGACCACGAGATCCAGCTCCAGAAGGACGACAGCACCGCCTTCTCCGGTACGGACCGCTGTCTCTCCGTCGCCGACAACCCGGACCTGGGCTCGGCGGACCCGCTCACCGCGGACGGCACCCGCTTCCGCGTGGGCCCGGTGGCCGGCGCCGAGGGGGCCGCCACCCTGCCGAGCGGCGCGGTCGTCGACCTGCCCGAGACCGTCACCTACGCCGAGGGCGCCTCCCTCCTCACCCGCGGTGCCGATGGCGGCGATGCCTCCCTCACCCTGACCTGGCTCTACGCCGACGGCGCGTCGGCCGCCGTGACGGTCGATGTCCTGGAAGCCACCATCGCCGGCGCCTCCCGCGACCGGTCCGCCCCCGACGGTACCTGGCAGGCCATCGGCTGGACCGGCCTGGCCACCCGCCCGGCCTGCGGCGACGGCGCCGACGTCCTCTGGATCGCCAACCCCCACCCCGAGCGGGCGGTGGTCAGCCTTCGGGTCGACCACGACACCCCCGAGGGCGTCCCCCTCGCCGGCCCGCTCGGGCTGTCCATCGCCACCGACCTCATCGATCTCGAGTCCACCTACGCCTTCCGCGGCACCTGGGCCCTCGAGGGCGCCGTCGACGCGGGCACCAACGCCCTCTGGTACGAGCTGGCCTGGACCGAGGACATCGACGAGGACAGCGAGCTCTCGTTGTACCTGACCTGCTCCGACGACCGCGAGACCTGGGTGGTCGAGGAGGGGCCCATCGGGTCCTGGCTCGGCGACGATCCCGCTGGCACCCGCCTCGCCGCGGTCTGCGAGGGCCGCTGGGTGCGCTACCGGGTCGTGCTCACCGCCGCCCGCGACCGCTCCCCCGTCCTCGAGGACGTGACCTTCTACTACGACCTGGACGCCGACCGGGACGGCTACGGCTCGCTGGGCCTGGCCACCACCCCGGACTGCGACGACAGCGACCCCACGGTGCACCCCGGCGCGGTCGACGTGTGCGGCGACGGCATCGACACCGACTGCGACGGCGTGGGCGGCCCCCACTCCGACGAAGACGGCGACGGCGCCACCTGGTGGCAGGAGCAGGCCCGCGGGACCAGCGACTGCCAGGTCGATCTGCCCGAGCGCGCCGCCGAGCCCTCGTGGGAACACGACCTCGACGCCGAGCTCGACAACCCCGACGGCTCCATCGGCATCACCCGCAACTGGTTCCAGGGTCCGGGCTACCCGGGGATCACCGGCTCCCTCGCCCGCGGGCAGGTCCTCGGCGACCGCCTGGACCGCGAGGACACCGACGCGGACGACGCCGACGACGAGGAGCCCATGGAGCTGGACGGCTCCTTCCTGACCTGCTCCAGCCCCGCCGCCGACACCGACGGCGACGGCGTCCTGGACAAGGACGAGGGGGATGGGGACTGCGATGACGACACCGATGGCGACCTCATCCTCGACTTCGAGGACGCCGACGACGACGACGACGGCATCCCCACCCTCGAGGAGGGCGATGGGGATCCCGATGGCGACAAGCTGGGCAACCACATCGACATCGACAGCGACGGCGACGGCATCCTCGACTCGGTCGAGGCCTACGACACCGATGGCGACGGCACACTGAATACGCCCGCACTCGGCAACGATGGCGACAATGATGGCCTCGACGAGGCCTACGACGAGAACGACAGCAAAGCCACCGAGGTGGGCCTCAAGGCCGGCATCACCCTGACCAACACGGACAGCGCGGGCGACCCGGACTACCTGGACACCGACTCGGACGGGGACGGGGTGCCGGACGCCACCGAGGCGTGGGACACGGACTACGACGGCAAGCCCGAGACCGCGGCGTCGACCACGGACAAGGACGGGGACGGCCTGTCGGCCGACTACGACAAGGACGACAACGACGCCACCGTCCGCGAGACCATCACCATCACGCGCCCCGACAAGGACGGCACGGACGGCTTCGACTACGTCGACGACGATGACGATGGGGACACCATCCCCACCCTCACGGAAGGGACCGGCAACCCCGACGGCGACAAGCACCCCAACTACCTGGATCTGGACTCGGACGGCGACAGCTACACCGACAAGGTCGAGGGCACGACCAACACCGACAAGACCGGCCCGGCCGACTACCTGGATACCGACTCCGACGACGACGGAATCCCCGACAAGGACGAGGTGGCCGCGGCGGACCGGACCAACAACGACGAGGACGGCGACGGCTACCTCACCAAGGACGAGGGCGGCCGGTTCACCGACTCCGACGGGGACGGCACCGACGACTACAAGGACACCGACTCCGACAACGACACCATCCTCGACAAGGACGAGGAGGACACCGACACCGATGGCACCGGCGGCGACAACCGCGTCGACGCCGACGACGACGGCGACGGCATCCCCACCTCGGTCGAGGGCGACAACGACGCCGACGGCGACAGCAACCCGGACTACCTCGAGACCGACTCGGACGACGACGGCGTCCTGGACGCGGTCGAGGCCTGGGACACCGACGGCGACGGCAAGGCCAACCTGACCGTCACCACCCCCACCGACGCGGATGGCGACGGTATCGACGCCGTGTTCGACGAGGACGACAGCAAGGCCTTGCTGGTGGGCACCGACGAGACCCTGGCCGACAACGACAGCGACGGGGTCAGGGACTACATCGACATCGACGACGACGGTGACGGCATCCTCACCGAGGTCGAGGGGACGAGCGACAAGGACGGCACGACCCCCAACTACCTGGACGACGACTCGGACGGCGACGGCATCCCGGACCTGACCGAGGGCCACGACGACAACCACGACGGGGTGCCGGACACCAAGCCCCTCACGACGGGCATGACGGACAAGGACGGC
>CAZPJM010000053.1:0-21039 GCA_964586865.1 uncultured Enterobacteriaceae bacterium
GGGGATGACGACCCGGAGGCCTCGTGACCGTCCTGGGAATCGACGAGGCGGGCCGGGGGTGCGTCCTGGGTGATCTGGTGGTCGCGGGCTTTCTCTACGAGGGCGACCCGGAGATCCTGGTGCAGGCCGGGGCCGCCGACTCCAAGACGCTGACCCCGGCCCGTCGCCTCGAGGTCCGGGAGCGGCTCCGCACCCTGGGCCGGCCGGTGCTCCGGCGGATCACCCCGAAGCAGATCGACGGGGAGAACCTCAACCGCCTCGAGGAGGCGGCCATCGCGTCCCTCGTGCGGGAGCTGGCCCCGGAGCGGGTGATCGTCGACGCCCTGGGCCACCCCTCGACCCTCGGCGCCGTCGGGGCCCGGCTCCGGGCGGCCGTGGCCCCCCTCGGGTGCGCGTGGCGGATCGTGCCCAAGGCCGACCGGGATCACCCGGAGGTGGGAGCGGCCAGCATCTTCGCGAAGACAGCCCGCGACGAGGCCCTGCAGGCGCTGTGCGCCTCCTGGGGGGCGCTGGGGTCGGGCTACCCCTCCGATCCGGCCACCCGGTCCTGGCTCGAGGCCCACGCCCGGAGTGGCGCTCCCTGGCCGCCCTTCGTCCGGACCCGATGGGGTACCGTCCAGGCGCTGGCCCAGCGGGGGCTCATCGGGTCCATCCCGGCCCCCTGAGTCCGGCGTCCGTCGGTCACGTCCGCGGGTCACGTCCGGCGGTCAGGAGGGCGGGTCGAGCCAGCGGACGGCCGAGGTTCCACCGACCCCGGCATTGGCCAGGGTGTCGGCCCGCTCGTTGCCGGCGACCCCCACGTGCCCGGCGACCCAGTACAGCCGCACCCCCGGCCGGCCGGCGAGCCGCCCCCGCAGGCCCAGGATGAGGTCCCGGTTGGCCTTGGCCTTCCAGCCCTGGACCAGCACACCGTGGGTGTACTTGCTGTCGGTCAGCAGGGCGACCGGGGCATCGGTGGGGTGGCCGGCCTCGTCCAGGAGGTCGAGAGCCAGCCCGACGGCGGTCAGCTCGGCGATGTTGTTGGTGGCCTGTCCCAGGGCCCGGCTGGCCTCGGCGATGCGGCCGTCGGGGAGCTGGACGCGGGCGCCCGAGCCGGCCGGGCCCGGGTTGCCGCGGCAGGCGCCGTCCGTGAAGGCCACCGCGACGTCGGGGTCGAGGCCCTCGAGGAGCTCCCGGGCGGCGGCCGCCGCCATCGCCTTCTGCCCCTCGGTGCGCCGTCCGGCGCTGCCGAAGCCCGAGCCGCGGGTCTTCTTCCCGCCACCGCCGGCCTCGTCGGCGGAGACCCCCGCATCCAGGTCGACCGCGGGGGCGTCGGGGTCGAGGGTGACGTTACGGACGCCTGCGCGGTAGGTGCGGGCGCCGGGCCGGTCGCTGTAGCGCATCGGCACGCGCCCGCCGTCGGCTGCCGGGGCGCCGTCCGGACCCACCTGGACCCACACCTTCTTGCCCTTGAACGCGGCACGCCGCCAAGCCATCCACCGCTCCCTGTCCATCCGGAGCCCCGGCGACTATCCTGGCCTCCGGGGCATCACCACCACCGAGGACCGCATGCTTCGTCTCGCCATGGTCGCCCTCCTCGGGATGGGCTGCTCGTCGGGACCGGCCGCCTCCCCCACCGCCGAGCGCGTGGTCGGCACCGCCACCGGGGGCTGGACGGTGCCGGTCCACACCTGCCTCGGGGGCGGCGAGGCCCACACCGACGTCCGCGACGACGGATCGGTGGTCCAGTCCTGCCACCGCAGCGGCACCCTGGACGGGCGCTTCGTGCAGTGGCACGCCAACGGTCAGAAGGCCGCCGAGGGGCGCTACGTGGACGGGCAGCGCGATGGCGCGTGGGCGTGGTGGCACCCCAGCGGCAAGCTCGCCGCACGGGGCCGGTTCTCCCATGGCTCCGAGGTGGGCATCTGGAACTGGTGGCACCCCAACGGCCAGACCGAGACCCGAGGGGACCACGTGGGCGGCCGTCGCGCCGGGCTCTGGCAGAGCTGGTACCCGACCGGGGCGGTCCGAGCGGAGGGCCACTACCGGAACGGTTCCAAGGACGGCGCGTGGAAGTACTGGACCCAGGAAGGCGAACCCGAGAAGACCGAGACCTACGAGCTGGGCCGCCTCCTGAACGAGACCCTCCACCCCGCCGGGCGGCGCAAGCTCCGCGAGCAGCGCCGCCGCGAAGCCCGGGGGGGCTGACGGGTGGCCGGCCCTCCCGGGAGCGCTACCGGAGGGCCCATGACCCCCACCGCCCTCCGCGCCCTCCTCCGCGCCCGCACCGAGCCCGACCTGCGCGCGCTCGCCCCCGAGGACGACCCGGAGCGGGTGCTCCGCGCGGTGGAGGCCTGGCTCGACATGGACCCCACGGACGGTGGCCTGCGCCGCCTGCACGCCGCCGCCTGGGACCACCTGGACGCGCCCCGGGGGCCTGCGTGGCCGGATGCGATCCGCCCGGGTCCCCCCGTGCGCTGGGACCCGTGGTCCATCACGGTCGAGGCGGTGGACACGAGCACCGGCGCCACGGTCCTCGCCCGGGGCCTCCGCGCCCATGCCCGCACCCCCACCTGGCGGCGGGCCCTGCTCCGCGATGCTGCCCTCCTGAAGGAAATCCACGACGATGTAGAGGTCCGGGGCGAGGCCTGGCCCGCCCTGGTCCGTCCCGTCCCCGGCGAGCCCCTCCTCGAGGGGGCCCCCCTCCCCGAGCGGCTCGCGCTGCGGGCGGTGGCCCGGGTCCTGGCCGATCTCGCGCGGTGGGAGGCGGCGGGCCTGGAACGGCCGGACCCCGACGACCGCGAGCTCCGCCAGGCGCCGGACGGGGCCAGCCTGGTGAGCCTCCACCCGGTGGCCGGAGCGCCCGCTGACCTGTCGGGCCTGGCGCACCGGCTCGAGCGGGTGGGCCCCGGCCCCCATCAGCTCGCCCTCCACGCGGCCCGCACCTTCCCGCCCGCCGACGCCGACGGCCTGGCCCGGCGCCTGATCGCCGCCCTGGCCCAGGATCTGGCCGCCCGCCGACACGCCCTGGACCGGGCGCACCGTGATCGTCGACACACCCACCGGATCGCCCGTCTGCGGGGCCTGGTGGAGCGGCTGGCCGCCTACCCTCCCCCCGCGGGCCGTGGGGCCGTGGGCGTCGACCTCGAGGGGCGTCCCACCCTGGTCCAGGGCGATGGGCACACCCTGACCTGGGGGCCCGAGGACGGCCCGGCCCTGGCCATCGTCTCGGCCCAGGGCCTGCATCCTCGGACCGCGCGTCGGCTGCTCCGGGCCCGGGCGGCCGCCGCCCCCAACCCGCGCCTGGATGCGATGGTGCGGGGAGAGGCCGGCTATGCCGAGCGGGCCTGTCGCTGGGTCGCCGCGGCCCTCGGTCTGCGCACCCTCCGCAAGCTCCTCGCCGCCACGGGGTGACACCGGCGGCGCCCGAGCCGGAGGGACGCGGGCTAACCCCGCGCCGCTTCGCCGGAGTCGACGGCCTCGGCCGGCTCCATCCGACCACCCGACGTCGCGCGGGGGGCGCGGGACGGGACCTGGCCGTCGGGGTGCCGCAGCCGGGTGCCCAGGAGCCGGTCCATCAGCCCGGTGGAGCCGTAGTTCACGGTCACCCGGTAGTGATGGAGGTCGTGAGGGACGGCCCAGGGTGCGAGGGGGAGCTGGTAGCCCGAGTGGACGAGCTGGGTGTTGAGCAGGACGACCGCCCCGAAGGCCCACAGGGTGAGCAGGTCCGGCGCCACCAGCACCATGGGCAGGGCGATGGGGAGCATGTTGCCCACCACGTACTCGAAGGGGTGGGCGAACTGGGCCGACCAGGCGGTGGGCGCCCGGTAGCGGTGGTGCACCCTGTGGACGCGCCGGTAGAGCCAGCGGGTGTGGAGCCACCGATGGGCCGAGTAGAAGGCCACCTCGGTGATGAGGCCCATGAGGAGGAGCTGTCCGAGCACCATCCACCACGCCGGCGTGGGGTCGGCGGGCGACCAGCCCCGCAGCCAGAGCGCTCCGGCGAGGGCCACCAGGCCGAGCGCGAGCAGCCCGTGGTTGACCAGGTGGACCCGCAGCGCCTCGGCGGCCGAGGGCCGGGCGGGGTCGACGTAGGGCTGCTGGAGCTTGCGACGGGCCAGCCAGCGGGGGCGGCCGGTGCGGTCGACCCACTCGAACACCGCGATGGTGCCGTAGGTCAGGACGACGGTGAGGACGGCCAGCCCGATGGGAGCCACCGCGGGCGCCGGCAGGCTCGCCAGGAGCCAGGCGTGCAGGGACCGTCCGGGGGGGCTGGCCCACGCCGCGAACCAAGCGCCCACCACGAGGAAGGGGAAGAGCCGGTGCCAGGGGCGCTCTGGCACCCATCGATAGGTCGTTCGTGACATGCCTCCCTCTACACCCGGCCGGCCCTCATATCAATGACGCCTTCGTCATTTTTTCGAGGCGCCCGAACGGGTCCGCCCGACCCGGTCTCGCGGCGCGGTTGCTCCCGTTCCGTGGGGCGTGCTACGGCCCGACGTCGTCCGCATCGGGCCCCGCAGGCCCCCGCCCGGAGTCCACGTGCGCCGCCCCCTCCTCCCCCTTCTCGTCGCGCTCGCGACCCCTGGCCTCGCCGCCGCGGCCGAGGTCCAGCTCGAGGGGGCCTACCGGGCGCGGGCGCGGGGCTTCTCGAGCCTCTCCCTCGCCACCGACCTCGACCAGTCAGAGGGCTTCCGCGCGTGGGTGCAGCATCGCCTCTGGGTGAAGCCCCGGGTCGTCCTCTCCGAGCAGGTGGCCCTCCACACCGAGATCCGTGGCCTGGACGGCGTGCCGTGGGGCGCCCGGCCGGCCCCCGAGGACGACCCCACCGGGACCGCCACCGGCGCCGACACCCCGACCCTCCCCCGCGTCCTCACCGACGACCTCCGGCCGCCCCCCAGCCTCGGCGGTGACGGCCTGCCCGGCGCCGTCCCCGACATCTCCCTGTGGCGCGCCTACGGCGAGGTCCACGGGGAGCTCGGCACCTTCCGCTTCGGGCGCATGCCCGTCCACTGGGGCCTGGGCGTGTGGCAGAACGATGGTCATGGACTCAACGCCGACTTCGGCGACAGCGTGGACCGGGTCCAGTGGGACCGCGCCTTCGGCGATCTCTTCGTCCGCGCCGCCTTCGACGTGGACGGCTACGGCCTGGCCAGCGACGAGATCCGCGACACCGTCTCGGGCAACCTGGCGGGCGCCTTCCGCACCGAGCGCGTCGAGGTGGGGGTGAACGCCCAGGTCCGGCACGTCTTCCCCACCGTGGTCGACGCCACCGACGTGGACGCCCTGACCCTGGCCACCGCTTCCCTCACGGCCGACGCCGAGCTCGGCAACCTGCGGGTGGGGGCCGAGGTGGTCGGCCGCTACGGCGACGGCGCCCTCGACGTGGATCGCAACGACGTCCAGATCCGCTCGCTGGGCGGGGTGCTGGTGGCCGAGCTGGCCCAGCCCGACTTCACCCTGGGCCTCGAGGCGGGCTTCGCCACCGGCGATCGGGACCCCACCGACAGCACCTACACCACCTTCGTGTTCGACCGGGACTACAACATCGGCATCCTCCTCTTCGAGCAGCCGATGCCCATCTTCCGCGACCCGGCCACCAACCGCCGGGACCTGCGGGGCACCCTGTCCGGCAATGGAATCGCCAACGCCCTCTTCGGGCGGGTCCGCGGGACCTACGCCCTGCCCGAGGATCTCACGGCCGAAGCCTCGGTCTCGGTGGCCCGGACCTTCTTCACCCCCGAGGACCAGTCCACCCGGACCCTGTACGGCGTCGAGGGGGCGCTGGGGCTGTCCTGGCGCGCCAACGAGCACGTCGACGTGGTGGGCACCGCGGCGGGGATGGTGCCCGGCAGCTTCTACACGGGCTACCGAGGCGAGTTGATCCCCGGGGAGACCGACGGAATCGACATCACCGACCAGTCCCCGCTCGACGGGATCATCCTGGGCGGTCAGATCCTCGGGCGCATCGCCTTCTGAGGCCCCCGCACGAAAGGAGCGGCACATGGCGGGAACCACCCTCGGCATCCTGGGAGCTGGCGGACGGGTCGGCCGGCTGCTCATCGCCCATGCGGCCGACGATCCGGACCTGGTGCTGACCCGGGCGGTGGAGCGGCCGGACTCGGATCTGCTGGGCCAGGACGCCGGCCGCCTCGCCGGCATCGACGATGTGGGCGTACCCCTCCGCCCCCTCGGCCCCGGCGCCTTCGACGGCTGCGAGGTGGTGGTGGACTTCTCCGCCCCCGAGGCGGTGGCGCGGGCCCTGCCGCTCCTCGGCGATCAGGCGTTCGTCACCGGCACCACGGGCCTCGACGGGGACACCATGGACCGCCTCCTCGATCGCTGCCAGACCGCCCCGGTCCTGGTCGCGGCCAACTTCTCCACCGGGGTGACCGTCCTGCTGGATCTGGTGGCCCGCGCTGCCGCCGCGCTGCCCGACTACGACATCGAGCTCGTCGAAGCCCACCACCGCCACAAGAAGGACGCCCCCTCCGGCACCGCCCTGGCCCTCGGGCGGGCCGCCGCCGGCGCGCGTGGCCTCACCCTGGACGCGGTGGCCACCCACGGCCGGGAGGGCGCCACCGGCCCTCGTATCGACGGCACCATCGGCTTCCACGCCCTCCGCGGCGGTGGCATCGTGGGCGAGCATCAGGTCTGGCTGGTGGGCCCCGGCGAGCGTGTCCTGCTCGGGCACAGCGCCATCGACCGCGCCACCTTCGCCCGGGGCGCCCTGCGGGCCGCCCGCTGGATCGTCGGCCGTCCCGCCGGCCGCTACACCCTCCGCGACGTGCTCGGGCTCACCCCTTCCTGACCGCCTCCACGTTGACCCCCTCGGGGGGGCGTGCCACACTGCGCCGGCCCTCCGGGAGACCCGATGCGCGCCCTTCCCGTCCTGCTGCTGATCCCCGGCCTCCTCACGGCCTGCGACAACGCCTGCCAGAACCTGTGCGACCGCATGGCCCGCCACGCCGAGGAGGTCTGCGGCATCGAGATCTCCCGCGAGGAGATCCAGGCGTGCAAGGACGAGCAGGCCGGTCGCGAGTCCCGGGCGAGCCGCCCGGTGTGCCGCGAGAACAACAGCATCTCCACCATCGAGGAGGAGTGGGAGGACGACGAGCTGTGCGCGTACTGGGGGGTGGAGCGGGACGGCGACCCCGCCGGCGATACCGACGGCGAGTGAGGCCTCCGACGCACGCCGCCCCGCCTCATGATGGCCCACGTCGAGCCCGCTGGCAGCCACCTTCACGCCGTTCCGCCCATCGCCGTCACATCCGGTTGACACAGCCGGGGCGGCTTCGTAGCATCCCTCCCTCCCCCCACGCAGGACCCGTCCGTCGATGAGCCGCTTCGAACCTGAAGCCTTCGGCAAGTACTTCCTGGTCGACAAGATCGCGACCGGGGGCATGGCCGAGATCTTCAAGGCGAAGGCCTTCGGACACGGAGGCTTCGAGAACCTCGTCGTCATCAAGCGGATCCTCGGCCATCTCGGCGAGAACGAGGAGTTCGTCGAGATGTTCGTGGACGAGGCGAAGGTCTCGGTGGCCTTGCAGCACGCCAACATCGTGCGCGTCTACGACTTCGGCAAGGTCTTCGACAACTACTTCATCGCGATGGAGTGCGTGGACGGCAAGGACGTGCGCGGCATCCTGCGCAAGCTGGCGCGGAAGCGCCGCTACCTCCCCATCGACTTCGCGGTCTACATCGCCCACGAGGTCTGTCGGGGGCTCGCCTACGCCCACACCAAGACCGATCTCCGCGGGCACCCCTTCGGCATCGTCCACCGCGACATGTCCCCCTCCAACGTCCTCGTCAGCTACGAAGGCGACATCAAGATCGCCGACTTCGGCATCGCCAAGGCCGAGCAGAACACCTACAACACCGCCGACGGCGTCCTGAAGGGCAAGTTCGAGTACATGAGCCCCGAGCAGGCCCGCGGCGAGCAACTCGACGCCCGCTCCGACCTCTTCAGCGTCGGCATCATCCTCTACGAGATGCTGACCGGCCGGCGCCTGTTCAAGGGCGAGTCCGACGTGGCCACCCTCGAGGCCATCAAGGCCGCCGAGGTGGGCCCTCCCTCGGCGGTGACCCCCCGGGTCCCCGAGGCGCTGGACCGGATCGTCCTGCGCGCCCTCTCGGCCGACCGGGAGGACCGCTACCCCTCGGCCGCGGCGCTCCAGGAGGAGCTGCACGCGCTCCTCGACAAGCCCCTCGACACCACGAGCGCCGAGCTGGCCGCCTTCATGCGCGACCTCTTCGCCGAGGACATCGCCTCCGAGCTGGCCCGGCTCGAGCGCGGCAGCGAGGTGGCCGCCGTGTGGCGCGAGGAGGCCGACGAGAGCCTCTGGGACGGCCACACCGGCTCCACCGCCACCCTGCGACAGGATCCTCCGCCCGACAGGCGGCGCGGGCTGGCCCTCATGGCCCTCGCCGTGATCCTCTTCCTCATCGTCGGTGCGGTCGGGGCGACCGCCGCCGCGCTCGTCACCTCCCGCGAGGCCCCCCCCACGGCCACCGCGCCCGCCGCACCCGGACGGCTCGCCGTCACGGTCCAGCCGGCCGCCCGCATCGTGGTGGACGACGCCATCCGCGGTGAAGGGACCAGCCTGCTGCTGGACGACCTGGAGCCCGGCACCCACGTGGTGCGCCTCGAGGTGGACGGGCGGGAACCCTATGAGCGCACCATCGAGGTGACCCCCGAGGGCCTGGTGGACGTGGACTACACCTTCCCCGCTCCCGAGCCCGAGCCCGAGCCCGCCGACGCGGACGGGCGTGATGAGCCGGTCGAGCCGGCCCCCAGCGAGGCCCGACCCGCGCCCCGGGCGTCTTCTCCCCCCCGGCGGACCGCGCCCTCCGGTCCCGCCCGGGTCTCCTTCACCTCGACGCCCGCCGGCGCCACGGTGGTGGTGGACGGCCGCACCGTCGGCACCACGCCCTTCACCTGGACCGGCAGCCCGGGGGGCCGGCACGCCGTCGAGCTGCGCAAGGCTGGCTACGAGGCCGTCCAGGGCACCCTCTCCGAGCTGCGGGCCGGACGGACGACCCGCTTCGCCCGCACCCTGGCCCCGGCCGCCAGCGAGCCCGGCACCGTGACTGTCGGGATCATCGGCGGTGGCTGGGGGCACGTCTACGTGGATGGACAGCAGCAGGACCAGCCGGCGCCGGGGCGCTTCCAGATCCCCGCTGGCACCCACGAGATCCGGGTGGTCAACGAGGGTCTGGGCCTGGACCACCGCGAGAAGGTGACGGTGACGGCCGGGGCCAGCGTGCGGGTGAACGCCAGACCCTGAACTGAACGCCGAACGCGGGCTGGCTCAGAGCTGGTCGGCGATCTCGTCCGGGATGTCGGCGTTGGTGTAGGTGTCCTGCACGTCGTCGCAGTCCTCCAGGCGCTCCAGCAGGCCCATGAGCTGCTGGGCCTCGTCCAGCCCCAGGGTGACCTCGGTGTCGGGGACCCAGGTGAGCTCGCCGTTGAGCTTGTCCTCATCGAGCTCGGCCAGGGCGGCGCGGGTGGCCGCATAGCTCTCGAAGGCGGTGGTCACCTGCCAGGTGTCGCCCTCGGCCACCACGTCCTCGGCGCCGCCCTCGAGGGCCGCCATCATGACCGTCTCCTCGTCGCCGATGTCGCGTGGCAGCGTGAAGACGCCCTTCTGCTGGAACATCCACGCCACCGAGCCCGAGGTGCCCATGGAGCCGCCGCCCTTGTTGAACGCGGATCGCACCTCGGAGGCCGTGCGGTTGCGGTTGTCCGTGAGGCACTCGATGAGGATCGCGACGCCGTTGGGGCCGTAGCCCTCGTAGATCAGGTTCTCGTAGTCGTCGCCCGTGAGCTCGCCCGCGCCCTTGGCGATGGCCCGCTCGATGTTGTCCTTCGGCATGGAGTTGGCCTTGGCCTTGTCCACCGCCAGGCGGAGCCGCGGGTTGGCGTCGATGTCGGAGCCCCCCATCTTGGCGGCGACCATGATCTCCTTGATGAGCTTGGTGAACAGCTTGCCCCGGGCGGCGTCCTGGGCGCCCTTGCGCCGCTTGATGTTCGCCCACTTGCTGTGTCCGGCCACGTGACCTCCGGGTGGCTGCGGTGCCTATCATGGACGGCCGACCGGTCGCCTCCCCTCAGCGAGGCCCGGCCGGTCCGGCGGTGGCGCGGAGCTCGGCGCGCAGACGATCCGCCAGCTCCCTCGCCCGCGGCAGGTCGGTCTTGGCGGCCAGCCGCTCCAGGATCTCCACCGCCTCCGCCAGGTAGCCGGCGTCGCGGGCGGCGGCGGCCAGGGCCACCACGATGACGGGATCGGGCCGACGTTCCAGGCCCTCCCGGAGCACCAGGTAGGCGCCGTCCGGGTCGCCCTGGCGCCCGATGAGCCCGGCCACCTCGAGGATGATGCGGCGATCGTAGGGAAACCGGGCGAGGGCCTCCACGGCCAGGCGTCGGGCCTCGTCGGCGTGGCCCGCCCCTTCCTCGGCCTTGAGGCGGGCGATGGCGAGCGAGGCATCCTGGGGCCGGGCCTGCTCCGCGCGTCGGAGCCAGTCGAGGGAGGCATCGTGCTGGCCGTCCAGCAGGAGGAGGAGGCCCAGGGTGGCCTGGACCTCGGCCTCGGTGGGCGCGAGACCGGCGGCCTTGCGGGCGTCGAACAACGCCCGATCGAGGCGGTTCATGGAGGCCATGGCCCGGGCACGTCCGATCCAGCACAGGGCGCACTGGGGGTGGTCGGTGGTGAGCTGGACGAAGCGGCTCCACACTGCATCGTGCTCGGCGGTGGTCCGGGCCGCCCCGCTCTCCCGGATGGCGGCATCCAGCCTCCCCCATCCCTCGGCGTCCAGATCCCCGGCTGCCACGTCGCGGGAGGCCATGGCCAGGTACTGCCCCTCGGCGCTGTGGGGGGCCCTCTCCAGGGCGCGCCGGACGCTGTCCATGGCGGCCGGGCCATCACCGGCGTCCAGGTGGGCGCGAGCCAGGGTCAGGTGGAGCCGGGGATCCTCGGGGGCCCGTCGGACCCCTTCGGCCAGGACCTCGCGCGCCCGGTCCGGCTCGAGGGTGGCCACCGCCAGGTAGGGCTCCGGGGCGTCCGGGACCGCGGCCATGGCCTCGCGGGCGGTGGCGAGGGCGGCCTCCCGCTCCCCCTGGAGCAGCAGCGAGGCCTGGATGCCCCCCCACGCCTCGGTGAGGGAGGGATCCCGGGAGAGGGCCGTCCGATAGGCCGTCACGGCCTCGGCGAGCTGGCCTCGGGCCCGATGGATGGCCGCCAGCCCCATGGGCGCGCGGGGGTGCGCCGGAGCCCTCGCCAGGGCGGCCTCGTAGTGGGTCACCGCCTCGTCGGCCGACAAGGCCAGCCGGCCCATCAGGTAGTGGGCGTCGGCATCGCCCGGGTCGGCCTGCAGTCGTGCCTCCACCGGGGCCAGCGCCTGCTCGCGGATCCCCACCGAGAGGGCCAGGTCGATCCAGCGCTCCTGGACGTCGAGGTCGTCGGGACGCTGCCGGGCCTCGGCGCGGGCCGCCGGGACCGCCTCGCCCACGCGCCCGGCCCGCAAGAGGGCCTCCACGTCGGCGGCGCGGGCCGGGACGGCGAGCGAGGCCGCCAGGAACCATCCGAGGATCAGCAGTCGCGGGATCACAGCACCTCCGTCAGGGCCGTCGCGGTTGCTACAGTGCGGGGACCGGACGATGCATCCCCCGCTGGAGCAGCCCCCCACATGGTGACCGCCTTCCTCCTCCCCCTGCTGCTCGGATCCCCGGCCCACGCCAGGGAGCGCGCTACAGTCGCCATCGTCGGCCTCCACGACCCGGACCTGGACCCCGAGGGGCAGCGCGCCCTGGTGGACCGCCTCGCCGAGGCGGTGGAGGACGGACGCCGCTTCGAGGCCCGGCGTCCCGCCGACGTAGCCCGCGCCATCGCGGGCCGCGAGGAGGTGGTGTTGGCGGACGCCTTCCTCGCCTCGGGTCGTCGCCTGCTGGAGGACGGGCGGATCCTCCACGATCAGGCCCAGCCCGAGGAGGCGGCCCCCGTCCTGGAGCAGGCGGTGGACGGCCTCCAGCAGGGCATGCGGGCGGTGGACGCCACGCGGGAGCTCTGGGAGGCCTGGCTCTACCTGGGCTCCAGCCATATGGCCCTCGGCGAGGAGGAGGCCGCGACCGCCGCCTGGCGGGCCGCGGTGGCCCTCGCCCCCGAGCGCCAGCCCGACGCCGCCCGCATCGCCCCCACCGTCGTCCAGGCCTACCGGGCCGTCCAGGTCGAGGCGGCCCAGCAGACCGGCGCCCTCGTCGTCCGCGCCGACGGCAAGCCTCGGATCCGGATGAACGGCCGAGACCTCGGCGAGGCCCCGGCCCGCCTCGACGCCCACCCCGCGGGCACGGTCCACCTGCGGGCCATGGCCGAGAACGGAGCCATGGTCTACCAGCCCGTCGAGATCGTGGCCGGCGAGGAGACCACCGCCACCCTCCCGCCGGGCGGCCTGGGCCTGCCCGAGAGCGGCGACAGCACCTTCGCCCGCAGCCGGGGCGCCACCGACCTCTACAAGGCGCTGGGCGCCCAGCTCGACGTGGACTTCCTGCTCGTGGCGGGCGGTCGCGACGGCACCGCCTCGCTGCAGGTCTACGCCCCGGCCTCGGACACCTTCTCCCGTCCCCTCGAGGTCGCCTGCGGCGGCACCTGCGCCGATGCCATCGTCGGCAGCCTGCCGGAGCTCCTGGGCGTCCTCGGCGAGGACGGCACCATCCCGTCGATGGCCGCCGTCCCCTCGGCCGGACCGGTGGGCACCTCGGGCAACGTGCTGCTGGCCGGCCTCTTGCTGGACCCCGAGCCGGTCGCCGCGCCCGCATCGGCGGGGGTCCAGTGGTGGCAGCTCGCCGCGGCGGGCGGAGGGGCCCTGCTGCTCGGGGGCGGGATCACGGCCCTGGCGGTGGCCGGCGGGGGCGGAGGCGACCGGGGAACCATCGTCGTGGGCCCCGTCCCCGAGTGATGTCCGGAGGGGATCAGCCCGCCTCGGCCGGGCCCGGGAGCGACCAGGCCCCTTCGTAGACCTTGTCCCCGTCGGGGTGGGGGGCGGTGATGGTGAAGGTGCAGGCCTGGGGACCGAGGGGGTGCGGGCTCGTGATGCGGCGGAGGGGCGAGAGGGTGTAGCCGCGCTCGACACCCGCGTAGACGACGTCGAACTCCTTCGACCAGGTGCTCGTCTTGGTGCTGGTGGAGCCATCGTCGCCGGTCTGGGTGACCTCGCAGTCCACGTCCACCTTCACCGTCCAGGTGCCTCGCTCCCCGGCTTGGGGGACCTTGAAGGAGCTGTGCAGGACGTACTCGCCCTCGGGAAGCTCGCCCGGGTTCATGCCGAGCATCTCGTCGCAGCCGCGGCTCTTGTCGGGCTTGGGGCAGATCCCGATGGACTGGTCGTCGAACGGGCGGACCCCGGCGCGCACATCCTGGACCATGTCCCCCAGGAGCTCGGCTTCGTAGGTGGACAGGGTCAAGGCGCGGGTCTCGGCCGCGGCCGGCGTGGGGGCCGCGCCGCGCGCCTGGGGTGTGGCCTGGCCGCCCTCGCCTCCCGCCTGGGCGCAGATCTCGGCGCAGGCGGCCTCATCGACGGTGGGGGCCGGGCAGGCGGCCAGGACCAGGACCAGGGGGAGCAGGCGGACCACGGGACCTCCAGCGGGGCGCGCGGGACGGTAGCACGCCCCCCCGACCCGGCATACCGCCCTGTGCTCCCCGGAGCCGCCGTGAGCCTGCATCGCGCCACCGACCCCGCGGGCCGCCCCCTCGGCCTGCCCCCCGGCCCCGTGCCGGCCGTGGACCTGGTGCCGTGGGTCGGGGTCCCCTTCGACCTCCCCGCCGACGACCCCTGGCTCGTCGACCGGCAGACCACCGGGCACACCTATCTCTCGGCGGCCGCCCGCGGCTGGGAGGAGCACCCCGACTGGATGGACTTCCTGGACCTGGAGAGCCCGGTCTACAGCCTCAAGATGGCCGAGCGGGATCTCTACCTCCACCACTGGCGGGATCACCTGGGGGCCCGCCGGGTGCTGGACCTGGGCTGCGGGATCGGCCGCATGGCCCACCCTTTCCTCGACCGTGGCGCCACCGTCTACGGCGTCGACGGCGACCTGGAGGGCCTGCGGCGCTTCGCCTGGCACGCCGCCGGGCGGCCGGGGCGGCTGGAGCTGTCCTGGAGCAGCGTCCACCGCCTCCCCGACGTGGGGGATCTCGACGTGGTGCTGGCGGTCGAGGTCCTCTGCTATGTGCCGGAGCCCGGGCCCGTCCTCGCCGAGATCGCCCGCCGCCTCGTCCCCGGCGGCCACCTGCTCCTGTCGTGGGAGGCGCCCTGGGGATGGGCCGCCGCCGAGGACACCCCCGCAGACAGCCTTGTCGAGGCCCTGCGCGGACCGGGGATCCTCCACCGGCCGGGGGAGCGGTGGGTGCGGACCGTGTCCCGCGCCGAACTGGAGGAGTGGCTCGTGGGGGCGGGGCTCGAGGTGGTGTCCATCGCACCGAGCCACTGGGTCCTGGACGGTCCCCTCGAGCGCTGCCTCGACCCCGACGTGACCCTCGAGGACCTCCTCGCCGCCGAGCGGGCCTGCGCCGAGCACCCCGTGTGGGCCCCGCTGCATCGCCTGTGGACCGCGACGGCCCGGCGACCGGCGCCCTGACCGGCTCCCCCTTTCGCCTCCCCCGGACCCGCGCTAT
Source organism: uncultured Enterobacteriaceae bacterium (assembly GCA_964586865.1). Lineage (GTDB taxonomy): Bacteria > Myxococcota_A > UBA796 > UBA796 > REDI01. The sequence continues at coordinate 14,646 of CAZPJM010000053.1, forward strand.
GCACCCGACCCACCAAGGGGAGGGCGCATGCGGCTTCCAGAGGCCATCGGCACCCGCGAGATCCTGATCGGCGTCGGGGTCCTGCTCCTGCTGCTCCTCGCGGCCATCCCCCTCCTCGGCTACGTCCGCGACAAGTCCAAGCGGGCCGAGGTGCCGCTGCTGGTCGAGTCCATCCGCGCCGCCGAGCTCTCGCAGGGCAAGCACTTCGCGGCCGAGGGCTACGTAAGCGCCGACTGGGCCCCCCGGCCGCCCACCGCCCTCGATGCCAACGCGGTGCCCTGGGAGCCCAGCGAGGGCTTCACCCGGCTCGGCTGGTCCCCGGCCCAGGAGGGCTACGACCGGGTGTACGGGACCTACAAGGTGGCCGCCACCGAGGACGGCTTCACCGTCACGGGCAAGTGCGACCTGGACGGTGACGGCGTGCCCGCCTGGTACGAGGCCACGGCCGAGGAGACCGCCCACGAGGTCCGTAATCCCGGCGCCTACTGACCGCCGCAGGGCCCTGGCCATGGCGGGTCGGCTCGGGCTGGCCCTGGCGCTGCTGGTCGGGGCGCAGAGCCTGTCGCTGGCCGTGGTGACGCCACCGCCGACGGATTCCTCCCTCGGAACCGCCGAGCGCCTCGCCACCCTCGGCCGCTCCCGGACCGCCGCCACGGTCTCCTGGATGGCCGCCGTGTGGGCCCTCTCCGACGGCGCCGATCCCCATCGGCTCGCCCCCCCGCTGCACCGGGCGGTCCGCCTCGATCCCGACTTCGACGCCCCCTGGGTGGGCGGGGCCCTCATGCTCCGCATCGCCGAGGCCGGCGACGGGCCACACATCCGCCAGCACCTCCGCCGCGGCCGGGCCGTCCGGCCCGATCTGCCCTGGGCCGCCCTCGATCCCGGTCCGACGCCGTGAACCGACCCGCCCCCGACCGCCTCGCCGCCGTGGGCCTGGGCTCCAGCCTGGGCCCCCGTCGACGGATCCTCGAGCGGACCGTCCGCCGTCTGGACCGGCTCCAGGGGGTCTCCGTGCTCCGGGTATCCCGATGGTACCGGACCCCGCCGTTGCGTGGCGGCTCTGCAACCGGCTGGTTCCTCAACGGCGTGGCCCTGTGCCGGAGCCACCTCCCGGCCGACGAGCTCCTCCGGATCTGTCGCCGCCTCGAGGATGCCGCCGGCCGCCGGCGTTCCGGTCACTGGGGCGACCGCACCCTCGATCTGGATCTCCTGCTGGTCGACGGGCTGATCGTGCGCTCCGCCTCCCTCACCCTCCCCCACCCCGCCATCGGCGAGCGCCCCTTCGTCCGGGCGCCCCTCGCCGAGGTCTGGCCCGAGGCCCGCCACCCCGAGAGCGGGCTACGCTACCGGGATCTCCCCGAGGCCCCCGGCCCCCGAGCGGTGCCGGTGGGCGTGGTTGCGAGGGACCTCCGAGCCGTTACGCCCGCCCTCCCCTCACCCGTGGGTGCCCCGTGAAGCTGTTCCTGGACTCCGCCAACCTCGACGAGATCCGCGAGATCCACGCCTGGGGCGTGCTCGACGGCGTCACGACCAACCCCTCCCTCATCGCGAAGAACGGCGGTGACTTCGTCGACACCGTCCACCGCATCGCCGAGCTGGTGCAGGGCCCCGTCTCCGCCGAGGTCGTCGCCCAGGACACCGAGGGCATGGTCCGCGAGGGTCGCCTCCTCGCCCGGGTCCACGACCATGTCGTCGTGAAGATCCCCATGAGCACCGCGGGCCTCGCGGCCGTCAAGGTCCTGGCCGAGGAGGGCATCCGCACGAACGTGACCCTGTGCTTCCAGCCCGTCCAGGCTCTGCTCGCGGCCAAGGCCGGCGCCACCTACATCTCCCCCTTCATCGGGCGGGTCGACGACGTGGCCTGGGGCGGCGACGAGCTGATCGACCAGATCGTCCAGATCTACGCCAACTATATCGACCTGGACACCCAGGTCCTGGCCGCCTCCATCCGCCACCCCGCCCACGTGGTGGCCGCCGCCCTCGCAGGCGCCGACGTGGCCACCGTCCCCTACAAGGTGATGGTGAAGCTCCTGGATCATCCGCTCACCGACCTCGGCAACGAGCGCTTCCTCGCCGACTGGTCCACCGTGCCCGACACCGACATCGTGGGCCAGGTGGAGCGGTGGCTCGCCGAGCGGTGAGCCAGGCTGCGGCCCTGTCAGGCCGCCCGGGATCCGGCTTGCTGGGCGGGGGCGGAGCATTAGTGAATGAGGGCTCATTCATCGGGGGCGCTTTTATCGCCCCGGGCACGCACCCAGGATGGTCGATGGCGCAGCCCGTCGAGAAGCGTGGCGACAAGCGCACCCTCATCACCCAGGCCGCGGTCGAGGTCTTCGCCGCCAAGGGCTTCCACCAGGCGCGCGTCAGCGACATCGCGCGCCGGGCCGGCGTCGCCGACGGCACCATCTACCTCTACTTCAAGAACAAGGAAGACCTCCTCCTCACCATCTTCGAGGAGAAGATGGACCTGCTCCTCACCCGGCTGGGCGAGGACCTCGAGGGGATCGACGACCCCCTCGAGCGGGTCCGGCGCTTCGCACGATTCCACTTCGCGCAGGTGCGGGAGAACCGCTCCACGGCCGAGGTGCTGCAGATCGAGCTGCGCCTGTCCAACAAGTTCATCAAGGAATACCGCCCGGAGAAGCTCTGGGCCTACCTGTCGGTCTTCGGGCAGATCGTCCGGGAGGGGCAGGCACGCGGCCTGTTCCGGGCCGACATCGACACCTTCATCACCAGCTGGGCGTTCTTCGGGGCCATGGACGAGCTGGCGATGCAGTGGGTGCTCGCGAAGAACCAAGCGCGTTTCCCGCTCGAGGCAGCAGCAGACCAGATCGCGGACGTCTTCATCCGCGGCATGCTCGCCGACGGCGTCAACCTGGATGGATCGGAGGTCACGTGAACATCGGCGTGTGCGTCAAGGTCGTCCCGGACACCGACACCCGGATCAAGATCACGGGTGGCGGAGACGGGATCGACGAGAGTGGAATCAAGTGGATCGTCAGCCCCTACGACGCCTTCGCGGTCGAGGAGGGCGTCCAGACGAAGGAGGCCCAGGGCGGAGAGGTGGTCCTGTTCAGCGTCGGGCCGAAGGACTGGCAGTCCCAGCTCCGGGCCGGCGGTCTGGCGGTGGGCGCCGACCGGGCCGTCATGGTCGACGATGATGCCCTGGCCGAGGCCGATGGCCTGGCCATCGCCCGGGTGCTCGCCAAGGCCATCGAGGCCGAGGGCATCGAGGTGGTCTTCACCGGCAAGCAGGCCATCGACGACGACAACGTCCAGGTCCCGGCCATGCTGGCCGAGCTGCTCGGCTGGCCGCACATCAGCTTCGTCAGCGAGCTCGAGCTGGACGGCTCCGACTTCACCGCCACCCGCAACGTGGGCGGCGGCGTGCAGGAGGTCGTCAAGGGCTCGCTGCCCGCCGTCTTCACCGCCGAGCGGGGCCTCAACAGCCCCCGCTACGCCAAGCTGCCGGCCATCATGAAGGCCAAGCGGAAGAAGATCGACGTGAAGTCCCTGGGCGACCTGGGCCTGTCCGCCGACGACGTGGCCCCCGCGGTCCAGGTCTCGGCCTACGGCCTGCCGCCCGAGCGTCCGGCCGGTCGCAAGCTCGAGGGCACCGTCGACGAGATGGTGGACGAGCTGGTGCGCCTGCTGCGCGAAGAAGCCAAGGTCCTCTGAGAACCCCCACGAACTGGAGCGAAACGATGAGCGGAATTCTCGTGATCGCAGAGCACGACGGCGGGTCCTTCAAGAAGACCGCCTCGGAGCTGCTGGGCAAGGCCACCGAGCTCGCCTCGGAGCTGGGGGTGCCGGTGAACGCCGCGGTGCTGGGCGATGCCCCGGCGGCGGACCTGGGGGCCTTCGGCGCCCAGAAGGTGTTCCACGTGGCCGGCGACTTCGGTGACTACGACACCGACAAGGTGGTGGCGGGCCTCGCGGCCGCCATCGAGGCGGCCGAGCCCGACGCCGTGCTGGCGGCCGCCAGCTTCCTCGGCAAGGACGCCATCCCCCGCGTGGTGGCCCGCCTGAACGGCGGTCAGGCCAGCGAGTGCACCGAGCTGCGCGTCGAGGACGGGCAGGTGGTGGGCCGTCGGCCCATGTACGCCGGCAAGGCCTTCGTCGACTCCCGCATCGCGCGGAAGCCCGGCGTCTTCACCGTGCGGCCCAACAGCTTCGGCCAGCCCGAGGGCGGCTCCGGCTCGGCCGAGGTGGTGGCCGTCAGCCCCGACCTGCCCGAGCCACGACTCACCCTGGTCGAGCGCAAGCGCCCCCAGAGCGACGCCGTGGATCTCACCGAGGCGGAGCGCATCGTCTCGGGCGGCCGTTCCCTCAAGTCCGAGGAGAACTTCGACAGCGTCATCCGGCCGCTGGCCGGAGCCTTCGGCGCCACCGCCGGCGCCAGCCGCGCGGCCGTCGATGCCGGCTACGCGCCCCACAGCGACCAGGTGGGCCAGACCGGCAAGACCGTGAACCCCCAGCTCTACGTGGCCATGGGGATCAGCGGCGCCATCCAGCACCTGGCGGGCATGCGGACCTCGAAGGTCATCGTGGCGGTCAACACCGACCCCGAGGCCCCCATCTTCGAGCACGCCACCTACGGCCTGGTGGCCGATCTCTTCGAGGTCGCCCCCAAGCTCCAGGAGAAGCTGGCCGCCCTGGACTGAGGCCGCGGTCTGCCACCCCCGACGCCCGGGCCCTCGCAGGGTCCCGGGCGTCCGTGTCTGCGCCGGTCCGCCCCGGGGTGGGCAGGCCGCGCCCGCGTGGTAGGCTCCCCCGCCAGCCGCGGTGACCACGTGATCCCCTCGGATCGAGACCCCGAAACGCTTCCGCCCCCGTCCCGCCTCGACGCGGTGGTCGCCCACCTGGAGAGGGCCGGATCGGCTCGCAAGCTGGTGGCCTTCGTGGAGAGGTGGGCCCAGGAGCAGGACCCCTCCGACACCGCTCGCCTGGCGGAGGCCCGGGCGCTGCTCCGGCTGGGCCTGGCCGACAAGGCCTGGATCCGGCTGCGGGAGCTCATCGAGGTGGAGCGCCCCTCGCTGGCCGCGGTGGAGGCCGCCGCCGAGCTCTTCATCGCGCGAGGCTGGACCGCCCGGGCCCGGGAGCTCCTGGGTCGGGCCATGGCCGACCACCCGGACCGTCAGGACCTGCAGAACCTGTGGGATCGCGCCGCGGAGCCGACCCCGCCGCCCCCCGAGCTGGATCGGGACGCCCTCGGCGACGCGGACCCGGAGCGGCTCCTCCCGGTGGCCCACGCCCACCTGATCGCCGGGCAGACCCGGACCGCCCGGGCGGTCCTCGAGCACCTCCACCGGGCCCACCCCGACCATGCCGGGGTGTCCGACCTGCGCTGGGCCGTCCAGCAGGACCACGTCCCGCACGGGGTGACCGTGGCCGAGCTCGTCGAGCGATGGGGCCCGCCCCCCGCCGGGCCGGCCCGGCTGGCTGATGACGACGAGAGCACCGAGTCCATCACCCAGGAGGAGGTCCGGCGGATCCTGGAGGTCGACGAGCCACCCGTCGCCGGCGCCTCCTTCCCCTCTCTGTTTCGAGGCGCCGAGAACGACCTGCCCGTCGAGGACACCGAGGAGGTCACCGCCACGGCGATCCGCCGACGCTGGGACGATTCCGAGGACACGATGGATCCGGACGCGACCGGCATCACCGAGGTGGACCGGGGACGGGACCCCGCGCGGGAGGATCCGGAGGAGGACGAGGGGGGGGACACCCGGATCCTGCGCGTCATGCACCGGGACGCGACCCGGCAGGACCGCCCGCTCCATCGGCCCTCCCCGGCGGCCAGTCCCGACTTCGACCTCCAGGCCTACCGCGCCGAGATGGGCATGGGGACCGAGCCGGGGGCAGGCGCCGAGCCCGGCATCGAGGGTGCTCCCATGCCCCTCGCCGCCCACCTCGAGAGCGGCTTCGGCGACGACCTGGAGGACGAGGACGACGATCTGGTGGTCCTGCGGCGTCCAGACGCCCCCGGCAAGGCCACCCCGGAGGATCTGGCGGGCGACGACCCCACGATGTCCCAGATCGGCCGGGAGGTGGCCCACCTGCTGGGCGGCTCCGGGCGCATGGCGGATCCACCCGCGGGTGCGCAGAGCACCGGCACCGCCGAGGAGCCGCCCGTTCCGGTGCCCGAACGGGAGCCGGACACCGCGGCCGAGCCCCCCACCGGCTCCGAGAGCCCAGCCGCCCCGACAGCCCGGCAGCCCAGCCCCGAGGGCTCCACCACCGGCGCGCTCCCCATCTGGGTGGGGCTGCTGGTGGCCCTCCTGGCGGGAGGCCTCCTGCTGCTGGCCCTGCTCGTTCTCGCCTTCTGGGCACTGGGCGGTGCCTAGCCCGCATCCCTCATGACGCGCTCTGCTGCGCCGGCGATCTGCCTGTTGCG
>CAZPJM010000054.1:0-21005 GCA_964586865.1 uncultured Enterobacteriaceae bacterium
GCGTCTTGAACGGCGAGTCGCCGGTGATCCGCTCGTACATGTCGAAGAGGTTGCCGTAGCGGTCCTTGACGCCGGCCTCGCCGAGGCGGCGCACCGCGTCGCCGAAGTCCAGGTAGACGGCGTCACTCTGGGGCAGGACGCTGTAGCCGTCGTCGCACATGCGCTTGGCGGCCCGGCTGGCCACGTCCCGCGGCACCAGATTGCCGAAGGTCGGGTAGATCCGCTCGAGGTAGTAGTCGCGCTCGTCCTCGGGAATCTCGTGGGGCTTGCGGGTGTCGTTCTTCTTCTTGGGCACCCACACCCGACCATCGTTGCGCAGCGACTCGCTCATGAGGGTGAGCTTGGACTGGTGGTCGCCGAGCTGGGGGATGCAGGTCGGATGGATCTGGGTGAAGCACGGGTTCGCGAAGCCCGCGCCCCGCCGGTAGGCCCGGTAGGTGGCCGTCACGTTGGACGCCCGGGCATTGGTCGAGAGGAAGAAGACGTTGCCGTAGCCGCCGGTGGCCAGGACCACGCAGTCGGCCGCGTAGCGCTCGAGGCGGCCCGTGAGCAGGTTGCGGGCCACGATGCCCTTGGCGTGCCCGTCGACGAGCACGATGTCGAGCAGCTCCCGGCGGGTGTGCATCTTCACCTTGCCGGAGTGGATCTCCTTCGAGAGGGCCTGGTACGCCCCGAGCAGCAGCTGCTGACCGGTCTGGCCCTGGGCGTAGAAGGTGCGCGAGACGAGGGCGCCGCCGAAGGAGCGGTTCGAGAGGAGCCCGCCGTAGTCGCGGGCGAAGGGCACGCCCTGGGCCACGCAGTGGTCGATGATGTCCACCGAGACCTTGGCCAGCCGGTAGACGTTGGGCTCACGGGCGCGGAAGTCGCCGCCCTTGACCGTGTCGTAGAACAGCCGCCAGACCGAGTCGCCGTCGTTCTGGTAGTTCTTGGCGGCGTTGATGCCGCCCTGGGCCGCGATGGAGTGGGCCCGGCGGGGGCTGTCGTGGAAGCTGAAGGCCAGGACGTTGTAGCCGAGCTCCGCGAGGGTGGCCGAGGCGGAGGCGCCGGCCAGGCCGGTGCCCACCACGATCACCGTGTACTTGCGCTTGTTGGCCGGGTTGACCACCTTGATGGCCTGCCGGTGGTTGTCCCACGACTGCTCGATGGGACCTTCGGGGAGCTTGGCGTCGAGGTTCATGGGGTGTCCTGGGAGTCAGTGGGCGTCGGCGGTGCGTGCAGGCACGCCCGCGGGACAGGTGTCGTAGTAGCCACAGTGGCCGGTGAGGGTCTCGCCCTCGAGCAGGCCGGTGGCCGTCCCCACCAGGCCGGCGATGGGGAAGGAGAGGTTGCCGACCAGCACGAGCCCGGCGACGAAGGCGGCGGCGTTCCGGTACAGCCGGGTGGTGCTGGCGGACTCGAAGCCGAGGGTCTGCACCACCGACCAGGCGCCATGGTAGAGGTGCAGCGAGAGGAAGACGACGGCCGCGATGTAGATGGCCGCCGAGAACGGGTTGCCGAAGCTCATCAGCATGGTGTGGTAGACCTCGCCGCGGACGAAGCCGACCGAGGCCTGGTCGTAGAGGTTGAGCGGCCCCACCAGCTCGTGGATGGGGAACGGCACATACTGGCGCACGGTGAAGTCGATCAGGTGCCAGACGATGAAGAGCAGCAGGGCGATGCCCCCGAAGCGCATGCTTCGGGACGCGGCGGTGGCGGCCTGGGGCTTGCGCCCGCCCTGGTAGCTGGTGCCTCGCGCCTTGTTGTTGTGGGCGATGAGGGCGAAGGCCGAGAGCACGTGGACCAGCAGGGCCGCGAGCAGGAAGGTCCGGCCGCTCCAGACCAGGGCCGGCATGGACTGCAGCTTGTGGGCGTACTCGTTGAACGCCTCGGCCCCGAGGTGGAACTGCATGTTGCCGGCCATGTGGAAGAGCACCCAGCCGATGTAGACCAGGCCCGAGATCGCCATGGCGACCTTCTTCCCGATGGTGGACCGATAGAGCGCGAAGACCGCGTTCATGGCTTCTCCGTGTTTCGGGTCTCGCACCCCTCCCGAGGGCAAGGTCAGGCGGTAACCTGACCTCGGAGGCCGCCTGGGAAGGGCGCAACAGGGGGCGGCAGGTTCACCGGCGCCCCGTGGCGATGGCGGTAGGGTGGCTGACGGGTGCGGCGGAGACGGCTTCCCGGGCCCCGCCCGGGGCGCATCCTAGCAGCCTGTGCCGCCGCGGCGGGCCGACGAGCCCGAAGGGCGACGACCGGCCGTCGGGGCACCGCCGGCTGCCGGGCAGGCCCCGCCCGGGTTCAGCCCAGGTGCTCGCGGATCCGGTCCACCATGTCCGTCTCCTCCCAGGGGAAGCCGGGCCGCCCGAAGTGCCCGTGGGCGGCGGTGGCGCGGTAGATGGGGCGGAGCAGGTCCAGGTGCCGGATGAGGTCGGCGGGCTTGAGGGGGAAGAGCTCCCGCACCGCGCTCGTCAGCCGCTCGTCGGAGACGGTGCCCGTGCCGTAGGTCTCGACGAGCAGGCTCACCGGCTCGGCGACGCCGATGGCGTAGGCCACCTGGACCAGGGCCCGGTCGGCGTAGCCGGCGGCCACCAGGTTCTTCGCGATGTAGCGGCCCATGTAGGCCGCCGAGCGGTCCACCTTGGACGGATCCTTGCCCGAGAAGGCGCCGCCGCCGTGGCTGCCGTGGCCGCCATAGGTGTCGACGATGATCTTGCGCCCGGTCAGGCCGGCATCGCCCATGGGACCGCCGATGACGAAGCGGCCGGTGGGGTTGACGAACAAGCGGGTGTTGCCGTCACGGAGCTCGGCCGGGATGGTGTGCTCGATGACCTCGCGCAGGATGGCCTCGCGGAGCTCGTCGTGGGTCACGTCCTCGGCATGCTGGGTGGAGAGGACGACGGCGTCCACGCGGGCGGGCTTGCCATCGCGGTACTCCACCGTGACCTGGGCCTTGCCGTCGGGGCGGAGCCAGGGGAGCGTGCCGTCGCGCCGCACCGCCGAGAGCCGCTGGGTCAGCAGGTGGCTGAAGTGGATGCTCATGGGCATGAGCGCGTCGGTCTCGGTGCAGGCGTAGCCGAACATCATCCCCTGGTCGCCGGCGCCCTGCTCCTGGTAGAGGCCCTCGCCCTCGTCGACGCCCTGGGCGATGTCGGGGCTCTGCTGCTCGACCGCCACGAGCACCGCGCAGGTCTCGGCATCGAAGCCCATGTCCGAGTGGGTGTAGCCGATGTCCCGCACCGTCTCGCGCACCACCCGGGCGTGGTCCACGCTGGCCGAGGAGGTGATCTCGCCGAGCAGCATGACGACGCCGGTCTTCACGGCGGTCTCGCAGGCCACGCGGGCGTTGGGGTCCTGCGCCAGGTGGGCGTCGAGGACCGCATCCGAGACGTTGTCGCAGATCTTGTCCGGGTGCCCCTCGGTGACGGACTCGGACGTGAAGAGGTAGTTGTTCTGGGCCATGCGCTCTGTTCCTCCAGGACGGGCGGGCCCGTCCGGTACCGGGGCGTCCCCACCGGGGGGTCGGACCACGAGAGGGCCGCGGCTCGGCCCGTCGCAGCGGCCCGGCGTATGCCGAGGACCTCGGCGGCGTCAACCCCGTTGGCATCGTCCTCGCTCGACGGCGGGGCCGCGGCCGTCCGCGCGCGCAGCTCGGCGGGGTCCCGAGACGACACCGCCCCGCCACGGCGACCGGGCCGGGCGGGGCGTGGAGGTGCTGCGGGCCGGGCCCGGCCCGCTCAGAGGTTGGCCACGTCCTCGTCGTCCTCGTCGCCGTCCGGGGCGACGAAGCCGGTCTCGGGCACAGGCGAGCGGCCCCGTCGATCGGTGCGCTTGTCCTTGAAGCGGCGGAGCTGCTCCTCGACCGTGTGGAAGACCTTGTCCATGGCGGTGCGCAGGTCCTCGTCCTGCTCCTCGGCCTTGAAGACCTGGCCCCGGGTCTTGACCACGACCTCGCAGATCCCCTGATCGTGCTCCACGTTGACGATGAGGTGGCCCTCCGCGGCGGGGTCGAGGAACCGGGTGAGCTTGCCGTACAGGGCCTCCCCACGCTTGCGGATCTCGGGCCGCGGGGAGACGTTGCGGAAGGTGACCTCGAGGTTCATGGGCATCTCCGTGCCTTCTGGGGTCTCGGACGCTTCGGCCACCACGGCCCAGGGGCGCCTTCCCTGCCCGGGAGCTCCCGGGTCCATGCTTGGGATTCAGAACACCTGCTTCCTCATCTTCGAGGACAGGATGCCGAGCTGCTCCCGATACTTGGCCACGGTCCGGCGGGCCACACGGACCCCGTCGGCGGCGAGGGCCTTGGCGATGGCGGAGTCGGAGAGCGGCTTCTTGGGATTCTCATCGGCCACGAGGGCCTTGATGCGGCTCTTGATGGCCTCGGCGGCCATGTCGGCGCCCGAGGTCTGCTTCACACCCGTGCTGAAGAAGTACTTGAGCTCCAGGATGCCGTGGGGGGTGTGGGCGTACTTGCCCGAGGTCACGCGGCTCACGGTGCTCATGTGCACCCCGATGTCCTGGGCCACGTCCTCGAGGATCAGGGGACGGAGGTGCTCGACGCCCCGCTCGAAGAAGTCCCGCTGGAACTTCAGGATCGACTCCATCACCCGCCGGATGGTCTTGCGGCGCTTGTTGATGGACTCGATGAGGAACTGGGCCCCCTTGAGCTTCTCCTGGATGTAGTCCTTCGCTTCCTTGTTGTCGCTGTGGAGGATCTTCTCGTAGTACCGGCTCACCCGGAGATCGGGGATCCCCTCCTCGTTGAGCAGGACGTGCCACTCCCCCGAGACCTTGACCACGTAGACGTCGGGCGTGATGTAGCGGGGCTCATCCACGGAGAAGCCGCGGCCGGGCACCGGCTCGAGCTCCTGGATCATCTTGTGGTACTCGATGACGTCGACCTCGTCGAGGTCGAGGGCCCGTGCGATGGCCGCATGGTTCTTGCGTTCCAGGTCCTTCAGGTGGTCGCGGAGGATGGGCTCGAAGGTCGGGTCCTCCGGGTAGCGGGCCCGAGCCTGCCGGATGAGGCACTCGGACAGGTCGGTGGATCCGCAGCCCACCGGGTCCAGGTCCATCACCATGCCGCGGGCGAACTCCACGTCCTCGACGGGCAGGTCCAGCTCCTCGGCCAGGGCCTCCACGGTGGCGTCGACCAGGTAGCCGCGCTCGTCCAGGTTGAGGATGATGGCCTCGGCGGCGGCCCGCTCCTCGGCCGAGCACCGCACCAGGTGCAGCTCGTCCAGCAGGTGGTCGGCCAGCGACTCCCCGTAGGTGAGGTTGGTCTCGATGGGGGGGAGGTCGTCGTGGATCGTCCCGCCCGTGGGGGCCTGGGTGCGCCGCTCGTTGGCCTCGGCCAGGAACTTCTGCCAGTCGATGGCGTTCTCGTCGGCGCCGTTGCGCTGCTCGGAGGCCTGGTTCTCCAGGGCCTCCGCCCGCTGCTCCAGGTCGCGCTGGGCATCCGAGATGCCCCCCTCGCTGTCGGGGACCGTCTCGAGGGTGGGGTTCTCGAGCATGGCCTCCTGGATGTGGGTGACGAGCTCCTGATGGTTGTACTGCAGCAGCTTGATGGCCTGCTGCAGCCGCGGCGTCATGCGCAGGCCCAGGGTCTGTTTGGCCTCGAGCCTGAAGTCCAGCGCCATGGGGAGCCCTCCACCTCCAACCGGGAGAATCGGCCGCACGAAGCCCGTTCGCCTGCCATTCGGCGCTTGGCAGGCGAGCTTTCGCGGGCATGCCCCGATCATAAGGGCGCGGGAGAGGTGTGTAAAGGGGCCCACCCCCATTTCCCTTGCAGCTTTCGTGCCCTTCTCCGACGAGCCCGCCACGGAGGCCCCTGTCGGCCCAGGCGAGGCCTTCAGGCCGTCGCGTTGGCCCCGGCGGTCGGCGTGGCCGTCCGGGGCTCTCCGTCGCGGTGGCGCTCGCGGCGGGCCTCGACCATGGCGCGCACGAAGGCCGCGAAGGCCGGGTGGGGCTCGAGGGGTCGGCTCTTGAACTCGGGGTGGAACTGGCAGGCGAGGAACCAGGGGTGGTCGGGGAGCTCCACCACCTCGGCCAGCACCCGGTCGGGCGACCAGCCCGAGATCACGAGCCCCCCTTCCTGGAGCACGTCGTGGAAGGCCGGGTTCACCTCGTAGCGGTGGCGATGGCGCTCCTCGATGCGCGCCTCGCCGTAGATCCGGTGGGCCAGGGTCCCGGGCGAGAGGTCGCAGGGGTAGCTGCCGAGCCGCATGGTGCCGCCCTTCTCGGTGACCTGCCGCTGCTCGTCCATGAGCTCGATGAGGGCGTGACGTGGGCCTTCGTCGAACTCGCGGCTGTTGGCGCCGTCCAGGCCGAGGACGTTGCGCGCGTACTCCACCACCGCCACCTGCAGGCCCAGGCAGATCCCGAAGAAGGGCACCTTCTCCTCGCGGGCGTGGCGGATGGCGGCGATCTTACCCTCGGTACCCCGGGATCCGAAGCCTCCTGGCACCAGGATCCCATCCAGGCCGTCCAGCGCCTCGTCCAGGTCGTCCGGGTCGAGGGCCTCCGAGTCGATGAACTCGAGGGCCACCCGCGCATCGGCGGCCAGGCCCCCGTGGACCAGCGCTTCGTTCAGGCTCTTGTAGGTGTCGGAGAAGTCGACGTACTTCCCCACGATGCCCACGCGGACGGTCCGGGAGGGGTTGCGGAGCCGCCCCACCAGGTCCCGCCAGCGATCCAGGTTCGCCGAGCTGGCCCAGATCCCCAGCTTCTCGAGGACCCGGTCGTCGGCGTCTTCGTCGTGGAGGTGGCCGGGCAGGGCGTAGATGTGCTCCACATCCTCGACCGAGATGACGTCCGGGACGCTCACGTTGCAGAAGCGGGCGATCTTCTGGCGGATGTCCTTGGGGAGCGGACGGTCGCAGCGGCAGAACAGGATGTCGGGCTGGATGCCCACCTGGAGGAGCTCCTTGACCGAGTGCTGGGTGGGCTTGGTCTTGAGCTCCCCGGCGGTGGGGATGAAGGGGACGAGGGTGAGGTGGACGAACAGGGTGTTCTCGCGGCCCATGTCCTGGCGGACCTGCCGGATGGCCTCGAGGAAGGGCAGGCCCTCGATGTCACCCACGGTCCCGCCCACCTCGACGATGATCAGATCGGCGAGCTCCGAGGCCTCGAGGATCCGCCGCTTGATCTCGTCGGTGATGTGCGGGACGACCTGGACGGTGCGGCCCAGGTAGTCGCCGGCGCGCTCCCGCTCGATGACGTGCTGGTAGACCCGCCCGGTGGTGAAGTTGTTGCGCTGGCTCATGCGCATGCGGGTGAACCGCTCGTAGTGGCCCAGGTCCAGGTCGGTCTCGGCGCCGTCGTCGGTGACGAAGACCTCGCCGTGCTGGAACGGGGACATGGTGCCCGGATCCACGTTGATGTACGGGTCCATCTTCAGGTGGGTGATCTTGAGGCCCCGCGACTCGAGGAGCGCGCCGAGTGCCGCGGCGGACAGCCCCTTGCCGAGGGCCGAGAGCACGCCTCCGGTGATGAAGATGAACTTCTTGCGCATGCCGTCTCCGTGCCATGGCGTGCGGGGAGACCCGCGACCGCCGGCACGTCTCTACCCTTCGGAGGCGTCCCTGTCGTGCCCGCGCCGGGGGAGGCCGGGCCGAGGCGGACCGACGGGGTCCCGACCCATCGGCCATGCCGCGGGACGACGGGGCGCCCGGCGACCACCTCGGCGTGCGGACCGCGCCCGCCGGGGATCCCCCACGCACCGCGCCCCCACGACCGACGGTCGCAGGGGCGGGGGGGGGGGGGAGCGACGGATCCGGGACCGGCCCGGAACCCGGCGACGGATCAGCGCTTCGAGAACTGGAAGCTGCGGCGGGCGCCGGCGCGGCCGTACTTCTTGCGCTCGACCTTGCGGGCATCGCGGGTCAGGAAGCCGGCCTTCTTGAGGCGGCCCCGGAACTCGGGGTTGACCTGCAGGAGGGCCCGGGCGATGCCGAGCCGGACGGCGCCAGCCTGGCCGGTGTGACCCCCGCCGCCCACGTTCACGAACACGTCGTACTCGCGCTGGGTCTCGGTCAGGTCGAGGGGCTGGGCCAGATCCATGCGGTGGGTGGCGCGCGGGAAGTAGTCCTCGACCGGGCGCTTGTTCACGAAGATGCGGCCGTTGCCGGGGCGGAGGAAGACGCGGGCGGTCGCGGTCTTGCGCCGCCCGGTGCCGTAGTACTGGACCTTGTTGCGCGCCATCAGAGGACCTCGGGGAAGGGCTGGGGCTGCTGGGCCTCGTGGGGGTGCTCGGCCCCGGGGTAGACCTTGAGCTTCTTGATGATCTGGCGGGAGAGCTTGTTCTTGGGGAGCATGCCCCGGACCGCCTGCTGGATCATCCGCTCCGGGTCCTCCTCGCGGACCGTCTCGGCGCCGATGGAGCGCATCCCGCCCGGGTAGCCCGAGTAGCGGTGGTAGTGCTTCTGGTAGAGCTTGCCGCCGGTCAGGTTGACCTTGGAGGCGTTGATGACCACGACGAAGTCGCCGGTGTCCACATGGGGCGTGAAGATCGGCTTGTGCTTGCCGCGGAGGACCGTGGCGACGCGGGTGGCGAGGCGGCCGAGGTTGTAGTCCGAAGCGTCGACCACAAACCACGCGCGCTCGACCTCGCCCGGCTTGGCGGAAGGGGTGCGCATCGATTCACCGTGAGCAGGAAGCGGGCCACCGGAGGGGCCCGCTCGCGTAGACCAGGGACGGACCAACGGTCCGTTGAGCCCCGCGGCCTTATCGACCGCGTCCCGGGGTGTCAAGGGACCGGGGGGCCCGGGGACCGTCACTCGGCGTCGGGATCGTCTCCCGCACCGTCGTCGCCGACCCCGGCGTCGGAGGGCGGGGCGGTCCCGGTCTCGCCGAGCGGGATGTTGGCGAAGAAGACGTCGCTGTTCCCGCGCCGACCATCCTGCCAGAGGGCCAGGATCTCCTCGTCGTCGCCGAGCCGGATCTGGAGGTCGGTGGCGTACTTGCGCCCCTCGGGCCAGCTGTCCAGCCGGAAGTCGTCCCGGACCTCGAAGGAGAGCCCGCCGTCCTCGGAGTAGTTGTAGTAGAGCTCGTTGAAGCCCTCGGGCTCGCCCTCCTGCCCGTCGAAGCGCCGGTCTTCCCAGGCCACCGCGATGGTGTCGCCGCGCACCGCGATCCGCGGCTGGACCGCGTTGGAGAACCCGGGCTGGTCGCCGATGTCGAGGCGGATCTCGCCGTCGGCGGCCTCGATGTCGCCCTGCGCCACCTCGCGCTCGTGCTCGAGCTCCCGCGCCGCGCCGTCCACGAAGGAGCGGTAGTAGATGTCGAAGCCGCCGTTGCGCCGGTCCTGCCACACGAGGTGGGCGGTGGTGCCGGTCATGGCCACCTGCGGGTAGAGCGCGTCGAAGGTGCCGGGGGCGTTGATGCCCTCGGCGGTGGACTCGACGGGGATGGCGTCGGTGGCCCAGGTGGCCCCGCCGTCGGCCGACCAGTTCATGAAGATGTCGCGGCCGCCGTTCCGCTCGTCGTGCCAGGTGACGTAGACGTGGCCGCCGCCCGTGGCGAGGGCGGGGGCGAAGCTGTCGGAGGAGCCAGGGGCATCGCCGCCGTCGAGGCGGACGTTGGCACCCCAGGAGGCGCCCGAGTCCTGGGAGAGGGCGAAGTAGATGTCGTTGAGCTGGTTCCGGGAGTCCTCCCAGGCCAGCATCACGTTGCCGTCGCCATCGGCGATGAGCTGGGGGGAGGCCGAGTAGGAGGAGCCCGGCGCGTCGTCGTTGACCCGGACCGGCGGACCGAAGGCCGAGCCCCGGTTGGTGGAGGACGCGGTGTAGATGTCGAAGGCGCCGTTGTTGGCGTCGGCCCAGGCCACGTGGACCTCGTCGCCCGCGCTCACGATCCGCGGCCGGATCGACTGGGCGTCGCCATCCGGGTCCGCGTCGAGGAGGACGTCCTCCTCGAGCCAGCGCGTGCCCGCCGAGTCGGACCGGTTGAAGTAGACGTTCTTGTTCTCGAGCTCCCCGTCGCGGGTGTCCTCCCAGACGACGAAGACGGTGTTGCCGACGCAGGCGATGTCGGGCCAGGTGGCCTCGCCCTCGCCGCGGTTGACGCGGATGGCCTGGCTCGCCCACGAGAAGCCGCCGTCGCGGGAGACTTGGAACCAGACGTCGTTGCCGCCTTCGCGGTCGTCGTACCAGACCGCGTAGAGGTTGCCGTTGGTGGAGCGGCACAGGCGGGCGCCGTCGCTCTCGACGGTGTCGTCGCCGGCACCGGCCGCGTCGATGCGGATGTCGCTGGAGGACCACTCGCCATCGCCGCCCGACCCGCCGCCGTTGCAGGCGAGGAGGAGCGCAGGGGAGAGCAGGAGGATGCGTGTCATGGGCTGACCTCGTCGCGGGCCCGTCACGGGCCCAGTCCTGGGTTGCCTCATCCTACACGAGTTCTCGACAGGTAGCTGCTTGACGCGGGTCGGACCCGTGGTAGACCCGTGGTCCCTTGACCTTTCCCTGACTGTCCTGCGGGGCGATCGGACCGAGGGTCCTGGGCCACCCTCGTGCGACCCGGCCGCGGCGCGGCCACGGAGACGCCATGACCAAGTCCAAGCTCGGCACGCGCTACACGTGCTTCGAGTGCGGGACCCGGTTCTATGACCTGAACCGCCCCGATCCCATCTGTCCCAACTGCGGCGCCGACCAGCGCCAGGCTCCGGCCAAGGACATCGAGGCCACCCTGGCCGCCGGACGCCGGTCCCGGAAGAAGGGCCGCGGCGCCCCGGCCGAGCCCCTCCCCTCCCCCAGCTCCGATGAGCTGGACGACGACATCGACGACGAGGACCTCTTCGACGACGACGGCGATGACGACGACGACCTGGACGACGAGGACGACGACTGAGCCCGGCCGGCGCGGGCACCATCAGCCCGCGTCGGGCCCCGGGGGCAGCTCGGGGTAGCGGACCGACACCAGGCAGAGGCCGCGTGCCGGGGCGGTGGGGCCGGCGGCGGTCCGATCCCGCCCCTCCAGGACCCGGGCCATCCACCCGACGGGCCGACGGCCCAGGCCCACCTCGACGAGGCTGCCGGCCACGATGCGGATCATGTGTCGCAGGAAGCCATGCCCGCGCACGTCGAGGTGGATCTCGGAGTCCCGGCGCACGACCCGCCAGCCCGGCAGGGTCCGGACGGTGCTCCGAGCGCCACACCCCGAGGCGCGGAAGGCCGCGAAGTCATGCGTGCCCACCAGCGCCTGCGCCGCCTCGTGCATGGCGCCCGCGTCGAGGGGGCGGCGCAGGTGCCAGGCCCGGTCCCTTCGGAGGGGGCTCCGGGCGGGCCGGTCGAGGAAGGTGTAGCGGTAGTGCTTCTCGCGGGCGCCCCGCCGCGGGTCGAAGTCGAGGGGCACCCCCTCGGCCCGGACGCACGCCACATCGGCCGGCAGCCTGGCGTTGAGCCCGTCCCGCATGGCGCGGGCCGACCGCCGGACGGGGGTGCGGACCGAGGCCACCTGGGCGAGGGCGTGGACACCGGCGTCGGTCCGCCCGCTGACGCTCACCCGGACCGGGTGGCCCAGCAGCCCCGCCAGCGCCTCCTCGATGGCGCCCTGGACCGAGCGATGCCCCGGCTGGACCTCCCAGCCGACGAAGTCGGTGCCGTCGTACTCCAGCACCAGCTTCCAGCGCTGGTCGTCGGGCCCGTCCATCGGCGGCTCTACAGGTCGAACTTCAGCCCGGCGGTGAACACGTCGGCCGAGAAGTCGAAGCCCTGGGAGTTGGGGAAGCGCTGCCGCCGGTACTCGAAGGTGAGCCACGAGTCGTTGATGCTGGTCTGGGCCTCGAGGAGGCTCGCCCGCTCCCGCCCGAAGGTGTCGAGGAGGAACTGGCCGCCCACCGAGAAGTGCCAGCCCATGTCCGAGCCGGTGAGCACATCCCGCTCCTCGGCGTCGGGCAGGCCCTGCCGCTGGCGCCACACCCACCAGTCGAGGCCGGCGCTGGCGTAGGGCACGAAGAGCTGCTCGTCGAGGATGTGCAGGCGGAAGGTGCCCGAGATGGCCAGCGGCACGATCTGGAGCTGGGTCTCGCCCAGACCCCGGCTCTGGCCGTCCTGGCTCAAGCGCTGGTCGGTCTGCTGGACGATTCCCGCGCCGAAGTCCAGCTCCACGAAGCGGAAGATCTGCGGGCCCACCTCGACGTGGAGGATGCTGGTGTTGCCGTGGACCCGCCGGATGACGTTGTCCTCGGGCAGGGCCAGCACCCCGTAGCGGATCTCCACATTGGCCCACGCCGAGGTCCCATCGCCGTCGTCGGGGTCGTAGAGCTCGAGGCCGGCGTCGTCCTGAGCGGCCTCCTCGGCCTGGGCCTGGGCCAGGATCTCCTCGGGGGTGGGCAGGTCGTCCTCGCCGTCCTCGTCGGAGGCATCGGGCTCCTCGCCGGGCATCGGCTCGCGACCGCCCTCGTCGGCGTCGTCCTGGGCCCGGGCCGCCCCCGGCATCACCAGCAGCCCGCCCAGCACCGCCGCCGCACCCAGGAGGCCCCGCCGTCGGCGGGCGAGCCCGGCACCCAGAAGCCCCAGCAGCCCGAGGCCGGCCAGGCCCCGGGCCCCCGTGGTGCTGCAGTCCAGGCCGCCCTGCTCTCCCGCCAGGTCGGCGGCGCTGCGGCTGGGTCGGGGGGTCACCTCGACCACCTGGCTCATCGGTCCCTCCAGGCCACCCGCGTCGGTGGCGCGCACGGCGATGTAGTACGTCGTCTCGTTGGTGACCGGCGCGATGCTGGCGCGCACCGGGTCGGCCCCGTCGGCGGGCACGGTGACCGGGGCCTCGAGCCCCTCGTCGGGGCCCTCGTAGGCGGGTCCGGCCTGGGGCCAGTCGTCGGCGGTGAAGGGCACGGTGGTCACATACACCGTGTAGGAGGCCAGGTCCGGCGCCTCCACCGCAGGGAAGGTCAGCTCGATCCGTCCATCGTCGGTCGAGACATCGCCGGGATCGAGGGCGACCCGGTCGGGCGCGGTGTCGACGGACAGGGCGACCCCCCCGTGGCCCTGCCGCCCGTTCTCGTCGGTGAGGCGTGCGAAGACGTAGTTGTCGCCCTCGAGCCAGTCCCCGACCGTCAGCTCGACGCTCACCGGCCCGGCCGCGTCCACCCGTCCCGAGGCCAGCTCCTGCCCGCCCCCGCGCCAGGTGCCGCCGAGGGTGACCCGCCACTCGCCCGGGCGATCGGTGGAGAAGTCCAGCGTGATCTCCTGCCCCTCGGAGACGTTGCGGGCGTCGGCACGGACGTCGCTCAGCCAGGGACGATCGGACAGCACGGCGACGCGGCCGTCGGCGGTCCCGGCGAGGGTGTAGCCCCCCGGGCCGACCACCACGTCGCGGAGGGAGACGTCGATGTCGAAGGTGTCCAGGAGCGGCCCCACGTTGCCGGTGGTCAGGGTGTAGACCTCGACCCGATCGTCGAAGGCGAGGAGCCCGAACTCGTCGTCCGGGTCCAGGGAGACGCCGATGGCCTGGATGCCGGGGGTCGACTGGAAGAGCACGTTGTAGCCGAGCTGGAAGGGCAGGTAGGTGGCGACCTGCCCATCGCTGCCCCGCTGCATGGACCAGCAGGTGTCGGCGAGGGTGGGCGCCAGGTCGACCACGTCGATGGGCAGGCCCATGAGGTTGACGTTGGGGGCCACGCCACCGAGGAGGAGGGTCGACATGAAGGCCTGGCGGTGGACCAGGAAGAGATGACGCGCGCCGACCTCGCTGGTGACGTAGCCATCGAGGGGCAGGGGCAGGGCCTGGGCGACCTCCAGGCTGGTGGCGTCGATGATGGCGAGCTGGCGGACGTCGGTCTGGGCGGGGCGGATGACCGCGATGACCTGCTCGAAGTCGGGGACCCCGTGGAGGGCCTCGAGGGTGCCGTCCACCACGGCATCGACCCGGAGGAGCTCGCTGTCCTGGTCCACCAGCTCCACCAGCTCTCCGTCGACGAGGCGGGTCAGACGGACATCGCCCTGCTCACAGCCGACCCAGACCTCGTCGCCGTCGGGGCCCTCCACCAGGGCCACCCCCTCGACGTTGCAGGGCTCCGCCACCACCGTCTCCCAGGTGCGGACGTCGACGATGACGGCGCTCCCCTGGCGGACGAAGGCGAAGAAGTCCCCGTCGGCGTCGACGCTGCCCTTCAGGACAGCGCCGTTGCCGCCGGCCTCCAGCAGGGCGGAGACGCCGGTGGGCGGGGCGGCGGGAGCTTGGGTGGCGAGCAGGGCGGCGAGCCAGAGCATGGAGACCTCGGAGGGGCGGACTTGCAAGGTCCGAGCCAGGGCCACGAGGCGGTCCTGGGGGCGCCGATCGGGCGGCCCTCGACAGGATGTCACGGCCCCACCGACCCCGCTCGGGCGGTGGACAGAGTGTCACCGCGGCTGGCGGCCCCGCTCAGTCCTCGGCGGCGGCCTGGATCCGGTCCCGGAAGGAGGCCGCCACCAGGCTGGCCGAGGCGGTCGCCACCGCCCGCACCGCGTCGATGGCGGCCCACAGGTGAAGCCGCCCCGCCCCATCGACCCGAATCCGGCCCACCCGCGCGAAGGGCTGGCCGTCCTGCCGGCGGGGACGGGGCAGATGCCGGGTGCCCGGCTGCTCGGGGCCCTTCACGCCGCCGTCCTCGAGGATCCGGGCCACCAGATCGGGCAGCACGTGCCGGGCCGGCTCCAGCACCACGTTGGCGGCGGTGCCGGAGAAGACGGGGACCCCCACCAGGGTGAGGCTCACCGGCAGGTCGGCCCCCAGCAGGGCGCCGAGCTGGGCCCGGGCCCGGTCCTCCACCTCGGTCCAGCCGTCCTCGCCGGGCTCGCCCAGGGCGGGCAGCAGGTCGAAGGCCAGGCCGTCCGGGAAGATGGCGCGGGGCGGCGGCTGGGTGTTGAACAGGGAGACCACCTGGCGGGAGAGCTCCTCGATGCCGTCGCGGCCCCAGTGCGAGGCCGGCACCAGCACGGTGGCGTGGGCGGGGCCGACGATCCCGGACCGGGCCAGCGGCCCGAGGACGGACGCCACGAGCAGGGCGGGCCCCTCGGGGAGCGAGACCACGCCGCGCAGGCCCGAGGCCGCCAGGGCCTCGGGGTTGATCCAGGGCACCACCGTCGGGACGTCGGGCTCGTCCCGGAAGGCCCCCGCCACGTCGATGACGGGGATGCCCTCGTCGATGGCGCGCTCCCCCCACTCCCGGGCGGCCGGGGCGGGGGTGGCCAGGATGGCGGCGTCCACCAGGGCCAGATCCACGTCGCGGGCATCCTCGACGGGCAGGTTGTCGTCGCCGTAGTCCACGTGGGTGGCGGTGGTGCGGGGCGAGGCGGCGGCGACGATCCGCTCGGGGCGCCAGCGGGTCCGGTCGAGCACCGTGAGGATCTCGCGGCCGACGGCGCCGGTGGCGCCGAACACGGCCAGGGACAGGTCCGAGGGCATGGCTCCTCCTGGGCGGCGAAGGTAGGCGCGCGGGCCCGGGCCGCAAGGGGCGCGACGTCAGCGCCGTTTGGCCACCGCGTCGGCCTCGCGCAGGTAGCGCGGCCGGACCTGCACCGGGTCCCTCCCCTCCCCCCGGGCCAGGGCCAGGGCCCCCAGGTGGGCCAGGGCCGGCAGGCAGGGATCGTCGGCCTCCGCGACCACCGCCCCGCCCGCCGCCTCGACGGCCGCGCGGTAGACCAGGCAGCCCTCGCCGGTGGCGCGGAAGGGGCCGCCGGCCCAGGCCACCGCGACCGCGGGAGCGACATCGCCCGGACCGCCCCTCACCCGGCCGTCCTGGTCGAAGAGGGCTGCGTAGACCCTCCCCTTCCGCGCATCCAGGGCCGCCAGCACCGGCAGCTCGCCCCGGTGGGGCCAGGCGCGGGATCGAAGGGAGGACAGGCTCGCGACCGGCACACCGAGGCCCTGGGCCAGGCCGCAGGCGGTCGCCAGCCCCACCCGCAGGCCGGTGAAGGCGCCCGGGCCGGCCGCCACGGCCACCCCCACCACGTCGCCCCGGCGGAGGCCGGCCTCCTCGAGGAGGGCGAGGGCCCACGGGACCAGCCGGGTCTCGGCGCCCCGGGCGATCCGCTCGGTGCGGACCCGGGTCGTGCCATCGGGGGCGCGGAGCCCCACGCCGATGACCGGGCCCGCCGTGTCCACGGCCAGCACCGCACCCCCGGTGCCCGGATCGGACCCGTCCATCCGGCCCTCAGCCAGGGGGGAAGATGAGCCGGCCCACGTCGTTGACGGTGACCAGCACGATGAGGGCGAAGAGCACCACCACCCCGGCCATCTGGATCCGCATGCGGATCTCGGCCGAGAGGGGTCGGCCCCGCACCCACTCGATGAGGAAGACCACGATCTGGCCGCCGTCGAGGGCGGGCACCGGCAGCAGGTTCACGATGGCCAGGGAGATGCTGATGATGGCGATGGTGTTGCTGTAGGCGTAGAAGCCCATGGAGAGCGACTGGCCGGTGATGGTGAAGATGGCCACCGGGCCCCCGACCATGTCCCGCGGATCGTTGTTCCCGCGGATGAGCGAGTCGAAGCCGGCGAAGATGGTGGAGGCGGCGTCCCAGGTCTGAGCCAGCCCCAGGCCCACGGACTGCACCGGCCCGTACTGCACATAGACGCGATCGGGGAGGACCCGCGCCTGGGGCACCGGCTCGATGCCCAGGATGGGTCGGGTGCGGGTGCCGTAGGGGGTGGGCTCGGAGACCAGGGTGGGCGTGATGGAGAGCGCGATGGGCTCGCCCTCGCGGATGAGCGTCACCGGTATGGCCCGCGGATCCTCCAGGTCGTCGCCCGCGGCGGCACGGACCAGCCCCATCAGGTGGACGAAGTCGTGCACCACCTCGCCGTCGACCTTCCAGAGCCGGTCGCCCTCGCGGACCCCGGCCCGGGTGGCGGGTCGCCCGTCGCGCAGCCCGCCCACGAAGACGTCGGAGGGCACCAGGCCCCAGGGGTTGGTCCAGGGATCGCCGGGCCGGGCGCTCCAGCCCGGGACCGGCTCCAGGCTGAGGCTGCGCTCGGTGGCCTCCTCGTCGCCGGGGCGGCGGCTGCGCACCCGCACCCGGTGGGCCGTGCCGGGCGTCAGGGCGGCCATCATGGCGTCCCACGAGCCCACCTCGGCACCGTCGACCTCCATGATGGCGTCGAAGGTGCCGATCCCGGCGCGACCGGCCGGGCTGTCGGGCTCGGACACCCCCACCCGGGTGGAGAGGAAGCCCCGCATGGCGCCGAAGCCGAGCTCGTCGAGGGTGGCGGGCCCGACCAGCGGGGTGGCCTCGGGCGGCAGGACGACCTGGACGGTCTCGCTGCCCCGCTCGACGGTGAGGGTGGTGGGCTGGTCGGCCAGGGCCACCAGCCGCCGCTCGAGCTGTCGGTAGACCTTGACGGGCTCCCCGTCCACCGCCACCACCCGGTCGCCCTCGCGCAGCCCGGCCTGCCAGGCGGGGCTGTCGTGGGCCACGGTGCCGAAGACGGCGGGGAACTCGGGGTAGCCGAGCAGGAAGAGCGTGGTGAACAGGAGGACGGGGAGGACGATGTTGGCGCCGGGCCCGGCCAGCATGATGAGCAGCCGCTGCCAGACGGGCTTTCGCATGAAGTCGGTGTCCGGGTCGACGCGGCCGCCGGACGCGTCCTCCTCGCCGAAGGGATCGGCGCCGGCCATGCGGACGTAGCCGCCGATGGGGAAGGCCGAGAGGCGGTAGTCGGTGCCCCGCCAGCGGACGCCGAACACCCGCGGCCCCATGCCGACGCTGAAGACGGGGACGCCCACCCGGAACAGCTTGGCCACCAGGAAGTGGCCGAACTCGTGGACGACCACGAGGACGACGATGGCGATGACGGCCCCGAGGCCGAAGGTGAGGAAGCTCATCCGCCCGTCTCCACCCAGGTCGCGTAGCCGTAGAGGGCCGGGACCACGAAGAGCAGGCTGTCGACCCGGTCGAGCAGCCCACCATGGCCAGGCAGCAGGGTGCCCGTATCCTTCACGCCGGTGGCCCGCTTGACCAGGCTCTCGGCCAGATCCCCCACCACGCCCAGGGTGCCGATGCCGACGCCGAGGACCAGGACATCGGCGATGCCGACGCCGGGGAGCGGGTCCAGCACGAGGGCGCCGTCCACCCAGGCCCCCTCGGCGGGGATCTGCCACACGGGGGCCCCGACCCAGGCGAAGAGGGCGGCGCCCAGGGTACAGGCGATGACCCCGCCCACGTAGCCCTCGACCGTCTTCTTGGGAGAGAGGGTCGGGTGCAGCGGCGTCCGGCCGAGGGTACGGCCGGCGAAGTAGGCTCCGGTGTCGGCGAGCCAGGCGAGGGCCAAGGCGAGAAACACCCACGTGAGGCCCTGCGGCAGCGCGCGCAGCAGGGGCAGGAAGACGAGCAGCCCGATCCAGGCCGCCCCGAACACATAGCGCCCGATCGCCGAGAACGCCGCATCCAGCGACGTCCCGGGACGGAGCACGACCCGCACCGACGTGGCGACCAGGACGAGGGCGCCGGCCACGAAGCCGGCCTCGAAGCCGAGGGCGAGCACCGCGGCGTAGGGCAGGAAGGCGATGCCGAGGAGCCACGCGAAGGCCGGACCCACCGCCTGGGGGAAGGCCATGCGGGCGTACTCGTGCAGGCAGATCACCACGGCGGGCGGCACTGCCAGGTGGACCGCCACCGGACCACCGAGGACGATGGCCGGGAGCAGGACCGCCAGGCCCACGAGGGCCGCGACGACCCGGACGATCACGCGTCGGCCTCGGCCTGCTCGCCCGTCCTGCCGAAGCGACGCTGCCGGGCCCCGTAGCTGCGGAAGGCGTCGCGCAGGTGGGGCTCCCGGAAGTCGGGCCACAGCACGTCGGTCACGTACAGCTCGGCATAGGCCACCTGCCAGAGGAGGAAGTTGGACAGCCGGAGCTCGCCGCTGGTCCGCACCAGCAGGTCCGGGTCCGGCAGGCCCGCGGTGTAGAGGGCCGCATCGATGGTGCGCTCGTCGATGGCGCCCGGCTCGAGCTCGCCCGCCGCCACCCGCTCGGCGAGCCGCCGGACCCCGTCGACGATCTCGGCCCGGCCGCCGTAGGAGAGGGCCAGCACGAGGCGGAGGCCCTGGTTGCCGGCCGTGATCTGGCTGACCGCCTCGAGCCCCTGCCGAACCCGGTCGGGCAGCCGGTGGAGCTGGCCGATGGCGGAGAGCCGCACGTCGTTGTCCATGAGCTCCTGGAGCTCGTCGCGGAGGTAGCGCTCCAGGAGGGTCATGAGCGCCTGGACCTCCTCGTCGGGGCGGTGCCAGTTCTCGGTGGAGAAGCTGTAGAGCGTGAGCACTTCGACGCCGAGACGACCGCAGGACCGCACGATCTCACGCACCGAGTCGGCCCCGGCCTCGTGGCCGCGGACCCGGGGCAGGCCCTGGCGGGTCGCCCACCGCCCGTTGCCATCCATGATGATGGCCACGTGGCGCGGCACCGGCGCATCCACGCTCACACCTCCTGGACCTCGGCCTCCTTGGCCTCGACCATGGCGTCGACCTTCTGGACGTGGGCGTCGGTGGCCTCCTGGACCTGGCCCAGGTACCGGCGCAGGTCGTCCTCGGAGATGTCCCCGTCCTTCTCGGCGTCCTTGAAGGTGTCGTTGTACTCGCGACGGACGTGGCGCACCCGCACCTTGGCGTCCTCGCCGTACTTGCGCACCTGCTTCACCAGGTCGGCCCGACGCTCGGCGGTCAGGGGCGGCACCGGGATGCGGATGACCTGACCATCGCTGTTCGGGTTCAGGCCCAGGCCCGCCGCCATGATCCCGCGCTCGATGTCGGAGAGGGTCGACTTGTCCCAGGGGGTGACGACGAGCAGGCGCGCATCGGGGGCCTGCACGGTGGCGAGCTGGTTCAGGGGCATGGTGGCGCCGTAGGACTGGACCTGGACCTGGACCCCGTCGACCAGCTTGGGGGTGGCGCGGCCGGTCCGCACGGTGGTCAGGCTGGTGCCCAGGGCCTCGATGGCCTTGGCCATGTCCTCGCGCATGGCCTCGAGGTAGTCATCCATGGGGTCTCCAAGCGGTGGTCGCGCAGCCTAACGCAGCGGTGGGCCCACGGGGGCACGGCGCCGGCTCAGGCCGGGCCGACCCGGGTGCCCACCGCCTCGCCCCGGACGGCGCGGGCGATGTTGCCCCGCACGTTCAGGTCGAAGACCACGATGGGGAGCTGGTTGTCCATGCAGAGGCTGATGGCGGTGGCGTCCATGACCTTCAGCTCGCGGGACAGGGCGTCCAGGTGGGTGAGCTGGTCGAAGCGGCGCGCATCGGCGTGGAGGGTCGGGTCCTTGTCGTAGACGCCGTCCACCTTGGTGGCCTTGAGGATGACCTGGGCGCCGATCTCGGCCGCCCGCAGCGAGGCCGCGGTGTCGGTGGTGAAGTACGGGTTGCCCGTCCCAGCCGCGAAGATGACCACCCGGCCCTTCTCCTGGTGGCGGATGGCGCGCCGCCGGATGTACGGCTCGCAGATCTCCGACATGGCGATGGCCGACATGAGGCGCGTCTCGCAGCCGCGGCGCTCGAGGGCGTCCTGCAGGGCGATGCCGTTGATGACCGTCGCCAGCATGCCCATGTAGTCGGCGCTGGCCCGGTCCATGCCCTCGGCCGCGCCCTTCATGCCCCGGAAGATGTTGCCGCCCCCGATCACCACCCCCACGCGCACACCCACGTCGCGGGCGGCGATGATCTCTTCGGCGAAGCGACCGAGGGTGGTGGGATCGACGCCGTTCCCGCGGTCCCCCCCCAGCATCTCGCCAGAGACCTTGATGAGGACACTCTCGTAGACGGCGTCGGACATGGGGGGCTCCCGGTGGGCGGTCCCAGATGCAGCAAGGCCCCCGGCGGTGCCGGGGGCCGTGGGTCCCGCTACCCGACGCCCGCCGTGGCGGCGACCTCGGCGGCGAAGTCCTCCTCCTTCTTCTGGAGGCCCTCGCCGAGGACGTAGCGGGTGAAGCGGCGGATCTGGATGTTCTCGCCGATACGGGCGACGGCGTCGGTGAGCATCTGCTCGACCGTCTTCTTGTCGTCCTTCACGAAGGGCTGCTCGAGCAGCACCATGTCGGCGTAGAACTTGCCCAGGCGGCCCTCGACGAT
>CAZPJM010000055.1:0-20879 GCA_964586865.1 uncultured Enterobacteriaceae bacterium
TGGTGGGTGCCGTCCCCCAGGTCGGTGAGGACCGGGTCGGTGGGCGTGCCATGCCCGTGGTCGGGCATGGTGGGGAAGAAGCCCACGTCGCAGCCGTCGAGCACCTGGCCGTCGCCGTCGGTCAGCCGGAAGGACCAGGTGTTCTCCCCGACCTCGGGCGGGGCGGGCTCGGCCGTCTGCAGGGTGGTCACGAAGCCGTCCTCGGGGGCGCCGGCGGTGGTGCCGACCGAGATGGGGCCGGCCCGGGACTCCTCGGAGCAGGGGGTGACCGCCATGCCGTCGTCTTCCTCGCCGCAGGCGGCGAGGGACAGGGCGAGCAGGGGAAGCACGATGCGCATGGGTCCTCCGTGGACCCATGAATACAGGCCCTGTCGGTGGGTCGCGACCATCTGGGGTGTGGCGTTTCGTCACGCTCGGACGCGGCCCTACACCACCCGGGAGTACAGCCGCGCGGTGGCCACCGGGCTCACGCTCTCCCCCTCGAAGAAGCCCCACTCGCCGGTCTCGGCGAAGCCCCGCTTGCGCAGCCGGTAGTCCAGGCGGTCGTGGGCCAGGTTCCGGGCGATGGCGGCGAGGGCCTCGGGGACGCCGCGGCCGGTGGGGAAGCGGTCGGGCGCGAACAGGGTCACCCGCTCGCCCGTGTGGGTGAGGCACAGGCCGTTCACGAGCTTCAGGAAGCGGGAGGCGTCCTCGTCGACCCGGGCCGCCAGGTGGTCGAAGACCGTCCGGGCCTCGGGGGTGTCGGCGTAGCCGTAGTAGACGCCCTTCACCGCCTCGGCGATGCGCTCGGTCTCGCGCCGCCGGGCATCCTCGTCCAGGGGATCGTCGAGGCCGAACCAGCGGAAGCGCAGCCCGGTCTCGTCGGCGAGCAGGTCCGTGTCGGAGCGCGGCACGGCGATGCCCACCAGCGCCACCACCCCGCCCAGGTTCTGCAGGCTGCCGTGGGTGCTGCCCAGCAGGCGCACCGCGTCGGCGGCGGGCACGGTGGCCACGACCCCGGCCTCGGGCGCGTACAAGACCTCCCCGCCGGCGGCGGTGGCCCGCCGGAGGGCGTCGGGGGTGGGGGTGTAGCCATACCGGAAGCCCAGCAACCGGGCGAGCTGGGGGAGGAGGGTCGTCGGCGCGGCGCGCAGGTCGACGTAGTCGGAGTCGCTGACCGTCACCTGATGGCGCAGGCTCCCGGGACGGGGGCCCTCGAGGGGCAGGCGCGCGGTGCGGACAGGCTTCACGGGTCGTCGCTCCAGGGGGAGGCCGTTGGTCCACGCCTCCCACCATGAAGGCTACCGCACCCGCGTGGGCCCCGTCGACCGGGCGATCCCCGGCCTTCGTCGCCACCGTGTCGCCGGGCCGTCACGATCATGGGGGGACCCCCCATTCCCCCTCCCGGAGGCCCCATGCGCCCGATGTGCGGGTGGGCGCGGGCTCGAGCAGGCCTTCGAGGGCGCCCTCGCACGGCCCGACCGGGGGTCGCCACCACCCTGGACGCCGATCGTCTCGTGGGGGGATCCCCCAGGGCTGGTAGCCTCCCGGCCCTGGAGGTGGCCGTGGCCTGGTGGTGGCGACTGGCGCTGGTGGGTGCGCTCGGATGGGGCTGTGACTCGGACTTCCGGTCCATCCGGACGCTGCCGGATGCGCCCCCGCCAGCGGCCCCGGCCCTCGGACCCACGGCGGGCGGCGGTCGGACCGCGGGTCAGGCCTACGCCCTGGACGTGGTGGTCGGCGAGCCCGAGGCCCTCCAGCGCACCGCCAGCGACCGCTACCGCCTCACGCTCGGTCTCGGCCCCACCCGCGGCCGGTAGGAGTTCCCATGTCGGCTGCCCCGCGTCTGCTCCCGGCCCTGGCCCTGATGGCCGCGCTGCCCGCCCAGGCCGCCCCGGATGGCGTCATCCCGGTCCAGGGTCGGCTCACCGACGCCGACGGCCAGGTCATCGACGAGACCCTGGACGTGCGATTCGCCCTCTACGACGCCCCCGATCCCGCCGTTCCCGTGTGGGAGGACGCCTTCCCGGTCACCTTCGACCGCGGCAGCTTCACGGCGCGCCTGGGGGCCGATGGGGGGACCCTCGACCTGGCCCTCTTCGCCGGCGGGCCCGAGATCTGGCTCGGGGTGACCATCGCCGATGACGTGGAGATGGACCTGGTCCCCCTGGGGCACGTGCCCTACGCGGCCTGGGCGGAGCGGGCCGGGGACGCCGACACGGTGGGGGGGCGTGACCTGGAGGGGATCCTGTCCGCCATCCCCGGTGACGAGGCCATCGAGGGGCTGGCCCTCGGGGTGTGCCTGCCCGCCGACTACGCGCCGTCGTGGGATGCGGTGACGGACCTGCCGCCCGCCCTCGTCGATGGCGAGATCGCCTGGGACGAGATCGTGGATGCCCCCGTCGACCTGGCGGACGGCACCGTCACGTGGTCGGAGATCGGCGATGTGCCCGCGGACATCGCCGACGGCGACGCGGACGACTGGTCGGACCTGTCGGGGATCCCCATGGACCTGGCGGACGGCGTGGTGGACTGGACCGAGGTGGTGGCCATCCCGGCGGCCCTGGCCGACGGCCTCGTGGACTGGTCGGAGATCACGAGCGTGCCCGCGGTCCTGGCGGACGGGGCGGTGGACTGGTCCGAGCTGTCGGGGCTGCCGGCGGATCTCTCCGATGGGGTGGTGTCCTGGTCCGAGGTGGACGCCGTGCCGGCCGATCTGGCGGACGGGGTGATCTCCTGGACCGAGCTGGACGCGGTGCCCGCCGATCTGCTGGATGGAGACGCCACCCTGGCGGCCCCGTCGGCGGCCTGCGACGACGACGAGGTGGCGGGCTGGGACGGCACCGCCATCGTGTGCGAGGCGGTGCGACCCACCGCCCTGACCCTGCGCGGCACCGATCTGACCCGCACCGGCTCCACCCTCGAAGGGGCGGCGCTGGACGGCGGGGCGGTGGTGGCCACCGGCGGGGGCTACGGGACCGGCACCGAGGACCTGGTCCTCACCAGCGGGACCCTGGTGCTGGAGCCCGGCGTCCACGAGTACGAGGACATCACCCTCTCCGGGACGGCCCGCATCGTCCCCCGCGCCTGGAACGGCGCCGACGGCGGCAAGGTGATCCTGCGGGCCCGCGGGACGGTGAGCATCGGGGCCGGCACCGCCATCGACGCCAGCGGCCGGGGCTACCGGGGCGGCCGGGCCGAGTGGGCCTACATGACCGGCCAGCTCCAGGGCACCCACGGCCAGCCCGGCGAGTCCATCCTGGGCTGGTACCGGGAGGGCCACGAGGTCAGCAACAACAATGTCTCGGGTGGCGGCGGCGGCGGCGGCTACGACCCCGGCAACTACGGCTGCGGCGGCGCCGGGGGCGGCTACGGCACCGCCGGTGCCAACGGGCCGGCCTGCCCCAACAACGGCTCGGCGCGGGCGCGGGGCGGCTTCACCTACGGCGACAGCGAGCTCCAGGTCCTGCACCTGGGGAGCGGCGGTGGCGCCTCCGGCTCGGACGAGGATCACCGCGGGCGGGGCGGCCACGGTGGCCACGGCGGGGGGGCCATCCTCATCGAGGCCGACACCATCGAGGTACGCGGCGACATCCTGGCCGACGGAGCCAACGGCAGCGGCGCCACCATCTCCAACAACGGCGGAGGGGGCGGCGGGTCCGGGGGCAGCATCCTGCTCCGCGGGGAGACGGTCACGATCTTCAGCGGGGCCCGGGTCCGGGCCGAGGGTGGCTCCGGCGGTGCCCAGAACGGCGGTGGCGGCGTGGGCGGGGCCGGCGGCGACGGCCGCATCTACGTCGAGGCCGGGACCTGGACCGCCTCCGGCACCGTCGCGCCGACCCCCACCGTCGATTCGGGGGCGGGCTTCGGCGAGGGCGACGGCGCGTGGTCGCGGTGGACCTCCGACGGGGTCAGCTTCACCGGGGACGGGCGCTTCGCCCGCGTGGACCTCTTCGCCGAGCGCGGTCCCGAGGTCGACGTCTACATGGAGTTCCGGGCGGCGGCCTCGGCCTCGGCGCTGGCCTCGGCGAGCTGGACGTCCGCGGCCCCCTCGGGCGCGGTGGACGCGGCCGTCGGCCACGGCCACGGGCAGGTCCGGGTGACCGTGTGGGATCGGGGATCCTCGCCGTCCTGGGCCCTCGAGGCGGTGCGGTTCGAGGTGGCCCGGTAGCGGACCGGGGAGTCTGCTTCGCCGGCCCCGGCCCGGGCGGCTACAACGGGGCGTCGCGCACCCCGGAGCCCGCCCATGGCCACCCCCGAGGACCCCACCCCCCCCGCACCCGAGGAGGGCAAGCTTCCCGTGCCCGACGGGGCCGACGCCACCGCCGAGGCCCGCGTGCCCCTGCCCGAGGCGCCCGCTTCGGGCACCCAGCTCACCCTGCGGGCGGTGCTGACCGGCTGCCTCCTGGGCGGGCTGGTGGCCGGGATCAACCTGATGCTGGGCCTGCGGATCGGCTGGACCCTCGGCGGCTCCATCATCGCCGCCATCCTCGGCTACGCGGTCTTCTACGTCATCGGCCAGCTCGGCCTGCTCCGCCGCCCCTACAGCCTCCTCGAGGCCAACATCACCCAGACCGCAGGCTCGGCGGCGGGCTCCATGACCTCCGCGGCGGGCCTGGTGGCCGCCATCCCGGCCCTGCACATGATGGAGCCCCAGAACAAGCTCGACTATGTCGAGCTCACCCTGTGGGCCGCCGGCGTCGCCTACCTGGGGGTCTTCTTCGCGGTCCCGCTCCGGCGCCAGATGGTCGTGGTCGAGAAGCTCCGCTTCCCCACCGGCACCGCCACCGCCGAGACCCTCTCCACCATGTTCGCCTCGGGCGAGGAGGCCCTCGCCAAGGCCCGCTCGCTGCTGTTCTGGATGGTGCTCGCCTTCGGGGTCGCCACCCTGGGCTACTTCCTCCCCGAGCTCCTCGATCCGCTCCACATCTTCGACCGCTTCTCGCCCGAGACCCTGCGCGCGACCGGCCTCATGCTGGTGGCCGCGCCGGTCTCGGTGCTGCTGGCCTGGACCTTCTCCTTCTCGGTCAACCTGGTGCTGGGCGCCGCCGGGATCCTGATCGGCCCCCGGGTGGGCACCTCGCTCCTGCTGGGGGCGGTGCTGGCGTGGGGCGTCGTCGCGCCGCTGGTCGTGGCGCAGGGCTGGGCCGCCGGCCCGTGGGTCGACGCGGACGGGCTGTGGACCTCGGGCTGGCTCATGAAGTTCGACGGCATGCCCGCTTCCCTGGTCGCCGAGAAGGGGGCTCCCGAGTCGTTCGTGGGGCTGCCGGGCGCCCGGGCGTGGCTCCTGTGGCCCGGCGTCGCCATCATGGTGGCCGAGGCGCTGGCCGCGGTGGCCGTCAACTGGCGCAGCATCCTGGGGACCTTCAAGATGTTCAGCCGCTCCTCCGACGGCCCCGAGGAGGACGTGGAGGACACCGCCCCCGACCAGATCCCCGACCTCTGGTGGATCGGAGGCCTCGGTATCTCCACCGTCATCGCCACGGTGGCGGCGTGGTGGTTCTTCGGCATCCCCTGGTACCTGACCCTGGTGGCCGTGGCCCTCTCGGCGGTGCTGGCCACCATCGCGGTCCGCTCCACGGGCGAGACCGACATCAACCCGGTGGGGGGGATGGGCAAGATCACCCAGATCGCCTTCGCGGGCCTGGCGCCGGGGGCCGCCACCACCAACCTGATGGCCGCCGCCATCACCGGCGCTGGCGCCTCCCAGGCCGCCGACATGATGCAGGACCTCAAGACGGGCCACCTCCTCGGCGCCTCGCCGCGCCGGCAGTTCCTGGCCCAGCTCGTGGGCATCGCCGCCGGCATCGTGGTGTGCGTGCCCGCCTACATGCTGGTGGACACGGTGTGGGACATCGGCGGGCTCGAGGACCCGGAGCGGGCCCTGCCGGCACCGGCGGCCTTCGCCTGGAAGGGCATGGCCGAGCTGCTCGCCGAGGGGGTCTCCGGCCTGCCCGAGGGCGCCCTCTACGCGGTCATCGCCGGCTTCCTGCTCGGGATGGCCCTCCCCATCACCCGGGCGCTCCTGCCCGAGGGCTCCCCGGTCAAGCGCTTCATCCCGAGCGGCCTCGCCATCGGCATCGCCTTCATCGTCGAGGCCAAGTACTCGGTCATCATGTTCGTGGGCGCCATGATCCTCGTGGCCTGGCAGAAGCGCGCCCCGGAGCAGGCCAACCGCCTGGCCTTCGCCGTGGCATCGGGCATCATCGCCGGTGGGGCCCTGTTCGACCTGCTGCTGGGCGCGCCCCTCATGCTGCTGGGCGTCCCCGACGTGTGGGGGATCGCCGAGCTGCTCACCGGGGAGTGAGTTCCTCCGGCCCCACCGCCGCGAGCACCGCCCGATGCCAGGCCAGCACCGCGTCCTCGGGCCCCGGGAGCGGGCGTGCGGTGGGCGCCAGGCGGCTCCGGAGGCCCTCCACCACCCGCGCCACGATGGCCTGGTCCTCGGCCTCGACCGTGTCCAGCGCCCCGCCGGCCCCGTCGCCCAGCCGCCCCCGGTCCACCACCACGCGGCGGTAGCGGATTCGGGTCCGCCAGGGGCCCAGGGGCTGGACCAGGTTCACCGACAGGCCCCACGGGTAGAGGTTGAGGGCCGTGAGGGGGAAGAGGAAGCCGTAGAGCCCGCCGGCGCGCAGATCGGCGTGGGGATGGCGCGTCGGGAGCGGCAGGGCGGGGGTGTCGGGTCCGACCGGGCCGACCTGGAGGCTCGAGCCGCCCGGCAGCGCCTCGACCCGGTAGTCGCGCCGATCCACCACCGCGTCCAGGGCCGGATGGACCCAGGGCAGGTGGAGGCCCTCGAGGTAGTTCTCGATCCAGGCCACCGCCGGCCCCTCGACCACGTAGTCGGGACCGTCCTCCACGGCGCCATCGGTGAGGTCCAGCACCCCCAGGCGCTCCCCCAGCGGCCCGAAGGCCCGGTCGAAGGGCACCGCGGGACCGAGGCTCGCGAAGATCAGCCCGTTCCAGCGGGCCACCGCCAGGGGGACCAGGTCGTCGGCCGGGGTGGGGCGCCCCAGGTGGGGTTGGCCGCGGCAGGTGCCGTCCAGGGCGAAGGATCGGGCGTGGTAGGGGCACACCAGGGTGCGCCCGGTGCCGGCGCCGTCCGCGAGGCGGGCCAGGCGGTGGGTGCAGACGTTGGCGAAGCCCCGGAGCCGCTCGCCGTCGAAGGTCAGCAGCACCGGCTCGTCCAGGCAGCCCGGCAGCAGCGTGGCCGTGGCCCAGCTCCCCGGGGCCCGGACCGCGCGGTCATCGGTGAGCAGGTGCCAACCGGGGACGATGACCCGCTCCAGGAAGGCCTCCTGGAAGCTGGAGTCGCGCCAGCTCCGGGGTGGGATCATGGCTCCTCGGGGGCGGGGTGGACCCGACCATAGCCCGGCCTCCCGGGCCTCAGCGGGGGAGGGGGACGAACCCGCGGCGCCGCCGCAGCCCCACCACCAGGAGGGCCGCTCCGAAGGCCATGCCCCCCACCGGCGCGGCCGCCGCCGTGCACCCCGAGGCCCGCTCCGGCGAGGCGTCGGCGCTCACATGGCCCGCCAGGTCGACGGCGCGCACCCGCACGTGCCGCTCGCCGCGCTCCAGCTCCACCAGGCCCCCGCAGACGCCCGAGCCCACGTCCACCACGCGGCCGTCCTCGTCCCGCCACGCGGTCGCTTGGACGGTGCGGAACACCTCGAAGTCGGCCCGGTGGGCGATGTCGACCTCGTAGATGACGGGCTCATCGGGCTCGTCCACCCAGATGGCGTTCCAGCGCGAGCGGCCCCAGGTGCTCACGCCCCCGTCCCGATCCACATCGAGGACCATGGGGGGCGCCGGCGGGGTCTCGTCGGGGCCCTCCCCCGTCGTGAAGGTGGCGACGGGCACGTCGGGCGCCAGCGGGCTCATGAGCCGGTAGGTGGACCCGGCTTCGAGGGGGGCGTCGGGGCGAAGGGCCAGGACCCGCTCCCCGGCCCCCTCGTCCGAGACGATCTCGCTCTGGAAGGGCACCGGCGCGTCCGCCTCGTCCAGCAGGATTGGGCTCGCGTCGGGGCTGCCCAGGATCCACAGGCGCGGCTGGACGATGGTGGGGACCCCGGTGGCGCCGTCCGCGGGGAAGGTGGACTGAGTGCCGACGGCGCACGACAGGGCGTGGGCCGGGGTGGCGAGGAGGGGGGCCAGAAGGAGCAGGAGCGGGCGCACGAGGCCTCCGGGGCGGTGGGCGCACAAGTGCTGCATGACCCGTGCCATCCCGTGGGTGACGGGTCGCGGCCACCGCCGGGGCAAGGCTCGGGGGCAGGTCATGACGCCCGTGTCGCGATCAGCCGCCCGCGGCCCGGAACAGGAAGGGGTAGCTGATGGTCACCGTGCCCCCCTGGGGCTTCTCGAACACCATCGTCTTGACCACGCCCGTCACGCACGAGGCCAGCTCGGCGTCCCCGGCGGTGTCCGCCCGCACCCGGACCCCCGAGACGGTGCCGTCGAGCTCGACCGTCCAGTCGATGACCAGCCGCCCGGCCAGGCCCTGCTTCTTGACGAGGCGGCGCTCGTAGCAGCCCTGGATCTTGTGGGCCTTTCCGTTGACCGTGCGGTGGACGCTGTTCCTGTCGAGTCGGCCCTCGACCTTGACCTGGCTGCGCACCTGGGTGACCGCGCCGCGAGCGCCCGAGCGATCGCTGCCCTGCAGCCGTCCCACGCTCCCGGCGGCATCGCCGGACTTGGTCACCAGGCCCGCGGTGGACACGCTCCGCTCCACGTCCACCCGGCCGGTCCCCAGCCCCGCCAGGCGCTGGCCGATGTCCAGGCCCCCGGTGCTGGGGCCCAGGCTGGTGGTCTTCAGGCCCAGGCTGCCGCCGGTCCCGCGCATGCCGCTCGCCTTGAGCCGGCTCAGCACCGAGCTCACCGACTTGGGCTCGGAGGAGGTGGGCTGCTCGGGCGGCGGCTGCGGCGGCGGCGTCTCCTGGACCACCTTCTGGGTGACCGCGGGGGCCCGCTCGGCGGCCACCTGCACCGGATCCGGCGGCTTGCGGGGGGGCTTGGGCTTCTCGGGCGGCGCCACCCGGACCTCGGCGAAGACCTCCTCCTCGGGGCCGGCGGTCAGGTCGCCGCCCTTGGGCGCGAAGCTGGCGATGCCCACGCCCACGCCGAACAGGACGGCGGCGGCCACCACCAGCCCGATGGGCAGGCCCACCGCCACGCTCAGGGTGATGAGGGGGGCGAGGGGCGCGGTGGGGCGGTCGGCGGCCTGGACCCGGACCTTCAGGTCGCCGTGGCGGAGCAGCAGGGCATCCCCCGCGGCCAGGGCGACGGCCCCGGTGACCTGGAGCGGCGCCTTGTCGCTCGGTGCCCGCACCACGTCGGCGTGCCAGTCGCCGGGGGCGTGGACCTCGACGTGCTGGCCGGCCAGGCGGACCTGCAGACCACCCTGCTTCCAGGAGGTCATGACCGCCAGGGCGTCCACCACGGTGCCGCGCTCCCACACCACCACGTCGGCGACCAGGCCGGCGCCCGCGGGGGTGGGGCTGCGGGGCTGGAGGAAGGCCTCGCCCAGATCGATCTCGGCGACGAGCTCGGTGTCGTCCTCCATGACCTCGGCGCCATCGGGCAGGTGCGCGAAGCCACCCGAGGGCGGCTCCCCCTCGGGGTCGCGGGCGTCTTCGGCGGCGGGCGGGTCGTCCTGGGCCTCGGCCCGGGCCCGGTCGGCCGCCACCGCGTCGGCGGCGGTCCACACGGGCGGCAGGTCGCCGGGTGCGTCGACCAGGACGCCGGCGTCCGAGTCCGGATCGTCGGCCGTCTCGACCGGGTCGTGGGCCAGGGCCGGGTCGGTGTACTCCTCGGGGAGGGAGGGCGGCGCGAGGCCGGGTCGCGGGCCCGGGTCGGTGGCCTCGTGGGCGTCGGCGTCGTCCTGCCAGAAGGCCCGGGGGGCGGCGGCCGGGGGGGTGGGTCCGTCGAGCCCGGTCCGACGTGACAGGGCCGGCGGGGTGCGGTCCTCCTCCCACGAGATGACGTCGCCCAGCGGATCGGGCTCGACCTCGGGCGGCGGCTCGGGGGTGGAGGTGGGATCGCCCGGCAGCAGCGGGCGCGGCAGCACCCGGGTGGCCTCCTCGTCGGGATCGGCCCTGCGGGCCTCCTCGGCCTTGCGGGCCTCCTCGGCCTTGCGCGCCTCCTCGGCCTCGCGGGCCTCCTCGGCCTTGCGGGCCTCCTCGGCCTTTCGGGCCTGCTCGGCCTTTCGGGCCTGCTCGGCCTTTCGGGCCTGCTCGGCCTCGCGGGCCTCCTCGGCCTCGCGGGCCTGCTCCTCGGCCATCACCTGCTGCATCCAGTCGGCCGAGCCCACCATGGTGGGCGCCTCGTCCGGCTCGTCCTCGGCCCAGGTCGGCTCGGCCGGGCCCGGATCCCGCGTCGCCGGCGGCGTCGTGGGGGCCACATCCGCCAGGTCCGGGGTGGGGGGCGCGGCGCGCGGAGTCGGCGGTCGATCCGGCGTCCGGCCGGAGGCCCGGGCCTCCTGGGAGCGGGAGAGGGGCAGCTCCTGGCTCACGAGCGAGAGACGCGCATCCCCCACCCGCACCACCCGGCCTCGGCCCAGGGTCACCCGGTCCACCGGGCGACCATCGATGAGGACCTCGCCGTCGAGGGCCTGGATGACCACCTCGCGCTCGATGAGCAGGGCGGCGTGCCGGGGGCGGAGCCCCACCCCGGGCAGCTTGAGGGCGCCCTGGTCGTCGCCGATGACGAAGGTGCCGGGGCGGAGCTTGACCCGCTTGGCCGTCCCGCCGGGCAGGCGGACGTTGAGGAAGGGGTGGTCCACGTGCCGGACGGTGCGGACCCGCAGCTTGAGCGGCCCCACGCGCACCAGATCGTCCGGGCCCGGCAGGGCCACGTCGACCGGCTCGTTGTTCAGGTAGATCTCGCCCCCCGGCTCGGCCACCATGGTGGAGATGCCGTCCTCGAGCATCACCGTGGCGTGGTGGGCCAGCAGATCGGGGTGCCCCGCCACCCGGATGGCGCAGCCCGAGCTGGTGCCGATCTTGAGGGTCTCGCCCTCGCCGGCGGTCCACTTGCGGACCACCCGGCCGCCGCGCACCAGCGCGACCTCGGCGAGCAGGATGGGGGTTCCGTTCACCGGTTGCCTCGGTCCGCCGGGGTGTCCGCCGGGGTGTCCGCGGGGGCGGTGGGGCCGACCTCGGGCGCGGGGGCCGTCCGGCGGGGCCTCGTATCCCGAGCCGCCTCCGGGGTCCGGGGCGACTCGCTGTCGGTGGCCGGGCTGGCTTCCTCCTCCTCGAGCCGGGCACCCAGCACCGGCTCCACCGTCCACGCCAGGAAGCTCACCCGCTCCGCCACCAGGGGCGGCAGGGCCCGGGGGGGCCGCTGGGTGATGGCGACCGCGCCTCCGGCGGCCTCGCCCCGCACCAGGCGGTCGTCGAAGACCATGCGCGACGATCCCTCCTCGGCCGTGGTCTCGGCCGAGGCCTCGGGCGGCGCGTCGGCTGCGGGGGCGTCCTGGGCCAGGGCCAGCCCGGCGAGCAGCAGGAGCGTGGCCATGTCAGCCTCCCTTCTCGATGACGAGGCGGAACCGGGCGCAGCCGGCGTCGGCAGCCGAGCGCAGCACCAGATCGAGGGTCTCGTAGGGCAGGTCCTGGTCGGCCTGGACGGTGGCGACCGGCTCGTCCTCGCCCGCGGAGGCCTTGCGGACCTCCCAGGCGGCGGCGATGGCGTCGCTGATGGGGTCCACCCGGGGCCGATCCAGATCCTCCGGGTCGGCGGCGCCCTCGGTCAGGCCGTAGACCTTCTTGCCCTCGACGTAGACCGCGGTGGGGTCGACGGCGATGTTGACGGCCTGCTTGAAGGGGTTGCGCGCCGAGGACTCGGGCAGGTCCAGACCGGCGTGCAGGACGAAGTCCTCGTCCTGGGCCTGGAAGCTCTCGAGGAGGAACACGAGGATGATGGTGAACATGTCCAGCAGCGAGGTGAGCTGCAGGCTCATGGCCTTGCGGCGGCGGCGGAAGCGCATGCTCATGCGGACCTCGACAGGACGACCACCGGGAAGAGAGGCTCGCCATCCCCCTCGGAGCCGGACTCGAGGGAGCGGGCGGCGTCGAGGAGCTGCACGACCTCGCGGTAGGTCACGCCATCCCCCGGGAGCACCACCACGGTGTCGCTGTTGGCGTAGGTGTTCTTGATGACCGCCAGCAGGTCGCGGACGGCCGCGTGCTCCGAGCCGTCCCGCTCGAAGCGGGCGGCGTAGCCGTCGAGCACCTCGGCCGCGATGGCCGGGTGGGACAGGCTCAGGTGCACCGCATCGCTCTCGAGGCGCAGGGTGACGGTCACCTTCTCCATGTCGGGCGGCGCATCGCTCGTCCCCGAGGTGGGGGCGGGCAGAGACGTAGGGATGACACCTACATGAAAGAATGCGGCCGAGAGGAGGAGGAAGGGAATCAGGACGACGAACAGGTTCATGACGGGGATCAGGTCGATCCCGGCCTCTTCACGGGCGCGCTTGAAGCGATCGAACGCCACGATTCCCCCCTCACGCGACCCGGTCGTCGGATCGGCCCGAGCCATCCCGCGAGACCACCCGGAGACGCCGGCCCAGGGCGGCCATCACGCGGGTGGCGCCTTCCTCGGTCTCGACCAGGATCTTCTCGGAGCGGCTCACCAGGATGTTGTGGAAGAACAGGACGGGGACGGCGCAGACGATGCCGAAGGCCGTCGTGTACATGGCGACCGAGATGCCCTCGGCGAGCACGGCCTGACGGTCGGCGGCGCTGGCGGCGCTGACGCCCGAGAAGGCCAGGATCAGGCCGAAGATGGTGCCGAGCAGACCCAGGAGGGTCGCCACGTTGCCCAGCAGGCCCAGGAAGGCCAGGAAGCGCTGGGCCCGGGGGATGGCCCCGAGCATCTCCGACTCCATCGCCTTCTCGACCTCGCGGTCGCTCCTGTCAGCGTGCTGCAAGCCCGCCTTCAGCACCCGCGGCAGGGGGTGGCCGGAGCGGACGGAGCAGCGGGCGAGGGCATCGGCGTAGCGACGCTCTTCGACCAGCCTGGCGACGTCCTCGGAGAAGCGCCGGGCCCCCAGGAAGGAGAGGGCGTACAGCGAGATGATGCGTTCAACCACCACTCCGCCGGCGAACAAGCCGACCCCGAGGATGACCCACATCATGAAGCCACCCTGCTCGAGCACCGTCCACACCGCCATCGTCAGCCTCCAGGATCCGCCGCTCTCTCGCGGCCCTTTCCATTGTACGACACGCCTTGACACGGCCTTGGCCCGAGAGCTAGAAAACTTCCGGCGGATGACAGATTTTCGTCAGCGGGTGGGAACCTCAGCCTCAAGGAGGACTCCATGATGAGAACAGCGATGGTCACGGCGCTGTGCCTGCTGGCCCTGCCAGCCGCAGCCAACGCACCGTACGAGTGCGACAACCGGTATGGCCCCTGCGGCGCCCCGAATCAGTCGGGTGGCGGCGGTGGCGGCGGGGGAGGGAGCATCCTGGTCAACAACACCGACCTGGGTGACACCTACCAGAACTCCGACGACTACGACGACGACGGCCTCGAGGACACCTACGACAACTGCCCGTGGGTCGCCAACGTCGACCAGATCGACGACGACGGCGATGGCATCGGCAGCGCCTGCGACAACTGCCCGGCCGCCCCCAACGTGGACCAGCTCGACCTCGACGGCGACATCCTCGGCGATGTCTGCGACCCCGACCTGGACGGTGACGACGTCGAGAACGCCGTCGACCTCTGCGTGGACCGCCCCGACCCGTTCCAGCGCGACCTGGACGAGGACGGCCTGGGCGATGCCTGCGATCCCGACATGGACAACGACGGGATCCCGAACCTCGAGGACAACTGCCCGATGGTGTCCAACCCGGGCCAGTCCAACGCCGACCCCGACACCTGGGGCGATGCCTGCGACGACGATGACGACGCCGACGGCATCCGGAACACCTGGGACAACTGCCTGACGGTGGCCAACCGGGACCAGCTCGACAGCGACGACGACCAGATCGGCGACGCCTGCGACGCCGATGTCGACAACGACAGCATCATCAACGAGCTCGACAACTGCCCGGCGACCGGCAACCCGGACCAGGTCGACGCCGACCGTGACCTGGTGGGCGACCTGTGCGACGACCGCTACTGCTTCGTCGTCGAGGGGGATCTGGACAACTGCCTGGATCCGACGGCCGCCTTCACCGCCTACGCCCCGGTCCTCGAGGGCCAGACGGGTGAGCCGGTGCGGCTTCGTCTGTTCGCCAATCAGGAGAACCAGCCCATTCGGTACTCCTGGCGCATCGTGGATGCCCCGGCGGGCTCCCGGGCCACCCTCGACCACCCGGTCGGCGCGGTGAACCACAGCTCTCCCCACGAGTATCGCTACCTGGCCGACCAGGTGGCCGCGATCACGCCGGACCAGCCCGGCACCTACACCCTCGAGCTGTCCGCCGAGCTGGCCTTCGCCGACCCGGTCACCGGTCAGGTGAACGCCCGCTCGGTCGTCACGACCACCCTCGAGGCCACCGGTGAGCCTACCGGTGGGGGCTGCAGCTCGGTGCCGGTCCCGGCGCTGGCCTGGGCCCTGGGCCCGGCGGGCCTGTTGCTGCTCGCCCGGCGCCGTCGCCGATGACCCCCGTGCGCGCCCTCCTGGGGGCGTGCCTCCTGCTGGGGGCCTGCAGCCGTGCGGGCCTCCAGCCTCTCGTCGAGCCGGTCGAGGATGTGGACGACCGGCTCGACGTCGAGGGGCTGTTCTGCACCAGCGAGCCCGACGAGGTCGTCTTCCCCGTCAAGCTCCTGTTCGTCGTGGACCAGTCCGCCTCCCTGCAGTGTACCGATCCCGAGAATGTCCGCCTCACCGTGCTCGACCGGCTGGGGCGCTCGCTGGATCCGCTGCCCAACGTCCGCTTCGGGGTCGTCGGCTTCGCGAGCTGGAGCCGGCAGGTCCCCTTCACCGACGACTGGGACACCGCCGCCGCGGCCCTCGCGCCCGAGGGCGGCCAGGGCGGTCCCGCGACCGACTACCAGGGCTCTCTGTCCACCGCGCTCCGGGTGGTCGAAGAGGAGCTCGTCTCCGCGGGCCCGGCCGAGAATGCCCGCACCCGGCTCGTGGTCGTCTTCCTCTCGGACGGGGTCCCCGAGCCCCGCTGCGTCGGCGGCTGCGACGACGACGATGTGCAGCCCGACGCCCTCTACCCGGTCTGCAACACCACCCGCCCCATCGAGGAGGGCGACTACGTCGACATGCGGGGCCGCTGCCCCGAGTACAACCAGCCCAACCAGATCCTCCAGAAGGTCCGTGACCTGACCGCGCTCTCCGACACCTACGGGGTCGGGGAGCTCTCCCTGTCGACGGTCCTGCTGTTCGCGCCCGACGACGTGGTCCAGGCCGTCTGTGGGGATGTGGCCAGCTTCGGCTACGTCCGCGACGAGGCCGAGCCCCTCCTGCGGGCCATGGCCGAGGAGGGCGGCGGCACCTACCGCGACGCCGACGTCTCCCAGGACCTGGACTTCCTGCAGATCGACGTGGAGTCCCTCGAGGCGCCCTACCGGATCGACAGCCTGCTGGCCCTCAACCCCCGGGCGCTCCCGAGCACCGCAGGGGCCATCCCCGACAGCGATGGCGACGGGCTCTCCGATGCCACCGAGTTCTCGCTCGACCTGGACCGGCTGTCGGACGACAGCGATGGCGACGGCTACGGGGACCTTTTCGAGGTGCGGCTGGCCGACCGGGGCTTCGACCCGCTCGACCCCTCCGCCCCCACCTGGGGCTGCGACGATCGGCGCGACCGGGACGGCGACGGGCTGCGCGGCTGCGAGGAGGTCTACCTGGACACCGGGCCCCTCAACGTGGACAGCGACGGCGACCGCCTCCCCGACGGCCTCGAGTGGCGCTACGGCCTCGACCCGCGCGTGTTCGACGTCTACGACGATCCCGACCAGGACGGCGTCGACAGCCTCGCCGAGATCGGCGGGGGGACCGACCCCACCCGCTACGACCCCGAGAGCGCCTTCCTGGATCGCACCCAGATCCGCCTGGAGCCCGCCGATCCGGACGCCGCCAGCAGCCGGTGCTGGGTGTGGCGCGCCACCGGGCTGCCCCTGGTGGTGCCGCTGGGCCAGGAGGGCGACGCCGAGACGGCCCCGGTGCCGAACGGCCTGAACCCCATCCACATCCTGGCCCACGAGGCCCCGCTGGGCCTGGGCGGCGCGGGGGGGCGCTTCCATCAGGCCTGCGTCCAGGCGCGCTACCTGGGGCCCACCTTCAAGGATCCGGTGGACGGCGAGATCGGCCAGCTGGACCCGAACTGGTTCGAGGACCTGCCCGCCTTCGACGAGGCCACCCACTGCCTGCCGGTGGGGGGCGAGCCGAGCCTGAGACCGGGTTGGGGGACGGAATGACGCACTGGACCCGCGGGAGCGCCCTCCTCGGGGCCCTCCTCCTCGCGGGATGCAGCCGGGCCGGCCTGGACCTGCTCCCGCCCGAGCCCGAGCCGCCGGTGGACGACCGCCTCCGGGTCGAGGCCGAGTACTGCACCTCGACGGTCGAGGACCTGGAGTTCCCCCTCCGCGTCCTCTTCCTGGTCGACGCCTCGGACTCCATGGCCATCACCGACCCACCCGATCCGGTCTCCGGCCGCACCGCCCGCGAGGTGGCCATCGAGACCGCCGCCGAGGAGCTGCTCACGGGCGACCGGGACGCCAAGGTGGCCATCGTGCGATTCGCCGCCGACTCCCGCTCCCTCACCACGGTGACGGACGAGGACGGCGCCTTCCAGGGCTACTTCACCGACGACATGGACCTGGTCCGGGCCAACCTGCCCGTCGTCAGCGACACCGAGCGCACCACCAACCTGGTGGGCGCCCTCGGCGAGGCCTACACCCAGGTCCGCGACGAGCTCGACCGCTTCGACCAGGCCAGCCTCGCCCTCACCACGGTCCACGTCATCGTGGTGACCGACGGCCTGCCCGACGGCGGGGGCGGGCGCGACGTGCGAGAGGGGGTCGAGGCCATCACCGAGCTCGGCAGCCTGTTCCGGGTCGACGACCTCTCCCTGTCGACGGCCCTGCTGGACCCGGGCAGCGGCCCCGTGGCGGCCCGGGCCGAGGCTCTCCTCGAGGACATGGCCGAGCGCGGGGGCGGCACCTACCGGGCCTTCTCCAACGGGGCCGAGCTGGACTTCCTGTTCGTGGACATCACCAGCCTCACCCGCCTGTTCACCCTCGACGGCTTCGCCGCCTGGAACCTGAACGCGGTGGTGGACCGGGACCGGGTGCTCCCCGACGCCGATGGGGACGGTGTTCCCGACGAGGCCGAGCTCCGGGCCGGCACCGATCCGCTCGACCCGGACACCGACGGGGACGGCTGCCGGGACCTGGTCGAGGTGGGGGAGCTGGCCAGCCTGGACCCGCTGGACCCCGACGACTGCGACTGCTTCGTCCCCGATCCCTGCCTGGA
This sequence comes from uncultured Enterobacteriaceae bacterium, assembly GCA_964586865.1. Lineage (GTDB taxonomy): Bacteria > Myxococcota_A > UBA796 > UBA796 > REDI01. Next base: position 17,411 of record CAZPJM010000055.1, read on the forward strand.
CCGGGACCTGGACGGGCTCTGCGACGACGGCTGCACCGACGCCGACGCCGACGGCCTGTGCGACTGCGAGGACGCCGATGGGGACGGCCGGTGCGACCCGAGCAACTACCCGGATCGCGACGGGGACGGCCTGGTGGACTGCGAGGAGCGCTGGTCGGGGACCAATCCGCGGGCCGCCGACAGCGACGGGGACGGGCTCACCGACCTGCACGAGCTGCGCTTCGGGACGGCCCCCGACGTGGACGACCAGGAGGACGACCTGGACTGGGACGCCGTGCCCGACCTGGAAGAGGTCCGCACCGGCACCGATCCGGGGCACGTCTCGGCCGAGGGGCGCTACCCGCTCGCCTACCGCTACAGCCTGGTGGAGGCGCCGCGCGCCGAGGGCCGGGCCTGCTACGACCTGGACGTGCGGCGGATCACCCTCACCGAGACGCCGGATCCACCCCTCGACCCCGGGCCCGATGGGCATCCGCTGGGGCAGGGCAGCACTGGCCGCAACCGGGTGCTCCTGGTGGCCGGCGAGGTGCCCTTCGACGACCGGGACCGCTTCCCCCGCTATCGCGTCGGTTGCGTCGAGGCGGACTTCGTGCGGGAAGGCGGCTACCGGGATCCGCCGAGCGGTCGGGTGCGGCTGACCGACGAGGCCTTCGTGGATCTCTCCGAGTTCGATGCCGATCGTGACTGCGTACGCCCCGGTGGCGCGGGAGGCGTGGAGTGAAGCCCGACCGGCTGCTGGCCCTGGCCGCCATCCTGACTGCCTGCCCCGCCCCGGACGAGACGGAAACGGACGTGGTCGACACCGACCCCACGCCCGAGGGCTGTCCCTTCGACGAGGCCGAGGGCCCCGAGTCGGCCGTGGCGGTCTCCCCCGACAGCCCGGTCACGGGCCACCTCTGCCCCGTGGGCGATCAGGACTGGGCCACGCTGGATCACCCGGGGGGCCTGCTGCGGGTCGGCCTGTCCATCGAGGGCACCGTCTCGCCGGTCGAGCCCACCTGGACCGTGTGGGATGCGGGCGCCGAGACCGTCCTGGCCGGGCCCCAGGCCGACGAGGCGGCCACCGCCGGAGCCCCCCTCTCGCTCTGGCATGCCGTGCCGGCCGGCCCGGTCCTCATCCAGGTGCGCGACCAGGCCAACGACGGCGAAGACGTCCGGCGCCCCTACACCCTCGAGGTGGAGACCCGGCCCCAGCCCGACACCCACGAGCCCAACGACGAGACCCCGGTCGCCCTGCCGCCCGACCGGGTGACGGGGAGCATCGCCAGCCGGGGAGACGAGGATCGCTTCTTCGTCGACGCCGAGGCCCGACAGCTCCTCCGCCTGCGCCTCCAGGTCCCCGCCGGTGGCTACGATCCCGCCCTGACCCTGGTCGACGGGGACGGGGTCGAGCTGCTCTCGCTCGAGAACCCGTCCGGCCGCCGCGAGGCCACCGACCTCCAGTGGGTGCTGGCCATCGAGGAGGCCACCCGGGTCACCCTCACCATCGCCGACGACGACGACCGGGAGCACGACCCGGACACGGCCTGGACGCTGGACTGGTCCCTGGACGACGACCCCGACGTCGCCGAGCCCAACGACCACCCGGACCGTGCGGTGGCCCTGGACGGAGGCGCCTGTGGGGGCGGCTGGGACCCGGCCGGCGATCACTCGGGCTTCCTGGCGACCACCGGCGATGTGGACTGGCTCGAGGTGCCGCTCGACTGCGACCGCGGCATCCTGGAGGCCGAGCTCACCTTCGACGAGGGCGTGAGCCCCCTGCCTGTCGAGGTGACGCCCACCCTGCGGGTGGTCCGCGAGGTGGCGGGCCAGACCTGCGCCATCGACCAGGACTGCGTCCAGCTCGACGCCACCTGCCGCAACAGCCTGGACTGCGAGGGGCTGGGCAACACCTGTCTGGGCTCGGGGCAGTGCGCCGGCGCCGCGGTGTGCCTGCCCACCGGCACGTGCGGGGCCAACCTGCTGGTGGAGCGCGCCGTCGACGATCCCGCCTCGCTGCGCCTGTCGGCCCCGCTCCAGGGGGAGGATCGGGTGTGGCTCGCGGTCCAGGAGCAGGGCGGCGACGGGCTCGCCCCCGACACCCCCTACGGCCTGACGGTGCGGACCCGCGCCGAGCCCGACGCTTTCGAGCCCAACCACGTCTACACGGCGGGCCCGCCCACCGGCGCCAACGCCAACCGGCACACCGACCGGGCGGTGGAGATCCCGGTGCGGGACTGCCGCCCGCCGCTCATGGACGACCCGGACACGGGTGACACGGACATGGGCGATACGGATGCGGGCGACACCGACACCGACGTGCCCGAGCCGCGGATCCCCGACTGCTGCGACAGCCCCGACAAGTTCGTCCGGGGCCACATCTCGCACGCCTACGATCAGGACTGGTTCCGCTACGCCCACCCCTGCCCGGGCGATGACTGCATGGTCCGCATCCACGTGCAGCACGACAGCGGCCCGGTGGACGTCTTCGCCCAGGTCTTCCGGCGGAACAACCTCTGGTTCGACAGCATCCTCGAGACCACCGACCGGGTGGACCAGCCCGCCCGCGACGTCCGCTACGGCGGCCTCGAAGAGACGGACCAGTGCTTCTATGCCTTCCGCGGCCATCGGGGCGACCCCTACTGGTACCACATCGCCATCCGCGACACCGTCTTCCGCGGCGACTCGGATCCCACCGGCGGCACCTGGGACTGGGATCCGGAGCAGGAGTACCGGATCTGCGTGGAGGTGCTGGAGGACGGCTGCTTCGAGCCACCCTGCCAGCAGTTCGATGATGGCTGCGGCACGCCGTGACGACGGGGAGGTCCACATGAGGCGGTTCCTCTGGCTGATGGCCCTGCTCGGCGCGTGCACCGGGGCCGATACCGGCACCGACACGGACGTGGAGGACACCGACGTGGAGGACACGGGCTCCGACACCCGGGTGGGCTGGGTGGTCGAGCCGCTCCTCGATCTCCCCCTGGGGGTCCGGCCGCGCCTCGAGGCGGTCCCGGACGGGCTGGTGGGCGTCTCCTTCGAGACCCTGCCCGAGACCCGCGGCACCTGCGGCGACGGCACCCCGCGTCAGCACACCCCCCTCCACCTGCTCCGCTTCGACGGGGTCGGCTGGACCAGCGAGGAGATCGCGGCTCCGGCCTCTCCGTTCGGACCCCTCGGCGCGGCGTTGGGGGTGGACTCCGACGGGGAGCCTTGGGTGGCCTGGGTCGATGGAGAGCCCATCGACTTCTGGTGCGGGGGGCACGATCTCGTCCTGCGCGGGCCCGACGGGCGCACCGAGGTGGCGGTGGAGGAGTCGGGCCAGGCCGCCACCGGCGAGCCCGCCAGCGACGCGGGCAGCGTGGTGGGCCTGTGGCCCGATCTGGCCTTCGACCCCGACGGCGCGCCCATCGTGGCCTACCGCGACGCCCACTTCGGCGCGCTGCAGCGCGACGATCGCTTCCGCAGCGACCTGGAGCTGGTGCGGGGCGGC
>CAZPJM010000056.1:0-20836 GCA_964586865.1 uncultured Enterobacteriaceae bacterium
GGCACCGCCGGACCGGACCGTCCGGGTGGGGGCGGCGCCCCGGTCGACGGGTCCGGGGCCGCCGGGCTCCGCGCCATCCGCCAGGACCTGGGGGACTGCACCCGGTGCGGACTCTGCCGCGGTCGCACCCGCCTCGTCTTCGGGGTGGGGGATCCCGACGCTGACCTGGTGGTGGTGGGCGAGGCCCCCGGCTTCCGCGAGGACCAGCGCGGGGAGCCCTTCGTGGGGCCCGCCGGCGAGATGCTCGACCGGATGCTCGTCCACGTGCTCGGGCTCGACCGTTCGCAGGTCTACATCGCCAACATCGTCAAGTGCCGGCCCCCCGACAACCGCACCCCCCAGCCCGCCGAGATCGCCACCTGCCGGCCCTTCCTGGAGCGCCAGCTCCGGGCCATCCAGCCGCGGCTCCTGCTGGTCCTCGGCTCGGTGGCCCTGCGCAGCCTCCTCGACCCCGACGGCCGGATCACCCGCATGCGGGGGCGCTGGCTCGCCTGGGAGGGGATCCCGGCCATGCCCACGTTCCACCCGGCCTACCTGCTGCGCCAGCCGGGGCAGAAGCGCCTGACCTTCGAGGATCTGAAGCAGGTCCGGGCGCGCTACGACGCCCTCGGCGGCCGCCGGGGGTGAGCCGGCCCGAGCCCTGGGTCAGGACTTCCAGCCCTTCAGCGCCTCGGCCATGGTCCCGAAGCCGCCGCTCCCCGCCGGGGCCGGGGCGGCCTCGTCCGGGTCGTCCGACGGGGTCTCGGGGGCGGCGGCCGGTGGGTCGATCGGCGACAGGGCCACCTGGCCCGCCACCCGGTCCACCGAGAGGACCCGCACCCGGATCGCGTCGCCCCGGCGGTACAGGGCCTGCAGGTCGGCGCCGCGCGGCCCGGCATGGGTCCTCGGGATCAGCCCGTCCACGCCGCCGATGTCGACGAAGACCCCGAAGGCCTGGACGCCGGTGATGGTGCCCTGGTGCTCCTGCCCCTGGTCGAGCCGGGACCAGGTCTCGGCCCGGACGGCCTCCAGGTCGCGCTCCTGCAGCGCGCGGCGACTCACGACGGTCTTCTCGCCGGTCTCGATGACCAGGAAGGAGAGCGTCTCGCCCACGAAGCGGTCCAGGTCTTCGCCAGGGATGCGGTCGATGTGGGAGACCGGGCAGAAGGCGGTGGTGCCGCCGAGCTGGACGGTGAAGCCCCCGCGGTTTCGGGCCTGGACGCGACCCTCGACGGGGATCCCCGACTCGTGGGCCTGGTCGAGGAAGGCGGCGGCGGTGGCGCCCGAGAGCTTGGTGGAGAGGCGGGTCTCCTCGCCGTCGGTCCAGACCACGAAGGCCTCGAGCGTCTCGCCCGGCTCGGCGCCGGGGCGCTCGGCCCGGTCCAGGATCGCCTCGGCCTTGAGGCCCACGTCCAGGAAGATCCAGGACCCGCTCACCCGGGTGATGGTGGCCTGGATCCGGTCGCCCTCCGCGAGGCGCCGGGCGACGTCGGCGCCGCCCATCAGGGCGTCCAGGTCGCCCCGGTCCATGCGGGCCAGCTCCTCGAGACCGGACAGGTCGAGCCTCTCGCGGGGCGCGGTCGGGGGCGGCGCGGTCTGTTCACGGCGGGCCTGGTCGGTGCGCCGGACCGCCTGGACCGGCCCCTTGCGGCTGACCTCCGCGGTGGGCCTGGCGGCTTCGCGGGCCACCTGGCGCGCCTTCTCGGAGAGGGCCTCGCCCAGGGGGTTGGCGGGGTCGTCGTCGGGACGCTCGCCCTTGCGGCGACGGCGGATCTTGCGCGACATGGCGCCTCCTCGGAGCGCCCCGACCTAGCGCGTCCGGCCTCGGGCGTCGCGCCGGGGGACGGCCACGCTGCGCGGGTCCCGAGGTTCGGAACGCGCTACACGGGCCCGCCATGAGCCTCGACGACTGGGACTACGATCTGCCCGACGACCGGATCGCCCGCTACCCGGCGGACCGGCGCGACGCCTCGCGCCTGCTCACCCTCCCCCGGGACGGTGAGCCCTTCGGCCATCACCGCTTCCACGAGCTGCCCTCCCTGCTGCGCCCCGGCGACCTGCTCGTGGCCAACAACACCCGGGTGATGGCGGCCCGCCTGTTCGGGCGCCGACCCACCGGGGGGCGGGTGGAGCTGCTCGTGCTGGAGCTGGGCGACGGCCCGGTCCGCGCCCTGGCCCGCCCGGCCCGCAAGCTCGCCCCCGGCACCCCCGTCGCCCTGCACGGCGGGGGCACCGCCACCATCGTGGGGGAGGCCGAGGCCCCGGGAGAGGTCCGGGTGAGCTTCGACCGTCCGGTGGCCGAGGTGCTCGAGGCCCAGGGCGCCATGCCCCTGCCCCCCTACCTGCGCCGCGAGGCCGAGGCCGGGGATCGGCAGCGGTACCAGACCATCTACGCCGAGGTCCCCGGCTCGGCGGCCGCCCCCACCGCCGGCCTCCACTTCACCCCCGAGCTCCTGGACGCGCTCCGCCACCGTGGGATCGGCTTCGCCACCGTCACCCTCCACGTGGGGATCGGCACCTTCCGTCCCCTCACCGAGGACGACGTGGCCCGGGGCACCCTCCACCGGGAGTGGTGGCGCCTGCCCGAGGACACCGCGCGGGCCGTCCGCGAGGCCCGGGCCGCCGGCGGGCGCGTCATCGCCGTGGGCACCACCTCGGCGCGCACCCTCGAGTCCGCCAGCCCCGACCGAGCCACCGGGCCCCTCGCCGGCGAGGGCGAGACCGACCTCTTCATCCGGCCGCCCTACACCTGGAAGGGCATCGACGGCCTGATCACCAACTTCCACCTGCCGCGCAGCAGCCTGCTCATGATGGTGGCCTGTCTGTGTGGACGCGAGCGCCTGCTCGCCGCCTACCGCGAGGCCGTCGCGCGGGACTATCGGTTCTACTCCTATGGCGATGCCATGCTGCTCCTTTGAGTGCCTGGCCACCTCGGGCGAGGCCCGGGCCGGCGTGCTCCACACCCCCCACGGCGACGTCCCCACCCCGGCCTTCATGCCGGTGGGCACCCGCGGGACCGTCCGCGGCCTGACCTTCGACGAGGTGCGCGCCACCGGCGCCACGATGGTCCTGGCCAACACCTACCACCTGTGGGTCCGGCCGGGGCACGCGCTCATCGCCCGGCGCGGCGGGCTGCACCGCTTCATGGCCTGGGACGGGCCCATCCTCACCGACTCGGGCGGCTACCAGGTCTTCAGCCTGGCCCACCGACGGACCCTCTCCGAGGAGGGCGTCCGATTCCGAAGCCCCGAGGACGGCGACCTGCGCTTCCTCTCCCCGGAGCTGGCGGTCGAGATCCAGGAGGCCCTCGCCGTGGACGTGGCCATGGCCCTCGACGAGTGCCTCGAGGCGGGGGCCGATCGCGCCCGCACCCGGGAGAGCACCGACCGGACCACCCGCTGGCTCGACCGGTGCCTGGCCGCCCGGCGCCACCCGGAGCGGACCGCCCTCTTCGGCATCGTCCAAGGCGGCTTCTTCGAGGACCTCCGCCGCGACCATGCCCGGACCCTGGTGGATCGCGGGCTCGATGGGTACGCCGTGGGCGGCCTCTCGGTGGGGGAGGACCCCTCCCGCACGGGGGATACGGTCTCGGTCAGTACCGCCGAGCTCCCCCGGGATCAGGTCCGTTACCTGATGGGGGTCGGCATCCCCCGGGACATGGTGGACGCGGTGCGGCGGGGCATCGACCTCTTCGACTGCGTCGCCCCCACCCGGGCCGGACGGCACGGCACGGCCTTCACCAGCGTGGGCAAGCTGACCATCAAGGCGGCGCGCTTCGCCGAGGACGACGGCCCCCTCGACCCCAACTGCGGCTGCCCCACCTGCCGTACCCACAGCCGCGCCTACCTGCGGCACCTGGCCAAGACCCGCGAGCTGCTCGGCCAGCGGCTGGTCACGGTGCACAACCTCACCTACCTGGCCCACCTGATGGCCCGGACCCGCGCCGCCGTCGTCGCGGACGATCCCGTCGCTCTGGCCGCCCTGGCCGCCGAGGCCGAGGTGGCGAGCGTCAACGCTTCCGGATAGCTGCCGGCGTCTTTGCGCGGCACCCTGGGGCGAGGCCGGCTCGGGCCCTTGACAACGGGGTCCTGGTGCTTCCCTTGCCGGGGCCGCGCACCACCAGGAGAGCCCATGCCCGGTGACGCCCCCGATCTGCTCCTCGCCGCCGATGCGGCCGCCCAGGGGGGTGGGTTCGACTGGTTCGGCCTGGCGCTGATGGTCGTGGCCATGGGCGCCATCATGTACTTCCTGGTCATCCGTCCCCAGCAGCGCGAGAAGGCCGAGCGCGAGAGCCTGATGAACAGCCTCTCCAAGGGCGACGAGGTCATCACCTCCGGGGGCCTGCACGGTCGCATCGTCAGCGTGGACGACACCGTCGTCCGCATGGACATCGGTGGCAAGGCCACCGTCACGGTCGAGAAGGACGCGGTCACTCGGAAGGCCTCCGACGACGCCTCCTCCGACAAGAAGAAGCAGGGGTAGGCCGTGGAAGGCTCCCAGTGGTTCCGCCTCGGCGTCATCGTGGCGCTGTTCATCGGCAGCTTCTACGTGCTGCTGCCCACCATCCTCCAGGTCGACCCCACCTCGGCCCTGGAGCGCCAGCGCGAGGTCGCGGCCGATGCCGGTCCCCAGACGGGCTCCGCCACCGAGGCCCGGCGCTTCCGACTCGACGTGGTCGAGGGCGATCCCGATGAGCTGGCCCCCGCGGTCGCGGCGCGGCTGGATGCCGCCGGCATCCCCAACGAGGGTGTCGAGGTCGACGAGGACCAGGTCATCATCCGTCGCGACGTCACCGTCTCCGACGAGGCCATGCTCGAGGCCCTGGCCCCCGCGCCCACCCTGCGCCTCCACCCCCTCGCGGTGAGCTTGCCCGAGGGCGACGACGCCCCCACCAGCGCCTCGGCCCTGGCATCGGTCGACACCGTCGCCGCGCTCGACGGCGAGCCCGTCACGGCGCCGCCCCTCGACATCACCCCGGTCCGCGCCGCCGGGGCCACCCTCACCCTGTCGGCCCCGCCGCCCGAGGGGACGGGCCCCCTGGTCCTCACCGTCGACGGCGCGGCCAGGGCGGTGGTCCTGCCCGACGAGGCGCCCGAGCCCGCCGAGGGCGCCACCGACACCGACGCCCCTCCCGCCCGGCCCGACACCGCCCGGTGGGCCTCGCTGGGGGACTACGACCGCCTGGCCGCCGATCTGCGGCTCACCCCGCTGCCCGGCACCGTCGAGCCCGCCGACGACGCGGGCCCGCTCATCGACGACGACGCCTCCGCCGCCGCCGAAGAGGCGGAGAGCGTGCTGCCGGCCTGGCTCCTCGACATCATCCCCGACACCCGCATGCCGCTGGGCCTGGACCTGCAGGGCGGCATCGACCTGACCATCCAGGTCGAGCTCGACGAGGCCCTCCTCTCCCAGGCCAACCGCGACATGGTCTACCTGGAGGAGCGCGCCGAGGAGAAGGGCCTCGAGATCACCTCGGTCCGCCGCAACCGCTTCGACCCCATCATCGAGGTGGACAGCCCCAGCGGCGCCGACGCCGTGCAGGGCTTCTTCGGCGAATCCCTCGGCGGTCAGTACGAGTACCTCGACTCGGTGACCGAGGGCGGGACCACCTGGCATCGCTTCGCCATGACCGCCACCCGCGCCGACGAGCTCCGGGACCAGTCGGTCACCCAGATCCTCGACGTGCTGCGCAAGCGCGTCGCCGAGACCAAGGTGCGCGATCCGGTCGTGGTGCGGAAGGGCGGCGGCAAGATCAGCGTCCAGCTCCCCGGGCTCACCGACAGCAAGACCGCCGTGACCGCCATCTCCAAGACCGCGGTGCTCGAGTTCCGGCTGGTCGACCCCGACTTCCGGCGCGACGAGATCCGCCGCCTCCTGGACGAGGCCGACGAGCGGATGCTCCCCGAGTTCTACCGGGACGATCAGCTCCTCAACGAGTGGCTCCACGAAGAGGGCATGCTCCCGGAGAACCGGCTCATCCTGTTCGAGTACGAGTCCCAGCGCGACGAGGAGTCGGGCGAGGTCGTGCGGCAGCGCGGCTTCGCCTACCCGGTCGAGCGGAGCGTCGTCCTCACCGGCCAGGACGTGAACGGCGCCGATGTCCAGTTCGACCCCCAGACCCAGCGCCCGGCGGTGGGGATGGAGTTCAAGCCGGCCGGCGCCTCGGTCTTCTGCGACTTCACCGGCGAGCACGTGGACGACCGCTTCGCCATCATCCTGGACGGCGAGGTCCAGAGCGCGCCCACCATCAACGAGCGCATCTGCGGCGGGCGGGCCCAGATCACCATGGGCCAGACCGTCGACGCCCAGGAGCAGGCCAAGGCCCTCGCGGTCGTGCTCCGGACCGGCTCCCTCAACGCCCCCGTGAGCATCGGCTCGGTGCGCCAGATCGGTCCCTCGCTGGGCCGGGACGCCATCCAGGCCGGCAGCATCGCCACCGTGGGCGGGGGCCTGGTGGTCCTGGTCTTCATGGCGCTCTGGTACAAGGGCCCGGGCCTCATCGCCAACGTGGCGCTGGTCCTCAACATCCTGCTCATGCTGGCCGGGCTCTCCCTGTTCGGCTGGACGCTGACCCTGCCGGGCATCGCGGGCATCGCCCTCACCATCGGCATGGCGGTGGACGCCAACATCATCATCTACGAGCGGATCCGCGAGGAACTCAAGATGGGGCAGCACGCCCGGAAGGCGGTCGAGACCGGCTTCAAGAAGGCGGCCGTCGCCGTGCTCGACGCCAACATCACCACCGCCATCGCCGGCGTGGTGCTCTTCTCCTACGGCAACGTGACCATCCAGGGCTTTGCCGTCACCCTGCTCATGGGCATCGGCACCACCCTGCTGACCGCCCTGTTCGTCACGCGCTCCCTCCTGGAGATCGTCACGCGGCGGACCACCTCCCGGCTCCGGATCTGAGGTCGACGTGGACTGGCTCAAGAACCGACTCGACGCCCTGAGCATCGACTTCCTCCGCCGTCGGCGGATCTTCGCCGTCGTCAGCATCGTGGCGGTGCTGGCGAGCTGGCTGCTCTTCTTCGTGGCGCCCCTGGTCACCGACGGCGCGGTGGGCCCCCGCTGGGGCATCGACTTCCAGGGCGGCACCGAGCTCCACCTCCAGTTCAACCACGACGAGGACGGCAACGCCCTCTCCGAATCCCCCGAGGTGGCCATCAGCGATGTCCGCGCCGCCCTGGAGGAGCTGGGCCTGGGCGATGACGTGGTCCAGCGGATCGGCCCGCCGGCCAAGCAGGAGTACCAGATCCGCATCAAGGACACCACCGTCGGCTCCGAAGAGGACCAGGCCGAGGTGATGGGCCTTCTCGCCGGAGAGTACGGGGCGGATCGGCTGGGTGAGCCCCGGGTGGACGCCGAGGTGGGCACCCGCATGATCGTGCCGTTTGCCGAGGGCGACGTGCCGCCCCTCGACGAGCTCGAGAAGCTCCTGGGCCAGCTCGAGGGCGTGACCGTCTCCGAGTCGCGGGAGCCGGGCGAGATCCAGGTCCGCATGCCCGGTGTGGCCGACAACATCCTGGACCAGCTCGAGGGCTCCATCGACGCCCCCTTCATCGTCAAGGCCACCGAGTCGGTGGGGCCCAAGGTGGGCGGCGATCTGCGGACCCAGGGCTTCATCGCCATCGCCATCACGCTGGGCCTGGTGCTGGTCTACATCGCCTTCCGCTTCGACATCGCCTTCGCGCCGGGTGCGGTGCTGGCCCTGCTCCACGACGTCTCGCTCACCGCCGGTGTCTTCGTCCTCCTCGGGCTCGAGATCAACCTGCCCATCGTGGGCGCCCTGCTCACCATCGTCGGCTACTCGCTGAACGACACCATCGTCATCTACGACCGCATCCGCGAGAACCAGGATCGCTACCGCCGCCAGGACCTGCCCGAGCTGATCAACGTCTCCATCAACGAGACGCTGACCCGGACGGTGGCCACCTCGGTCACCACCTTCCTGGCCATCACGCCCTTCCTGCTCTTCGGCGGCAAGCTCATCCCCGAGCTCATCGGCATGCCCAGCGCGGGCGACGTGATCTGGTCCTTCGCCTTCGCCATGATGCTGGGCATCATCTTCGGTACCTACTCGACCGTCTACGTGGCCAGCCCGACCATCCTGGTCATGCAGGACGTCAAGCCGTGGCTCGCCCGCCTGCTGCCCGACCTGGGGAACACGGGCGATGGCGATGATGACGGCATCGACGACCGGGCCCTCACGGCCAGCGAGCAGCGGCGGCGGGAGCGGGCCGAGAAGGCCGCGCGCGGCGGTGAGCGGTAGAAGCCCGCAAGGGTTCGGGGGAATGCCGCGCCCGGGTGCGGGGTACCCTCCGGTCGTGGAGGAAACGTGATCGCCTTGTGGCTCGCCCTGCTCGCATCCGCCGCGCCCACCATCACCCTGAACGGCGCGGACATCTCGGCGGTGCGGGACCAGCGGTTCAGCGCGGTCGACGTGTGGATCGACGAAGACGGCACCGTCCACCTCACCTCGGATCGCTACGCCGTGAAGACGCCGGGTGGCGAGGCTGCGGCCGCCTCGGAGACCGAGGGCGGCCCCCAGGCCGATACGGATGGGGCGGCCGAGAGCACCGCGAGCGACCCGCCGCCGCGGGTCACCGGTCCCGAGCCCACCGCGGGGGTCCCGGCCTCCACCGGCGGCGAGGGCTCGGCCCGGCCGTCGCCCGCCGTCGCCCCCGGATCCTGGTGGCTCGCCACCGAGGACAACGGGTCCCGCGGGCACGAGATCCGCGTCTTCCTCAACGGCAACCTGGTCCAGACCGTCCGCTCGGGGGATCCCCAGGTCATCGAGGACGTGAGTCGCTACCTCGAGCCCGGCGCCAACCAGGTCCTCATCCAGACCTCGAGCGAGAACGCCGGCGGCGGCGGCCTGTACGTCTACCTGGGCGAGGGGAGGAACGAGGGCGGCACCGTCACCCTGGAGCGGCCCACCATCCAGCATGGCCTCGGGCCCTCCCGGCGGGGCAACGACGTGCGTGAGTACAGCCTCATCGTGGCCGAGGACGGCTGATCGGGGCGCTCCACCGCGCGGCGGATCTGCACACCGCCCCACCATGCGCCCACCCTGCAAGCCTGCAACCTCCCTCGACGATCCCGCCGCGCACGCCGTTGACGCGAGGGGGCTCGGATCCTGCGCTACAGTGCCAGCGAGGCGAAGGCCTCTCGATCCTCTCCATGCCCCTCCTCCCTCTCCCCCTCCCCAGCCACCTCGGCGGCGATCCCTTCGCTGTCGGGCTCGTCGTCGCCTCCACCCCCCGGGCGCCCCGCGTGCGTCCGGTCCCGGGCCGGGCGGGCGACGGGACCAGGAGTGCCCCGTGAGCGTGTCCAACCTGGCGACCGAGCGCGCCCCCAAGCGGATCTTCGTGCTCGACACCAACGTCCTCCTGTACGACCCCGGGGCGCTCTACGTCTTCGACGAGCACGAGGTGGTGGTCCCCATGACCGTCATCGAGGAGGTGGATCGGTTCAAGAAGGACCTGAACGAGACCGGTCGGAATGCGCGCACCGTCTCGCGCTACCTGGACGGCATGCGCGAGCGTGGCTCCCTGGCCGACGGGGTCGAGCTGGACGACGGGGGCCTGGTCCGGGTGGACTTCGCGATGGAGCCCGGCCTCATCCCGGCGAGCTGGGGCGGGGACACCAATGACAACCGCATCCTGCAGACGGTGGCCACCCTGGCGCGCCGCTACCAGGATCGCCCGGTCACCCTCGTCACCCGCGACACCAACATGCGGCTCAAGTGTGACGCCCTCGGCATCGACGCCGAGGACTACCAGCACAGCCGCATCGACGTGGACGAGCAGTACACGGGCGTCCAGGAGATGACGGTCCCCGCCGACTTCATCGACGAGTTCTACCAGAACGGCACCCAGCCCCTGGATCCCGCCGGGATCTTCTACCCCCAGCAGTTCGTGGTGCTCACCGCCGACGATGGCAGCAACAAGAGCGCCATGGTCCGGGTGGACGGCCGCAAGCAGCGGTTCAAGCTGGTGGGCCGCCACAAGGAGGGCACCTGGGGGATCTTCGCCCGGAACAAGGAGCAGCTCTTCGCCATGGAGCTCCTCCTGGACAACAGCGTCAAGCTGGTGACCCTGAACGGGGTCGCCGGGACGGGCAAGACCCTGTTGGCCCTGGCCTGCGGCCTCAAGCTCACCGCCGACGATCAGGCCTACCGGCGCATGCTGGTCAGCCGGCCCATCTTTCCCTTGGGCCGCGACATCGGCTTCCTGCCCGGCGACATCGAAGAGAAGCTCAACCCCTGGATGAAGCCCATCTTCGACAACCTGGAGCTCATCGTCCAGACCACCCGCGAGGTGGGGCGCGGCAAGCGCAATCCCGAGCCCCAGTTCCAGTACCTGCTGGACCAGAAGATCATCGTGGTGGAGCCCCTGACCTACATCCGCGGCCGGAGCATCCCGAAGCAGTTCCTCATCATCGACGAGGCCCAGAACCTGACCCCCCACGAGGTCAAGACGGTCCTCACCCGCGCCGGCGAGGACACCAAGATCGTCATGACGGGCGATCCCTACCAGATCGACAACCCCTACGTGGACGCCCTCTCGAACGGGCTCACCTACGTCATCGAGCGCTTCAAGGACGCCCACCTCGCCGGGCACGTGACCCTGCGCAAGGGGGAGCGCTCGCCGCTGGCCGAGCTGGCCACCCGGGTGCTGTGATGGGCCCGAGCTCGGTACCGGGGGCGCGGTGAGCGACCGTATCGAGGGACGCAACCCGGTGGTGGAGGCGCTTGCTCGGGGGCGCCGCCGGGTCCTCCGGATCCACCTGGACGCGGGGGCCCGGCCCGACGCGCGGATCCGCCGGATCCAGGATCTCGCCCGGGCGGCTGGGGTCGAGGTGCGGCCCACCCCCCGTGCCGAGCTGGACCGGATGGCCGAGGGGCGCGTTCACAACGGCGTCATCGCCGAGGCCGAGCCCCTGCCATCCCTCACCACGGCCCAGCTGCTGGACCGGGCCTTCGCCTCGGGGGCCGATCCGCTGGTGCTGCTGTGTGGCGAGCTGGCCTATGAGCACAACCTGGGGGCCATCCTCCGCAGCGCTCTCGGCTTCGGGGTGCACGGGGTCGTCCTGCCCACCCGACGGGGGGCGGGCCTGACGCCGGTGGTTCAGCGGGTGGCCATGGGGGCCGCCGAGGAGATCCCGGTGGTGCGGGAGAGCTTCCACTCGGCGGCGAAGCACCTGAAGAAGGCGGGCCTGCCGCTGGTGGCGGCCGACATGGACGGTGAGCCCCTGGGGACGGCCCGCCTGGCCGGTCCCCTCTGCCTGGTGCTGGGCGGCGAGGGGGGCGGGCTCACCTCGAGCCAGCGCCAGCGGTGCGATGCCTCGGTGTCCATCCCACTGGCAGGGGGGCTCGAGTCGCTGAACGTCAGCGTGGCCACCGCGGTGCTGCTCTACGAGAAGCGTCGGCAGGACGGCTGGTTCGAGCCCGGCTGAGGCGGCCCGGGGGCGGCGTCGGGGATGCGGGTCAGGAGGCCGGCGGGGGTGGGGCGTCGGTGGGGGCCCACAAGAGGGCCTCGAGCCGGCGCCGGGCGTGGCGGGCGTCCTTCTTGAGGCGCTTGACGTGCCGGGTGCGGACCTGACCCCGCTCGACCACCGCGAGCAGGGCATCGTCCACGTCGGACAGGATGCGGCGGGCATCTTCGAGGAAGGCGGGGCTGACCCCGGTCTTGATGGCGTCGTGCTCGAGGTCGGTGAGGACGTCCAGGAGACGGGCCAGGTGCCGCCGGCACTTCTTGCGGCCCTTGGCGTCGGCCCGCTTGACCCGGCGGCGGCAGCGCTGGGCCAGCTCGGCGGTCTGCTGGAGCCGACGGGCCAGCGCGAGACCCCGGCGGCGGCCTTGGGGGGGCTCGGGCGGGTCGCCGTGGATGGCGGGGGGGCCCTCCGGCGAGGAGGAGGCTTCCGGCTTGGCAGGGTCGGCGTCGGCGTCGGGGTCCGGGGCCAGGGCGAGGACCCGTCCGCCGGAGGCGACCCCCACGCCCACGGGGCGGCCATCGGCCTGCCCGGCCCGCTGGGCCGCGCGCACGATCCGCTCGGCGACGGGAAGGGGAACATCGGCCCGGGCGGCCAGGGCCTCGGCCCCGGCACGGCGGACATCGTCCAGCGTCACCACGCCGGCGCGGGCCAGGCGATCGGTGAGATCCGCGTCCAGGCCGGCATCGACCAGGGCGGAGACGGGGACGGGCATCGACGACTCCTCTCGGGGCCGTGACGGTATCGCGTCGGCCTGGTGACGGCCAGATCCGCGAAGCCCCGGGTCAGCCCGCGGCGCGTGCCGCGGTGAGGGGGCGCCAGGTGTGGTCGTCGATGATGGCGTCCAGATCCCGACCCGCCTCGAAGGCCTCGAGGACCTCGCGGGCCGGGCAGCGCCCACGGTCGAGCTGGGCCTCGAGGGGGTGGAGCAGGTGGCGATCATGGGGCGCGCACGCATCCAGCGCCCGACCCGCCAGGGCCACCACGTCGCGGGCCCAGTCGAGCACCGGCCGGCCCGAGATGGTGCCCTGCAGGCCGTGCCGGCAGGCCTGGTCGAAGCGCTCCTCCTTGGTCCCACCCGCCACGAAGTCCTTGGCGAGGTGGAGGGTCTCCTCGAGGGTGGCGTCGCAGTAGAAGAGGCCCTCCCACAGGGCGCAGAAGGCGCCGGCCAGCGGCATGGGCACGCAGTCGGCGCCCCGGACCTCGATCTGCTTCTTCACCCGGACCTCGGGGAAGACCGAGGTCATGTGCAGCTCCCAGTCGTCCCAGGTGGGGAAGCGGCCGTCCAGGCCCTCCTCCATCCAGGAACGGAAGCTCAGACCCTGCCCCGAGACGTACCCGCCGTCCTGCTGGATGAACATCATGGGGACATCGAGGAGGTAGTCGATCCAGGCCTCGTAGGAGAAGGCGCGGTCGGCGGGGATGCCGGTCCGGTCCGGGTCGGTCCGGGTCCAGATGTGCCCCCGCCAGCTCATGAAGCCCGACGGGCGCCCCTCGGCCAGGCTGGAGTTGGCGAACAGCGCCGTGGTCATGGGGGCGAGCTGGCTGGACAGCTTCATCTTCCGGGCGCAGTCCTCCTCGTCGAGGAAGTCGAAGCTCACCTGGATGGCGGCGGTGCCCTTCATCATGTGGTGCGCCAGATCCCCCATCTTGATCATGTGCTCGCGCATCTGGACGTAGCGGCCCTTGGGCACCCACTCGATGTCCGCGATGCGGGCCCGGGGGGTGAAGCCGAGGAAGACCTGCCGGGCGGCGTGCCCGCCCACGGCCAGGACCTCCTGGGTGGCGCGGTTGAAGGCCTCCCCCTCTTCGATGCAGTCGATGACGCGCCGGTGGGGTCGGCCCGACAGCTCCCACTGACAGCCCGGCTCGAGGGTGATGCTCGCGCCCCCGCGGGCGGTGGCGACGAGGTGGGGACCCTCGTGGATGGGCTCCCAGCCCCGGGCCACGAAGCGCTCGAGCATCCAGCGGATGCCGCGCGGCGCCCCGTAGGTGAGTGGAGCACCGTGCTCGTCGAGCAGATGGCGCTCGAACTCGGCGCCCACGAGCCAGCCGTCCCTGGGGCGGCCGTAGCTGGCGAAGGTGTCGAGGAGCGCGGTGCGATCGAGGCGGTTCATGGAGGGCCTGGGGAGGTAGGTCGCCGATGAGCCCCTAGCCCACTGCACCGGGGAGCAGCACGCCACCCCGTCAACAGTGCGTGTCCCCGTGGTCGACCCCGGTCGGATCTCGCCATCGATGCGACGATACGGTAAGGAGAGGATCACACGGCAGGAGGTCTGCATGCGCCACGTCCGTCACCTGGGAGCCAGCCTCTTCACGCTGCTCGCCACCGCGGGCTGCGTTCCCGAGCTGACCTCTCCGGACCTGCGGCTCACCGACTGGGCCTGCCCGGAGAACGACTGGACCTGCGAGATCCCCGGCCGCTCCGTGGCCGAGGCGCCCGAGTACGGCTTCTTCCCCGGCCAGGTGCTGCCCCCGGGCCGCATGGTCGACCAGCACGGCAAGGAGGTCGACCCCTGGCAGTTCTACGGCCACGTGGTCGTCCTGGATGTGAGCACCATGTGGTGCGCGCCCTGCCGGGAGCTGGCCTGCTACACCGAGGACACCTGGCAGTCCTACAAGGACCAGGGGATGATCTACCTGACCGTCATCCCCCAGGACGCCCACGGCGACATCCCGGACGAGGCCGACCTGCAGACCTGGGCCGAGCAGTTCGACGTGACGGCCCCCATCCTCTCCGACCCCGAGACGACCTGGTCGCGCGACGCGAGCCCGCTGGGGCAGTACCCGGTCGTCCTGGTGACCGACAAGACCCTCACCGTCAGCCGGCGGGTCGAGGTCACCGGCGACATCTCCGCGGTGGACCACACGGTCCGGGCCGAGGTCGAGTCCCTGCTGGGCATCGAGCCGCTGGCCCAGGACCCCATCAGCGTCTGCACCGACTGAGGCGTCAGGGTGGGGGACGGCCGTCAGCAGGGTCGGTGTCGCCCCGCTCGGTGGGGCTGGCGATGGCCTCGACCGCCGCGTCGGGCAGCGGGGCATCGATGGGCAGCCGACGGATGAGGTGCACGCCGTAGGGCGTCTCGACCACCCCGCTGGTCTCGCCGGGCGCGAGGGCGAAGGCGGCGTCCTCGAAGGCGGGCACGAGCTGGCCCGGCGCCACCAGCCCCAGGTCCCCCCCGTTGAGGGCCGCCGAGGGGTCGTCCGAGTAGCGGCGTGCCACCTCCTCGAAGGGGGTGCCGGCCTCGAGGGCGGCCCGGGCCTCGGCCAGGCGGGCGCGGGCCTCTTCCGGGGTGCGGGCAGTGGTGGCCCGCCAGGCCTCGCGGTGGCTGATCTGGACGTGGGCGAAGCGCCCCTCCATGACCGGGTCGCGCCGCACCACGTGGTAGCCGAACGGGGTGCGCACCAGGGGGGCCAGCGCCCCGGGGGCGACCGAGGCCACGGCCTTCTCGAAGTCGGGCACCATCGTGCCGGTGGCGTAGACCCCGAGTCCGCCCCCCCGCGGCGCGGAGGGGCCGTCGGAGTGGGCCCGGGCCAGCTCCTCGAGGGGGGTGCCAGCGGCGGCGCGCGCGTGCAGCTCCGCGGCCAGGGAGCGGGCCTCGGCCTCGGATCGGGTGACGCCGGGCGGGGCGCCCACGGCCCCGGCCCAGGCCACGAGGACATGGGTGGCGGCGTAGCGGGGCTGGTCGGGCTCGATCTCGGGGACCGGCGGCGGGCCGGGAGGGGTGGGGTCCGTGTCCGGCGTCTCGGCGGCTGCGGGAGGCCCGGCCGGATCGACGGGCTCCACGTCGGTGGGGGTGGAGGAGGTCACGCACCCGGCGAGCAGGCCTGGCAGGAGAAGCCGCATGGGCGGCGAGTAGCCCGTCCACGCAGACCGGGCCGCCCTCGGGGCGGTGCCCCACGCTGGTCCGCATCGGTCACGAGGGATGCGGGCTAGGCTCGTCGGCCGGAGGCTCCATGTCCGCCCATCGCCCCGTCCGAGAGCGCCTCGCCGGCCTGGTGGTCGCGTTCCTGCTCGCCCTGCTGGCGCCCGCGGCGTGGGCGGGGCCCGACCTGGGTCGCCTGGCGGCCCAGGAGGATCCGGGGGCGGCGGTGGTGCTGATCCAGCAGGGCTCGTCGACCTGCGCCGGGTCCCTCGTGTCGCCCGATGGTCGGATCATCACCGCCTATCACTGCATCGCCGACGGCGGGCGGGTGGTGGTGGAGACCCGCGACGGACGGAGCGTCCAGGCGACGGTGGTGGGGCGGGTGCCGTCGTGGGACCTGGCCCTCCTGGACGCCCCCGCCCTGGCCGACGAGCCCTGGCTGGCCGTGCGGGAGGTGCCCGTCGCCGTGGGGGAGCCCGTCCGGGCCTGGGGCCACCCGCTGGGCAGCGTCCCCCCCGGCGGCTTTCTGCTCGGCACCCTCCGCTGGTCGGTCTCCGAGGGGGTGGTGGCGGCGGTGGGGGCCCGGGCGGTCCAGACCACCGCGGCGCTGAACCGGGGCAACTCGGGCGGGCCCCTGGTGGACGAGCAGGGGCGGCTGGTGGGGGTCGTGAGCCGGAAGCTCGGCGGCGAAGGGCTGGGCTTCGCGGCCCGCGCCGAGGGGGTGGCGGCCCTCCTGGCCGATCCGCATCGGGGCTCGGTGGTGGGGGGATCGGTGCGCGCCGAGGTCTTCTTCGCCATGTTCGGCGCCTCGGGCGGCGATGTGGGCCTGGGGGGCCGCCTCGAGGCCAGCATTCGGGATCGGGTGGTGCTGGGTGTGGGCGCCACGTTCTCCCCCAATGCGCAGCTCCGGGCGCTCCGGTTCCGCGAGTCCCGCTGGCAGGTGGGCGAGGCCCGGCTGGGCCTGCGGCAGCGGGTCGGGCGCGGCTACTGGGCCACCCGTCTCGAGATCTACGGTGGCCTGGCGATCATCCAGCGCTATGCGCGGCTGGGGGAGCCCGCGGATCTGCGGGTGCAGGCCGGCCAGCGGCTCACCGGTCTGGCGGGGGCCCGCGTGGCCATCGGCACGGTGGGCATCGACCTGGGCGTGGTGCCCGAGCCCGACGGGGGCCTGGCGGTGCGCGCCCTCCTGGCGTGGCAGTGGCCGGGCCGCCTCTTCGTGTTCTAGCCGCGCATCCCTCATGACGCGCTCTGCTGCGCCGGCGATCTGCCTGTTGCGCGCTGCCCTCTCTGGCGCTTCCTCGGTCGACGTGCCTCGGCACGCCTTCCCTCGGTCGCTCGTCGAGAACCGCGCTCACGACAGCATCTCGCCGGCTCGCGACGAGCTGTCATGACGGATGCGGGCTAGCCGCGCATCCCGCGGGGGCGGCATGGGAGCTACCGGGCGATCATCTTCTGGTACTGCTGCTCGAGCTCACGCACCTCGCGCGGGTCGAAGGTGCCGTCGGAGGCCGCATCCTCGACGGCCTGCTCGAAGAAGACCGACTCCCAGAGGCCGATCCGGTTCGCCTTGTCGCGATCCCGGCCGTCGACGAGCAGCTTGCGCACGCGCTCCCGACCCGGGTGCAGCGGCATCGGGTCCACGACGTGGATCTCCAGTGCCTGGTAGTCGTCGCGGATGGTGTCGATCCAGGCCTCCTCCCAGATCCCGGACCACGAGAGCACGGCGTAGAAGATGGTGGCGCCGGCCACGGGCAGGCCCACGAGGACCACCACCAGCAGGGAGAGGAGCAGCACGGCCGAGGCCAGCAGGCCGAACAGCCACCCGCGGCGCCGTCGGAGGCGACGGGTGCCGGAGGTGGGGACGGGCGAGGGGCTCGTGGGTCGGGCGGGCGAGGCGGCGGGGCGGTCAGGAGCCGGTGCGGCCTCGTCGTCCAGGAGGTCGTCGGGACCGAAGGCCATCGTGGAGGAGGCGTGCATCACCCCCGACTCGCTCAAGACGGCCCCGGACCAGCCGTCCTCCGAGGTCTCGCGCCGGGACTGCGCCGTCGGGACGGCCTGCTCGGCCCAGTCGCGCAGCCAGGGCCGCTCGTGGCGGCGCCGCAGGGTCCGGCAGAGCCGCTCCAGCTCCCGGGCATCGGGCCGGTCCTCCGGCTCGTAGTCCAGGCAGCGCGCGACGACGGGGGCGAGATCGTCCAGGCCCATGCCCTCGAGGCGTGAGCGGGCCTCGACCACCTTCTCGGCGTGCTTGCGCGGGTTGATGGAGGCCTTGCCGAAGGGCTCTCCCACGATCATCTCGTAGAGGGTGGCTCCGAGGGCGTAGACGTCGCCCAGGTGGGTGTCCTCGAAGTCCATGCGCTCGGGGGCCAGGTAGTGGACCGAGCCGAAGATGAGCGAGCGGGTCTGGGCCTCGCGCTCGCCGAAGTCGGCCCGCGCCACCCCGAAGTCCAGCAGCTTCACGTCCCCGCCGTCGGTGATCTGGATGTTGCCGGGCTTGATGTCGCGGTGCAGCAGCCGGAGGGGCTCTCCCTCGGGGCCGGGCTTGCGCCAGGCCGTGTCCAGGGCGGCGGCGACCTCGCCCGTGATCTCGAGGGCCACCGAGGCCGGCAGGGGCTGCTGCAGCAGCTCCCGGACGCTGGCGCCCTCGACGAACTCCATGATGATGGCCCAGCGATCGTCGAGCCGGATGAGGGCATCGACCTGGACGATGGCCCGGTGGCGGAGCAGCCCCAGCATGCGGGCCTCGTCGCGGAGGCGGCGCACCGTGTCGGACGAGCTGGCCAGCTCGGGGTGCAGCACCTTGAGGGCCACCTCCTTCGAGAAGCCCCCCGCGCTCTGGAGCCGGGCGCGGTAGACCGTGCCGAATCCACCCTTTCCCAGCACGTGCTGGATGGCGTAGGTCCGCTGGTCGGAGGAGGCGTCCATGGCCGCCAGGGTAGCCCATGCGAGGGGCCACGGCCCGGGTGGCGGCGTGCTCCCGGAAAGGTGACAGGGCCAGGCCGGAGGCCCCATGCGCGACGAGACCCTGCTGGTGGAGACCCCCGACGGCTACGCCGTCCACACCTTCCTCTGGACCCCCGACGCCGGCGAGCCCCGGGCCGTCCTCCAGGTCATCCACGGCATGTCCGAGCACGCCGCCCGCTACGCCCGCCTGGCGCGCTTCCTCACCGATCACGGCTGGGCCGTCATCGCCCACGACCAGCGCGGCCACGGCCAGACCGCCCACCGCACCTCGGACCTGGGCTACCTGGCCGACGAGGACGGCTGGCCCCGGGTGGTGGCCGATGCCCGGGCGGTCACCCACTCCGCCCGGGAGCGCTTCCCGGACCGGCCGCTGGTGGTCTTCGGCCACAGCATGGGCAGCTACGTGCTCCAGTCCTACCTCTTCGAGCACGACGATCTGGCGGGGGCCGTCTTCTGCGGCTCGACCCTCAACCGGGGGCCGCTGGTGGCCCTGGGGCGCCGCCTCGCCCGCTTCGAGCGATGGCGCAAGGGGCCCCGCAAGGCCTCCTGGCTGCTCCAGCAGCTCTCCTTCGGGCAGTTCGCCCGGTCCGTGAAGGGCCGCCGAACGGCCTACGACTGGCTCTCCCGCGACCCGGCCGAGGTGGATGCCTACATCGCCGACCCCCTCTGCGGCTTCCCGGCGACCACCGGGCTGTGGGTGGACCTGCTCGACGCCTTCGGCGAGCTCGAGAAGCCCGAGAACGTCGAGAAGGTGCGCGCCGACCTCCCCCTCCGGATCATGAGCGGCGCCGAGGATCCGGTCCACGAGGGCGGCCGCGGCTTCCGGGCCCTCGAGGATCTGTGGCGGGGGCGGGGCTTCCAGGACCTCACGGCGGTGCTCTACCCGGGCGCCCGTCACGAGATCCTCAACGAGACCAACCGCGACGAGGTCATGGAGGACCTGCGCGGCTGGCTCGAGGGGGTGGTGGCCTGATCGGGGCGGGGCGCTCTACAGGCGCGGCGCCGGGGTGGCGGTGCCCGGGCGGGCGCGGGGGCGGATCCGGGGCTCGGGCATCTCGACCTTGAGCTGCCGCACCGTGTCGGTGAAGGCCGGCATGGGCGTGCCATCCCAGGAGATGAGCCGGTCCGCGGGCTCGGCGGCCTCGGTCTCGGCCTCGACCTCCGCCTCGGCCACCCGGAGCGCCTTGCGGGCCAGGCGGCGGTCGCGGCGGGACCCGGCGCCCACGGTGCCGGTGCGGCGGCCGGAGAGCTGGTCCATGCCCCAGGCGGCGACCAGGCCCACGACCATGGCGACGATGGCGACCTCGGGCCGCGCCAGCAGGGGCGCCTCGAGGGTCGACCACATGTCGGTGTAGGTGGCCCCGGCCCAGAGGGCGGGAAGCAGAATGGGCAGCAGCAGCCAGGGACGCATGATGCCTCCTTCTCGTCGACGATCCGTCGACGCTACCGTACCGAAGTGGTCGGTCCTCCGGATCCCCCCCGCGAGCGCCGCCGATGCGGTTCCTGGCCCGGGACCGAGCCCTGCGGCGGACCATCGGGCCCATCGGCGAGGTGACCGGTCCTGACAGGCCGCTGACGTACCGTGACCCCTGGGGGCCCTCCTGATGGGGCCCGCCGGGTAGCGCTGGGCGGCGGGTCCGGTGTCCATCTGGATGCACCCACCCGGAGGCGCTCATGCGACCCACCCTCTCCCTTCTCGCCGCCCTCACCCTGTCTGCCTGTGGCCCCCTCGCCGTGGGCAACGGCATCCCCGGCACCGTCGAGCATCAGGTCGACGGATCCGCCTTCGTCAACGACAGCTTCGCCGCCGTCACCCTGTCCGTGGGCGAGGCGACCGGCATCGTCCTGACCTGCGACGAGGACCTGCTCGAGCGGTTCGAGGTCCGCACCGAGGGCGAGCGGGTCCTCCTCACCACCCGCGGCCGCAGCGCCCTGCCCCGCACGGACTGCCGCGCCGAGGTGGTCCTCTCCGCGGTCGAGGCCGCCACCAACGCCGGCTCGGGCGGACTCGTGGTCGAGGGCGACCACATGGGCCTCGTGGAGCTGGAGAACACGGGCAGCGGTCGGGTGGAGGCGGCGGGGGTCCTGGTGGATCTGGCCCGGGTGGAGGCCCACGGCTCGGGCGGTATCCGCCTCGCCGAGGTGGACACCTGCGACCTCTCCATCGTCCACACCGGCTCGGGGCGGGTGGCGGCGGGGACGCTCCAGGCCTGCACGCTGGACGTGGAGAACTCGGGCTCCGGCGGCACCCGGCTGGCTGGCCGGGCCGAGCGCCTCGACCTGTCGGTCCACGGGAGCGGCGGCTTCGGCGACGAGGCCCTGGTGGTGGACGTGGCCCGCCTCACCCTCACCGGCAGCGGCGGGGCCGAGCTCACGGTCCGCGACGTCCTCGATGCGCGTCTCTCGGGGGCCGGTGGGGCGCGGATCCACGGGGAGCCCGCCCAGCGCTCGGTGGACGACACCGGATCGGGGCGCGTGCGCTTCCTCGACCTGGAGTAGGGCGCCCGGGGATCCGGGTGGCGCGGCCGCGTCCGACG
>CAZPJM010000057.1:0-2248 GCA_964586865.1 uncultured Enterobacteriaceae bacterium
CCCAGGGCCTCCGCCGCCGCGACCCCGGCCGCCACCTCGACCAGCCCCTCCTGCAGGGCCCCATCCACCGCGAGGGTGCCGTCGGTCGACGCCGGGGGGAGGGGCAGGCGCCGGCCGTGGTGCGGGCGGAGTGCCTCCACGATGCCCTCGGTGTCGGGCAGCTGTTGATCCCGGGGCACGGGGATCACCGCCGAGACATCCACCTGCACCCCATCCCCGGCCACCACCAGGCGCACCGGCCGGTCCTCCTCGGAGGGAGCCGGGGTCGACCCGGTCGCGGGCGCCGCGGGCAGCGACCCCGGACCCGGCACCTCGGCCAGGGACGGGCCGGCCGCGAACCACGAGGAACACGCCGAGAGGAGCAGGCAGGGGAGGAGTTGGCGCACGGGGGCCTCCGGGGGGCAGGTCGAGGGTGCCACAGGCGCCGGGGGCATGCGTTCCCGTCGACACCCTCCAGGCGCCGACGAGGTCGCGACCGTCTCGGCCTTCGCCGACGTCTGCCGCTCCTCGTCCTGCGACCGCGACCCGGGCGGCACCTGCACCGCCACGGTGGACGGCTCGATCATCACGGTGACCGCCGACTTCCGGTGGGAGACCCTCACCAATCCCCAGGCGTGCACGGACGACTGCTGCGCGATCGAGGTCCGCTGTGCCGTCGGACCGCTGGCGGCCGGCGACTACACCGTGCGTCACGGCGCGGACGAGTACACCCTCACCATCCCCACCGACGATACCGGGTGCGATCCCTTCGGCGGGTGAGCTAGGCTAGCCCCGGGCGCGGAAGGAGAAGTCCCCCATGACCCGTACCGCACCTATGCTCCTCGCCTTGCTGGCCGGCAGCTTCACCGCCGTCTCCGCCTGCGAGCCCGCCGAGACCTGGGAGCTCCAGACCGCCGAGGACTCGGGGTCGGCCTGCCTCGCCGGCGAGGCCGACGCCCTGGCCGAGGTCCAGGTCGTGGCCCAGGTCTGCCTGTCCTCGAGCTGCGACCGCGCCCCCGAGGGCACCTGCACCGCCACCCTGGACGGGACCACCATCACCGTCGAGAGCACCTTCACCTGGGAGACCAACACCTCGGCCCAGGAGTGCACCACCGACTGCGGGCGCATCGAGGCCACCTGCCAGGTCGGGCCCCTGGCCGCCGGTGACTACACCGTGGAGCACGGCGACGAGACCTGGACCATCACCGTGCCCACCGACCCGGGACCCTGCGCGCCACAGGGGTGAGCGAACCGAAGGGCCGGGATCCTGTCCCACGGGGTCCATGCGGCCCCGGGTGAACGAACGCGCGTCTCCGAACCCCCGGCCGGACCCGCGGCCGGGGCCGGCTCCGTCGACGCTCTCCTCACGGGCCTCGAGCCGCGAACGGGCGGGTTCCCCGCTGACTCTCCGAGACTGTTGACACTTCCTTGACGGAAGCCGGTTGGTGAAGGGGGGGGGGGTACTCTGATCGCGGTTCAGAGAAGCACCTCGGTGCGCCCCGCTCTCCGCCTTGGCGGCGTGCATCGGCGCTCTAATCCGACGGCGGCTGATCTGGACCTGGGGTGGCCGTCACCCCACCGTTCACGGATCGCACATCATCACACCCCGCGGGGATGGCCGAAGGCGGCTACCCTGCTCGAGAGGAACGACATGGGTTGCAGCTGCGAAGACAATTTCATTCCGTTCAAGACCTACGTGCACCGCGTCTACATCGACTCGGTGTTCGACTTCTATCCTGACACTCCTTGGATGCCCTTTACGGATGAGGTCCGGGCCACCATCCGGCTCATGGCCGAACAATCCGACGGCGTCGACGTTGCTCTGGCCTACCAGACAGCCAGCTACCGCTACGACGCCTCCGCTTCCCTCGACGACTGGCAGACCATCGGCGCAACGGTCACGGTCGAAGGGGATGCGGACCCCCAGGACATCGCCCCAGCCGGTGCCGGCTCCAAGTTCTGGATCCGCTTCGGCCGCGGTGTGCGCAAGGCCTCGGGCGTGGTCGGGATCGGCGTCGCCTCGGTGGGGGTGCAGTGGAGCTTCGACACCGAGCGGTCCACGCTACTGGTCGCGCCTATGGTGGTCAACGCCTACGACAACCCGGTGTCGGGCGTCTCGACGGAGCTGCTCGTGACCGAGTGGATGCCCTTCTTCAAGCTCCAGGAAGTGGCCGTGGCCTTCGAGAGCTTCGATGCCGACGCCGACTTCCGCTACGCCGTGGTGCTCCAGTCCGTCGAGTCCGACCCCACCAAGGAGGCCCCCGCCGAG
>CAZPJM010000057.1:2348-20749 GCA_964586865.1 uncultured Enterobacteriaceae bacterium
CCATGCTGCCTCGTACCCTCCTCCCCGCGTCCTTCGCCCTCGCTGCCGCCTGTGCCCACGATCCGGCGCTCTACGGGCCTGTCGACGGCCCACCCCGAACCTGGATCCGGGCCTGTCATCAGTGGGAGGTCGAGCTCGAGCGAACAACCCTCGACCGAAGTCCTCCCGGGATGATCCAGAGCCGTCGAGGAGAGCTCGTCCCGAATGGACCGATCAACGATCCGGTGGCCATGCGACGGGAGACCATCGCCTACCTGGACAATGCCCTCGAGCAATGCGGAGAGATGCTGGTGCCTATCTCGTTCTGGATCCTTCAAGACGAGAATGGCTATCCCTTCTACTTCGGCCAGTCCTGGCGTACGGTGGGACCCATCAGCGATTGCGTGGTTGACTGGCTCCGGCCCCAGCTCTACCCGTCGCAGACCGAATCGTTGCGTGTGACCATCCACGCCGCATGCGCCGATCCGGTCCCGGCCGATGCGCCCGAGGAGGCCCGGTGAAGGGCGCCGTGGTGCTCCAGTCCGTCGAGTCCGACCCCACCAAGGAGGCCCCCGCCGAGGATGGCATCCTGAACGCCCAGATCGGCAATGCCTCCGGCGTGGCGAGCCAGAGCACCTTCGCCAGTGCGGTGGCGAACAAGGCCCAGCTCTGCCGGGTGGTGCTCCGGGCCGACGACAACACCTCCGGGGTCGACCAGCGCGCGCGCGTCTACCTCGCCGTGTCCCACCGGTATGCGTGAGGGGGTCGGCATGACGACGATAGCTGGCAGTGTGGTGGCTCGTGTCAGGACCCGGATCCGTACCAGCGCCTCGGGCAGGCGGGTTGTCCGGGTCAGGCCCGTCGCTGCATTTCAGAACAGGGCACGGTACGGGTACCGCCCCACCGGGTACCAGGATGATGGAGATACGGATCCCCAGCAGCCAGACGAGCCGTGGCCGCCCCCGCCGCCGTGGCAAGGCCTGGTCCAGCGGCCACCGTGGAGGGATCCGGGGCCGCTGTCGAAGCATGAGATGTGCGAGAACCTGAGATTCCTGTGTAGTGCGACTGGAGGAACCTTCAGCTCCGTGACGACGGGTAACGGGATTTTCCTGTACTGCTCGTGTAGGCCGAACGAGGATGATAAACCCGGAGATGTCGACCCGCCCATGGAGGATTGCGATTGTCACATGGTATGCCCAGCCCCATTCCCGTCCGGGTGTCGCGCCACCTGTGGATGCCCGCTGTGATCGGCGGCCTTCTGGCCACTGGCTTGGCGATGGCGTCCCCACCCGACCCGGTCGGGGCTGGTCCTGCGGACTCCGAGACCACCAGCCAGGTGCAGACGCGCGAGGCGCAGGACCTGCTCTTCGACATGAAGGCCGTCGATCAGGAGTCCCTGGTCCCGCTCCTCTCCCTCTGCGAGGTCGCCCCCGTGGTGGAGTGCGAGCAGGTCCGGCTCACGCTCGTGGGCCCACTCGACCCTGCCGGAGACCGCACCGCCTCCTGCCGTCGCTTCATCTCCCGGACCCTTCGGGCGCCGTCCCCTGCACCGAGCGATGACCAGCCCATCCACTGCCGGGGCACGCAAGCCCACAGGTACGGCGTCCTGGTGCCTGAAGGTGTGGACGCCACCGCGGTTCGGTCGGCCCTGGAACCCTGGTCGACCGAGATCCACCTGTCGACGGACCCCCTCGCCTATCACGGCGCTTTTCGAGACGATACCGACCTCCGCGACGTCCTACGTACGCTAGCGGCCCTCGGCGTGGTCCCGGAGCCACCCACGACCTCTGCGGGCCCGCCCATCGCGGAAGCAGAGCCGGACGCGGTGCGGGCGGAACGAGTCGCCCAGCGTCTCGTCGACACATGGCAACGACGTCTGTCTCCACGGCCATACCGCAGGCCGACGCCCCCCCTCCACGACGTGGGCCCATCAAGGTGTGGGCCCCAAGGCAACCTCACCGTGTGCAAGCCCTCGGATACGGCTCGCTCGGAGCTGGACGACGAGCTCCGGGACAACGCGGAAGACCTGCTGAAGGCCGTCGAAGGCGTGCTCGGCGCGGATGAGACCGCGTTCCGGCTCCATGTCTTGCCGGACGACGCGCTCGACGCCCTCTCCTTGACGCGACCTGTCAGCTTCCTCCCCGGGCAGGTCTTCCTGGCCGACTCGGTGGAGGCGCGGACCGCCGGCCGGCTCCTGGCCTGGGCCTTCGCACAGGCGTGGATGCTCGAGAACACGGAGCTGCCGCGATGGCTCCAGGACGGCATCGCGAGGTACATCGCGGGGCACGGCGTCAGCGGCGCGTTCCTGGCACTCGTGCAGCGGGGTGCCGGCGAGCTCGCTGCCGAGTACCACGAAGCCGACATCGGGACCTTGCTGGTCGCGCAGGCTGTCCGCACCCGTGGTCCCGGCTGGCTGCACGAGGTCATCGCGTGCGGTCGCCGCCCATCCTGCAACGCGGCGGCCCTGGTGCCCTTCGACCCCGAGGCGGTGCTCTTCGAGATCGACCTCTTCGGTCGGGATGCGTTCTACGAGCTCGACATGAGCACCTGCACAGGGACGACCTGGTCCGATCCCTGGGAGATCCAGGTCCCCATCGACGGCCACCGGCTCCTTCGGTGCAAGAAGGAGGAAGGCGGGGCGTATCTACCCTCCGACCCACACGCCCGGATGCGCGAGCTCCGAGAGCGGGGACCTTCCCCGGCCGCCGACGGAGGGGGACAGTGACCGACAGCGCTCCAACCCGCGCGATCCAGCATCCCATCGCATGGACTCTGGTGGCGCTCACGGTCTTCTGGGCGGCGATCTCCGTCATCTAGCAGTGCTTTCTGGTACGGGGGCACCCTGGTCATCGGAGCACTCGCAGGCAGCGAGGGCGGACCCGCGGGGGCCATGCCGTCCGGGAGATCCAAGCGCCTCCGTCACCCGCCGGTCTCCCCCGTGGCTCCTCGCAGGCGCACCCGGAACCGACCGACGCGCTGCTCCACCGGGTACTCCGCGTCGACCCATCGTCGCAGTGCCTCGAACCGCCGAAAGGTCTTCCACGAGTCGAAGCCATGTCCGGTCACCAGCCGGACGGCGTCGCCGCTTCCGATGACGATGGCCGCCGGGGGATCGGCCCGCAGATCGTCCATGAGCTCTTCCTCGTAGCGCTCCACGGGCGCCCACCGCACCACGAGCGGGTAGGTGTAGGGGAAGCGCCCGACCATGTCGCGCTCGGCCAGGACGTAGACCATGGGGTCGTAGGACCACACCAGGATGCGATCGTCGCGCTCGGTGTGCCGCGCCAACCAGCGACCCACGGCGACATTCTCCCGCAGGCTCATGTCCCGGGTCCGGTAGTTCTCCCGATGCCACACCTCTTCCAGGGAGGCACGCCCGGCGAGCCATGGGGCCAGCTCGCGCCACCGCTGGCGGTGGTCCACCTCGAAGCCGGCCAGCAGCAGGAGCACGCCCAGGAGCAGCGCGGGCCGGCGCCCGATCCGCCGACCCGCGCGGTGGAGCAGCAGGGCCAGCAGCAGCGCGAAGCCCCCCAGGAGCAGCCCGAAGTGGTACTGGAAGAACTTGCCCTGGGCCCACACGGACAGGAGCCCGGCGGCGGCCCACCCGAGCCCGGCGACGGCGGCCACGGTGCGGTCCGGCAGGTGGCGGTCGCGGAATCCGTGCCAGGCGGCCTCGGCAGCGATGACCACGACGGAGAGCCCGGAGAGCACCAGCACGGGCAGGCCGTAGAACTTCTCCATGCGGGTGCCGAGGAGATCCAGGTCCCCCCTGGCGATCCCCTTGCCGCCGGCCCCGGTGTAGGGGAAGACCACCTCGCGCTGGATGGCCAGGAAGGCGTCCCAGGCGCCCGCGGCCCACAGCGCCACCACCCCGCTGGCCCCGCCGAGCACGAAGCCGCCCACCACGCCGGCCACCGCCGGCCACGCGCGCCACCCCCCGCGGAGCACCGGCAGCAGGACCAGCACACCGAGGAAGCCGCCGACGGTGTACTTGAGCCACAGGGCGAGCCCGAGGAGGGCCCCGGCGAGGGCCCCCCGCCAGAGGGACCGCGCCGGACCGGTGAGGAGCAGCAGGATCCCCACGGCCACGAAGAGCCCCTGCCACGCATCGGTCTGGGCGCTCCCCCACCAGTTGACCCGGTGGACCTGCCAGCAGAGCAGCAGCCCGCCCAGCACCGAGGCGGCCCGATCCCGGGTGGCCCGCCACAGGATGCCGTACACCACTGCGGCGGTGAGGAGGCTCCAGCCGGCGTCCAGCACGCGGATCGCCCACATCTCGCGCCCCATCAGCCCCATGGCGAGGGCGTGGATGAGCACCGTGCCCGGCGGCTTGAACACGTAGGTCTCGGTGTACGGCACGTAGCCGTCGAGAAGGCGGGTGGCGGCGTGGGCGTAGATCCCCTGGTCCCGGCCCCACGGCTGGACGAGGGAGGAGAGGGTGAAGGGCAGGGAGAGGAGGGTCAGGACCAGCAGAGCCGCCCCGTGGCGCCACCGCCCAGGGGCCTCGGTGGGAGCCGCGCGCGTCATCGCGTGATCCGATGGACCACGTCCCAGAACCGGGCCTCGCACG
Organism: uncultured Enterobacteriaceae bacterium; assembly: GCA_964586865.1. Lineage (GTDB taxonomy): Bacteria > Myxococcota_A > UBA796 > UBA796 > REDI01. The sequence goes on from CAZPJM010000057.1 coordinate 6,898, forward strand.
CGGCCACGTCGTCCGGCGTGAGCGGGGTCTCGCGGGGACGCAGCCGGGCCCGGCCCCCGCCCACGTCCACATTCGGGCGGAAGCACTCCACGTAGCCGCGGGGGGGGCGCCGGTCGTGGCCCATCATGCGCATGCGACGCCGGCTCACCGGGTTGCGCGCCACCACCCGGTCGTTGAGGCCGAGCTTGTCGACGATGGCCACGTGGGGGAGCGTCCAGGCCGGAATGCCCACCGACCAGGCCTCGTGGACCGGCAGGGCCTCGGGGCCGATCCGAAGGCCCTCCTCGCGGCTCGGGTAGCGCTCCCGGAGGGTCCGCGCGAAGACCACGTGCTCGCGGTGCCGGGTGCCCACATGGCGGGTGGACAGGTACTGCTGGACCAGGTCGAAGGCCAGCGCATAGCCGTGGACCGGGAGGGGGGCGTGGGCCGCCAGATCCACGGTGAGCTGGCGCGTCTCCTGGCGGGTCTCGAGCTGGGAGGCCAGCCACCAGTGCCCCCAGGCGGTGGGCCAGGACGCCACCACCGCGAGCACCAGGCCCGAGACGGCCACCCCGGGGTGCCGGGTGAGCCGATCCAGGGCCCAGGCCGCCCCCAGGAAGCCCAGCGGCACCAGGTGGACGTAGATCCGGTACTCGAAGTGATCACCACCCACGTTGAGGGTGTAGTAGGCCAGGTGGGCCACCGGGGCGGCGACCAGGCCCGCGAGCGCCACGTCCTCGAGGCCGAGGGCGGTCCACCGCAGACCCCGCACGGCCCGCACCGCGGCGGCCGCCACCAGGCCCAGCGGCAGCCAGGCGGCATACTCGAGGAGGTAGGAGGTGGCGTAGAGGAGCCCGGCCAGCGGCCAGGGCGAGACGTGCTTGGCGTAGTAGGTGTTGGGCAGCCAGGCTCCGTAGGTCGCGTACCGCCATGCCAAGTGGGCCAGGGGCGCCAGGATCGGCAGGGGGACCAGGGCCGCCGTCCAGGGAAGCTGCCGCCGCCGGGCCACCGCCCACAGCCCGAAGGCGGCGGTGGTGGCCAGCAGGAAGAGCAGGCCGTCGGGCCGGGTGAGGGTGAGCAGGGAGGCCAGGCCGAACAGGGCCGCGAAGGCCCCCACCGACCGCCGGACCAGGGCCACCACCGCGATCCAGCCCAGGAGCTCCAGGTTGAACAGGGCCGTCTCGAGGCCGGAGGAGGTCCAGGTCAGCCAGGTGCGGTTGGTGACCATGCCGAGCCACACGGCCCCGAGCACCAGCACCCGGTGCCGGGCGAGCCCCCCCGAGAGGGGCAGGCGCCAGGCCCACAGGCCCACGAGGGCGGTGGCGCCGAAGGCGAGGGCCAGGGAGAGGGGGTCGGCCACCACGGTGGGGTCGAGGCCGGTGAGGCTCCACAGCCCATCGAGCACCACGACCCACAGAAAGCTCGTGTAGCCCTCGACCGGGGCGAAGGGCGGGGCATTCCACACGTAGCCGTGGCCGAGCTGGCTGTTGGAGACGTAGCGGAAGGCGATGTAGGCGTCGTCGCACAGGAAGCGGAACAGGCGGTGCCCGGCGACCAGGAGGACCGCCGTGAGCACCGCCAGGGCCCCCACCGCCACCAGACGCGCGCCCTTCATGGGCGCCCCCACCGGCGCCACGGCCCATGGAGCAGCACCAGGGCCCCCGCCGCCGGCGCGACCCCCAGGACAGCCCCGAGCGGATCGGTGGCCAGGACCCCCAGGATCGGCCAGGCCACCACCGCCAGGGCCGCCCAGACCAGGACCACCCCTCGGGCCCACCGGGCCTGGCGCCACACCCCCACCGCCCCGGCGCCCAGCAGGCCCGCCGCCAGCAGGCCCAGGCCCGCCAGCACCCCGAGCTGCCAGGTGGGCACGGAGGCCCAGGCGTCGGCCAGATCCAGGATGGGCGGACGCCGCCGGGGGGCGAGTCCGCGGGTGAGGGCCACGATGATCCCCATGGCCACCAGGGTGAGGGCGTCCAGCAGGCGCAGCCCGGCCAGGACCAGCAGGCCCGGGGCGAGGAGGACGGTGCCGGGAGGACGGGGGGCCACAGCGCTCCGAGGGGGACGGGACCGGGGACCCACGGTAGGGAGAGGCCATGCGCAGGTTCCCGAGCCTCCCCGGCTACCACGCCCCCGCCGGGGGCGACACCCCGACCGCGCCCCGGCGGGGGTGAGGATGCCGCCCCTCGCCGCCCCGGTGCGGTCCAGCCTGCACACCATCCTGCCGGGCGCCGCGGGCCTGCCGGGGCTGGACGCGTGCGACCTGGACGGCTTCCTCCGCGACCTCCACCGCGACGCCCCCCCGACCGTGTGGTGGGGTCTGGTCGGGGCCGCCCTGGCCTTCCAGCTCGCCCCGCTGCTGACCCTGGGCATCCCCTGGGTGGCCGCCGGCCTGCCGCCCCGCCTCCGCGACCGGCACGCCGCCCGGTGTGCCACCACCCGGATCTACCTCCTCCGCCAGGCCACCTTCCTCCTCAAGACCTTCGCCGGCGCCTGCTGGGGCGCCGATCCGCACATCCGGCGCCGTCTGCTCCTGGACCGGCCGCCCGCCACGCCCCCCGACCGGTGAGCCCGGCCCCACCCGGGGCCCGTCCTCGTCGCCGGCCTCCCCGGCTGCCGTTACGAGCCCGCCCATGGCCGAGCCCCTCACCTTCGTCACGCGCTCCGAGCGCCTCCCCACCGTGGTGGCGTCGCTGGTCTTCCTGGTCCCGGGGCTGGCCTCGGTGATCTTCGGCCTGCTGACGCTGGCCGGGCTCACCTGGGTCGAGAACCCGTCCAACGGCATCCTCGTCGCGGTCACCGGGAGCATCTGGGCCGCCGCCGGCGTGGCCCTGTACCGCTTCCAGCGCTGGGTCTCGGTGGACCCCGAGGCACGGCAGGTCCGCCGCGGCACCCGGGTCTTCTTCGAGGTGGCCAGCGAGCGCTTCCCGTTCGACCGCTTCGCCCACGTCGAGGTCCGGGCCGATCAGGCCTCGGGGGTGACGTTCTACCTGCTGGTGCTGGCCTGGGCGCCGGACCCGCGGCGGCAGCATCGGGAGCCCGAGCTGTGGCTCCAGAGCTTCGCCACCGCCGACGAGGCCCGCCACGAGGGCACGCGGGTGGCCGAGGCCATGGGCCGCCGGGTGGTGGACCGGACCCGCGGCCAGAAGGCGTCGTGAAGGCGGGCGGGCGCACCCGCTGGATCCGCGGACTGCTGGTGGCCGCGACGGTGGTGCTGGGCCTGGGCATCGTGGGCAGCCTGGGCCTGTTCCTGGCCATCCACCGTCCTGTTCCCGAGGGCACGCCGGGCCCCGCCGCCGACGCCGCCGCCCGGGCCCTGATGGCCTCGGTGGGTGGCCGCGAGGCCTGGGAGCAGCTCGAGGCGGTGCGGTGGACCTTCGCCGGGCGCCACACCCATCTCTGGGACAAGCGCCGGGGCCTGCACCGGCTCGAGAAGGGGGATCGGGTGGTCCTCTACGACCTGTCCACCCGCGAGGGCGTGGCGTTCGACGGCGGCACCCCCCTGGGCCCCCAGGCCACCTCCGACGCCATCGAGGCGGCCTGGTCGGCCTTCTGCAACGACAGCTTCTGGCTCAACCCGGTGGTCAAGGTCTTCGACCCGGGCACCATGCGCTCCCTGGTCCCCCTCGGCGACGGCCGGGACGGGCTGCTGGTCCGCTACACCTCCGGCGGCGTGACCCCGGGCGATGCCTACCTGTGGATCCCGGGCCGGGACGGCCGCCCGGAGGCGTGGCGCATGTGGGTGCAGATCCTGCCGGTGGGGGGCGTGGAGACGAGCTGGGAGGGCTGGCAGACCTTGCCGGGCGGCGCGCAGATCGCCACCCGGCACACGGTGGACACCATCGGCCTGACCCTCGAGATCACCGACGTCTCGGCCGGGGATCTGTCGCAGGTGGCCCCCGAGGGCGACCCCTTCGCCCCGCTGGTCGGGGCCCCGGGCGGGTAGCCGCAGCCTCCCGATCCGCGGCGGCGGCCGCGATGCACCCTCAACCGCGCCCCCACCTCGCCGAACGGCTCGCACGAGGTGAGGATGACCGCTTCCGTGACGCCGACCGTCGACACCGCCCGTCCCCCCGGCGCCCAGGCCGCCCAGGCCCGACGGCTGCGCATCGGCCTGGCGCCGGCCCCGCGCGCCGGGACCCAGGAGATCCTGCTCGAAGCCGCCGACGCGGCCACCTTCCGCCGGGGCCTGCCCGTCCCCGACGGGGCCTGCGCCGCCCTGCGCCTCGACCTGCCCCGCCTCGAAGGCCCCGCCCTGCGGGCCGCCCTCCGCGAGGCCCGACGCCTGCTGGCCCCCACCGGGCGCCTCCGGCTCCCCTGGCCCGTCGACGCGGCCGTCGTCCGGTCCGTGGGACTCGTCGCCCTCCCCGACGGCACCCTCGGCCGGCCCCCGGTGGCCGCCCGGGACGTGACGGTGGTGCTCCACGCCCCCACCCCCGAGGCCATCGCCGGTGCCCTCGCCCAGGAGGGGGCGCAGGTGCTGGTGGACGGTCCCGTGCCGGAGGGCCTCGACACGCCCCGCCTCGAGGCCGGCACCCTGGAGGATGCCACCACCGACGTGGTGATCCCGGTGGGCCCCCACGAGGTGCTGGGCCCCCACGCCGCCGAGCGCCTCCGGGCCACCCTCGCGGCCCACCCCTCGGCGGCGGTGGCGGCGGCCTGGCGCCCGGTGGTGGACCTCTCTGGCGAGGTCCGGGCCACCCCGCGCCTCGGCTTCGAGGATGTGCGGGTGGACGGGGCCGGGCTGGCGGCCCTCTCCTTCGCCGTCGGGCTGGACCTGCTGGCCGGCACCTGCACCGTGGCCTTCCGGCGGGCCGCCCTGGGCGAGGGGCCCCCCGCCGAGGCCCTCGGCGACGTGGCGCGGGGCCTGGCGGCGCTGGGCCGGGGCGATGCGGTGGTCCTGTGCGACCCGGTGAGCGTGATCCGCCACCTCCCGCGTCGCGACCCGGCGACGGTGCGGGCCGATCGCCGGGGCCTCGAGGACTGGGCACGGGCCGAGGGCCTGCTGGAGCCCGGCCTCCCGCCCCTGCTGCGCCCCCGGCGCCTCCGTCAGCGGCCGTGGTGGTCCGCGACAGCCCGGGCCGCCTGGGGGCGACGCTTCGTGGCGCCCGATCCGCCCGCCCGCCTCGAGGCCCTGCTGGCGCTGGCCTCCGAGAGCGATGGCGCCGGGCCCAACATCGAGGCCCTCGAGGGGCTCCTGGCGCAGGGTCGCGACGACGAGGCAGCCCGGCTCGGGGTCGAGGCGGTCCGACGGCGCCCCGACGTGGCCGCCCTGTCGGTGCTCACCGCCCGGGCCCTCGACCGGGTGGGCCTGGTGGACGACGCCCGCTTCCTCCTCACCGCCGCCGCCGAGGACGGGGTGGTGCTGGTGGGGCCGGCCGGGCGCGACCCCCGGCGGGAGCCCATCCGCATCGACGGGTCCTGGGCCGGCTGGATCAGCACCGGCGGCGTGCCCGCATCGCTGGTCCTCACCCTCCACGCCGAGGCCGACGGCGCCCTCCTGGTGAGCCTGGACGGCGAGCCCCGCGGTGAGGTGGCCCTGGAGGCCGGCGAGCGGGTCGAGGTGGGGCTGGACCTGGACACGGAGGCCCTCGGCCAGCTCCTCCGCCTGGGGCCCGAGGCGCCCCCCTGCGTCCTGGTCGAGGCCCGGATCCAGCTCCAGGCCTGACCCGGCCGCCCTCAGCCGGCGCGTCGGGTGGCCAGGGCCGCACCGAGGGGGTTGTGGACCCGCACCGCATCCACGACCTCGGTCCAGGCCAGCACCCGGCCGGGCAGCACCCCCGCCTCGAGGAGGGGCGCACGCTGGGCGGGAGCTTCCACCAGCACCACCGCATCCTCGAAGCGGGCCGCCGCCCCGGGCTCGGCGCGCTCCACCCCGCCCTGGAAGCCGAGGACCTCGCGCACCAGACGCTCCACGACGGCCTCGTTGGGGAGGCCGCACAGCACCAGCCGCCGCACGCCCGCCGCCCCGTCGGCCGTCTCCACCACCGCCTGGAGCGCCGCCAGCATGGCGTGGTCCCGCTCGAACGCCTGGATCCCCGGCAGCTCCACCGCCGCCTCGAAGGCCATGGACCGCGCGAACTGCTCGCTCGCCCCGATGTAGTCCCCCTTCCCAGCGGCCACCCGGGCCGCCACCCGCGCCCGGTCGGCCTGGAAGCGCTCCAGCATCCGGGCCGCCTCGTGGCGCTTGTCCTCGGGGACGTAGCCGGCGCTGTGGCGCAGCGCCGCGCACAGCGCCCACTCGAGCCCACCCCGGTACCGGTCCAGGTGGGTGGTGGCCTGGTCCATGCCCACCTGGGCCCGCGGCGGCAGATCGGACGCGGGACGCACCACGTGAACGTAGAAGGGCACCGGCATGAAGGCCACCCGGCCCTGGGCCAGCAGCCGGAAGGTCCAGACGAAGGCCCAGTGCAGGGTCCGGGGCAGGTGGAGGACCCGGTGGAGGGCCTCGGTCCGGTAGACGGCCACCTCGGGGAAGATCCCCTCCCGCAGCAGGAGCTTCCAGCACGCCCACGCCTCTTCGGCACCGAGCACCGCCGGGCTGGCGATCCGCCAGAACAGACCCAGGTCGCGGCCGGTGGCGTCGTCCCGCGAGATCCAGGGCGCCTGGACGCACACGAGGGACGGATTCTCCTCGAACATGGCCACGATGGCGGCCACCCGGTCCAGCAGGAGCCGGTCGTCGTCCCCCAGGTAGACCGCGTAGCGCCCCCGGGCGGCCCGCAGCGCGCTCACCACGTTCCGCTCGGCGCCCACGTTCCGGTCCTGGCGGAGCAGCCGGACGGGCACCGGCGCGGCCTCCACCACCTCGACCGTCTCGTCGGTCGAGGCATTGTCGCTGACCACCACCTCCACGGGGAAGGGCAGCTCGGCGATGGGCGCCAGCGACGCCAGGCAGCGCTCCAGGTACGCCGCGCGCTCGAACGTGGGGATGCAGATCGACAGGACCGGGTCCACGCGCCCTCCAGGCCGGGCCCCCCCCATCGGACCGGGCAGCGGGGGCTTCAGCACCACCACCCCGGGGAGGACCGATGGGCCGCCGGCGCCTCAGGGATCGGCGAAGAGCTGGTCCACCGCGGCGCGGTCCAGCGGCACCTCGGGCGCGGCCACGAGGGCGGTGCCCACACAGCCCACCAGCCCAGCCACGAGCGCGTCGATCATCTCTTCGCGGCCGGGGTCACCGTGGTCCAGCCAGTCGAGGGAAGCGGCCTCGACCGCGCCGATCCAGGCCCGGGCCGCGTTGCGCACCCCGGGAGGCGGCCGCTCCAGGCCCAGGTAGCCCACCATCCGGTCGACGAAGGCCCGTCGGGTCCGGTCCGTGATGGCCTCCACCTCGGGATCGGCCCCCAGACCGCCCCGCATCAGCGCCCGAAAGGCGTCCCGGCGGCGCTCGACGAAGTCCAGGTAGGCGTGGATGCCCCGCCGCGCCCGGCCGGCCGGATCGGCGTCGGCGCGGAGGGTGACGGCCTCCACGAGCTGGGTGGCGGCCACGTCGACCACGGCGACATAGTAGGCGCGCTTGCTGCCGAAGTAGTGGTAGAGCAGACCCTTGGACACGCCGGCGGCCTCGGCGATATCTCCGATGGAGACATCGTCGTAGGCGCGGTTGGCGAAGAGTCCCACCCCCAGCTCCAGGAGCTGGTCGCGGCGCTTCTCGGTGCGGAGTCGGGGCATGGCCGGGACCGTACCCCGGGCGGGACCATGGGGGAAACCCCTACCCCCTTACGCTTCCCTGGCTCCACCCCGCCATTCGCGGGGCTGGACCCCGGCCGTGCGGGCCGCTACCCGCCCCCTGGAGGCTCGGTGGCGGTCGAGGCGTACAGCGCCGACGTGGTGGTGGTGGGCGCCGGGGCGGGCGGCCTGGCGGCGGCCATCACCCTGGCCCGCGCCGGCCGCACCGTCGCCGTGGTCGAGGCCGGACCCCACCTGTCCCCCGGCGAGCTGCCCGACCGCTTCGTGGACGCCCTCCGCGACCTCTACGACGGCTGGCAGACCACCCTCACCCGGGGCCCGGCCCTGTGGCCGGTGGTGCAGGGTCGCGCCGTCGGGGGCACCACCGTCATCAACTCGGCCATCACCGTGCGGACCCCCGCCGACGTGGTGGATCTGTGGGCGCGGGACCACGGGCTGGACCCCACGCGGTACCGGCGCGCGCTGGAACGGCATCAGGACGACCTGGAGCGCGAGCTGCGGGCCCGACCGGTGGGCGGCCCGGACCTGGGCCGCCACAACACCCTGGCCATCGAGGGGGCCACCCGGCTCGGCCTCCACGACCACGACATGGTCCGCTACGTGGACGGGTGCGAGGGTCGCGGCCGGTGCATGCTCGGGTGCCGGGCCGGTCGCAAGGTGAGCGCGGATCGGGCCTGGGTGCCCGAGCTCCTCGACCGCGGAGGGCTCCTGCTGCCCGAGGCGCCGGTGGATCGGATCCGCTTCGAGCAGGGTCGGGCCGTGGCGGTGGAGGGGCACCGGGTGGACACCCGCACCCGGACCCGCCGGGCCCCCTTCGTGGTCCACGCCCGGGACGCGGTGATGGTGGCCGCCAGCGCCACCCACACGCCCCTCCTCCTCCGGCGGTCGGGCCTGCGCCACCGGGCCCTCGGCCGGGGCTTCCGATCCCACCCCGGGGCCGGGGTCCTGGGCCTGTACGACACCCCGGTCCAGCAGGACCACGGGGCCACCCAGGGGTGGTCGACCCTCGCCCTCCGCGAGCGGGGCCTCAAGCTCGAGACCCTCTCCTTCCCCCTCGAGATGCTGGTGGCCCGCCTCCCCGGCGCCGGCACCGCCCTCACCCGGCGCCTGGCCGAGAGCGCGCACGTGAGCCACGTCGCCCTGGGCCTGCGCGCCGAGGCCACGGGCCGGGTCTCGGCCGGGATGGGGGGCCGCCCCCGGGTCCGCTACCGACTCACCCGTCGGGACCTCCACCGCCTCCGCGAGGGGCTGCACGCCTGCGCCCGGGTCCACGTGGCCGCCGGCGCCCACACGGTCCTGCCAGGCATCGCGGGCCTGCCCACCGCCCTCCCCGCCGACGAGATCGACGCGATCCTCGACGCCCCCCTGCGGTCCACCGCCTATGTGTGCATCCTCTCGCACCTCTTCGGTGGCGCCGCCATGGGCGCCGATCCCGGGCGCACGGTCTGCGACGCGGATGGCCGGGTGCGCGGGACCAGCAACGTCTGGGTCGGCTGCGCGGCCGCCATCCCCACCACCCTCGGGGTGAACCCCCAGCACACCATCATGGCGCTGGCCCGCATGCGGGCGGAATCCATGGTCGAGGCAAGGGCGCCGAAAGGACCGTGAGCCGTACACTTCCGGCAATCCGGGAGGCCCGATGACACCCCCGCTCCGCCCCACGTTGGGGCTGGCCCTCGCCCTCGTGGCGTGCCAGCCCGGCCCGCGCCCCCAGGACGACACGCCCGACGATCCCGAGGATCCGGGCACCGTCTGCGTGACCGACGACCGCTTCTTCACCGAGAGCATCGAGCCGGTCCTGCTGACGGACTGCGCGGCCTGCCATCACCCCGAGGGGCAGGCCCAGCTCACGAGGCTCCTGGTGACGCCCGAGAGCGACCCCGACCACACCGAGAAGAACCGCGCCCTCACCGAGCTGCTCCTCACCGAGCGCTGGGAGGGCGAGCCCCTGCTCCTGGCCAAGCCGAGCGCCGCCACCCCCCACGGCGGCGGCCGGCGGCTGGCCGGCGATCGCCTCGCCGCCTTCCAGGAGTGGTCGAACCGGGTCCACGCCCCCGGCGCCTGCGAGGATCCGGGCCCCCCGGCCGACGTCTGCGCCACCGAGGGCCCCTTCGACCCTGGCCTGGCCGGCCTCCGTCGCCTGTCGCGCCAGGCCTACGTGAACACGGTCCACAGCCTGCTCGGCGAGCACATCCTCGCCGGCACCCACTACCCGGCCACCGAGGTGGAGCCCGGGAACTACCGCACCTTCGCCGCCATGAACCCGGTCTCGGCGGCGGTGGTGGAGTCCATGCTCATCGAGGCCGAGGCGGTGGGCAGCCAGGTCCAGGGCGACGTCACCGGGGCCACCGGCTGCACCCCGGGCGACGAGGACGCCGAGGCCTGCTTCCAGTCCTGGGTCGCCGACTTCGGGGCCCGCGCCTTCCGCCGGCCGCTGCTCCCCGAGGAGCGGGACGTGCTGCTCGGGGTGTTCGACGCGGGCACCACCCCCGCCGCAGGGGCGGGCATGGTGGTCGAGACCGTGCTCCAGGCGCCCCAGTTCGTCTACCTGGACGCCGGCCTCCCCGAGGGCAGCGCCGGGACCATCGCGGCCCTGGACAGCCACCAGCGGGCCGCCCGCCTGGCCTACTTCCTGTGGCAGGGCCCGCCCGATCCCCTGCTGCGCGAGGCCGCCGCGAACGGCGAGCTCATCACCCGCGCCCAGGTCGAGGCCCAGGCCCGCCGGATGATCGAGGACCCCCGGGTCGCGGACACGGTGGCCTCCTTCCACCTGGACTGGGCCGCCGCCGGCCGGCTCCTGGCCACCAGCAAGGACCCGGACGTCTACCCGGACTTCGACGCCGACACCATCGACGCCATGCACACCGAGCTGCGCCACTTCTTCGTCGACGAGGTGTGGGCCAGCGGGCGCTTCGAGACGGTGCTGACCAGCCCGGCCACCTGGATCGACACCCGGCTCGAGCCCATCTACGGCGTGGACTCCGGCTCCACCGGCCCCGGGGACTTCCGGCGGGTGGAGCTCGACCCGGTCACCCGGCCCGGGGTCCTCACCCGCTCGGGCTTCCTCACCGGCCACGCCTACACCGCCACCAGCAGCCCCATCACCCGGGGCATGTGGGTGCTCGAGAAGCTCCTGTGCGAGCACATGGAGCTGCCCCCCGACGTGGACGCCACCCTCAACGAGGAGCCGGGCGACGAGGCCCGCACCCTCCGCGAGCGCCTGGAGCGGCACCGGGCCGACCCGGCCTGCGCCGGCTGCCACGACCGCATCGACCCGGTGGGCTTCTCCCTCGAGAACTACGGGGCCATCGGCGAGTACCGCACCACCTACCACACCGGCCAGGACGTGGACAGCTCGGGCCGCCTCACCCAGCCCGACGGCACCTTCGACAGCGCCGCCGGCCTGCTGGACACGCTGCAGACCACCGACCGGGTCCGCGACTGCTACGCCACCGAGTGGCTGACCTACGGGCTGGGGCGCCCCCTCACCGACGACGACATCTGCGTGGTCAAGGACGTGCGCCAGCGCTTCGCCGAGAGCGAGGGCGACCTGAAGGAGCTCCTCGTCGCCGTCGCCACCAGCGACGCCTTCCTGCACACCCGCATCCCCGAGGAGGACTGATGCCGGCCCTTCCCTCCCGCCGCGCCGTCCTGCAGGGCGCCCTGGGCCTCACCGTGGCCCTCCCCTTCCTCGAGACCTTCGCCACCCGGGCCCGGGCGTCCGGCGTGGGCGACCGGCCCAAGCGCTTCGTGCTGATCCACCACATGCAGGGCACGGTGATGAACCAGTGGCTGCCCGAGGGCACCGAGCGGGACTGGACCCTCTCGCCCCTCCTGGAGCCGCTGGCCGCCTTCAAGGACCGGATGGTGGTGGTGGCGGGACTGGACAACCAGGTCAGCCGCCTCAACCACTCGGGCAACGGCCACCAGCGCCCCAACACCACCCACCTGACGGCGGTGCCCTGCCGGCGGGACAACGCCTCGCTGGCCGACGGCCCCTCCTTCGATCAGGTGCTGGCGGATCGGCTCTACGACGGCGCTCCCTACCGCTCCATCGACCTGTCGGTGGGCCACCACGGCGGCACCCGCGACGGCACCACCCGCAGCCCCCTTCACTGGTCGGGCTCGGGGACGGCGCTGACCTTCCTGGCCGACCCGCGCCTGGCCTACGGCCGGCTGTTCGGGGTGGACGACGACCAGGCCGCGGCGGAGCGGCTGCGCACCCGTCGGGCCAGCGTGCTGGACGGGGCCCTGGCCCAGTTCCACGCCCTGCGCCCCCGCCTCTCGACCGAGGACCAGCGGCGGCTGGACGACCACGCCGACAAGCTGCGGGACCTGGAGCGCCGGGTGACCGCCCCGCCCGAGGGGGGCTGCGTGCCGCCCTCGGTGGTGACGCCCGACGGCTACGACTGGGCCTATGACGACGACATCTCGGGGCCCCTCCAGTACGACCTGCTGGTGGAGGCCCTGGCCTGTGGGCAGGCACGGGTGGGCAACATCCTGTTCCGCCGCGGGCACAACCCCGAGTTCCCGTGGCTCACCGTGGACGGCGGGCCGGTGGTCCCCAAGTCGCGGTACGACAACTGGCACATGATGGTCCACGATGGCCGCGAGGAGCCCGGCCTGGTGGCCGGCTTCTACTGGTACGCCGAGCAGGTGGCGCTGCTCCTCGAGAAGATGGACGCGGCCGTGGACGAGGACGGCGACAACCTCCTCGACACCACCTGCGTGGTGTGGACGACGGAGTTCGGCAACGGCATCGGCCACAACCGGCGCAAGGTGCCCTACGTGATGTTCGGTCACTGCGGGCCCCAGGGGGGCGGGCGCTTCCTGTCCTACATGAACGGCGGCGCCGACGACAACTGGGCGCGCAGCGACTACCACCACACCCAGCTCTACACCTCGCTCCTCCAGCTCTTTGGCGGCTCGGACGAGTCCTTCGGACACGTGGGCGACGGCGTCTTCCAGGGGCCCCTGCCCGGCCTGCTCTGACCGCGGCGCGGGCGCGACGAGGTCAGCCTCCTGGACGCGTGCCCCCACCCCGACCCGGTAGGCGGTTCGGGCCGGAGGCACTACGCTGCCTGGCACTGCCACGGGGTCCCATGCCGCTGCTCCTGCTCGCCCTGCTCCTCCCCGCCCGGGCCGGCCGGGACCTGGCCGCCGAGGTGGAGCGCCAGATCGATCGCGTGGCCTCGGGCCGGGCCACCCAGGGGGTTCCGGCGCTGCAGGCGCTGCTCCGGCGGGCCGACGCCGGCGAGGGGCCGCTCGACGCCACGCTGCGGGCGCGGGCGGAGCGTCGGATCGCCACGGGCTCGGTGGACCTGGCCGACGAGGCCTTCGAGACCGACCCGGCCGGGCACCTGGATGCGGCCTTCGGGGCCTGGGAGCGGTGCGTGGCCTCGGGGACCCCGGTGGCCGAGGCCTGCCAAGCGGATGCGGCGGTCCTGGCGCCCCTCTATCGTCGCCGCGCCGCCTTCCTGCGGCAGGGGCTCGCCGAGGGCAACCCGGTGGGCGCCGCCGAGGCCCGCAACCGCTGCCGCCAGGTGGGGATCCTGGCGCCCGAGAGCCTGGCGGGGCCGGCCTGCGCGGCGGCCGTGGCCCGGACCCTGGACGACGTGGACGCCGCCGTGGACGCGGCCGAGGCGGCGCTCCAGCGACTGCCCGATGGCCCTCTGGACGACGTGGCCGAGCCCCTCGACGACGCCGTGGCCTTGGCGGTGGACGCCCTGCTCACCGAGCGGGCCGACGTGGGCGGGGGCCGTTCGCTCCTGGACCGCCTGGACCAGGCCCTGGCCGGCCGGACCCCGGACCTGCCCGATGTGGGGCGGATGAAGGCCTCGGTGGCCACCCTCGAGGCGCGGCTCGAGCCGGCACGCCCCGGCGGCGATGGCGACGCCGATGCCTGGTCCGGATGGCTGGCCACCCTCTCGAAGGCGGGCCTTCACGGGGCGGCGGTGGCCGAGAGCGCCCGGGCCGCCGCTGCCCACCCCGACGACGCCGCCCTGTGGGAGCGGATCGGGGTGGTGCGCAACAACGCCGCCGCCGTGGATCCGGCCCACGCCGGGGACCGGATCCGCGCCGCCCGGGACGCCTTCGCCCGCTGCGCCGAGCTGGACCCGGATCACCCCCGGTGCGGGCGCAACCGGGACGCGCTGGACGCCACGCTGAACCAGGCCGGAGG
>CAZPJM010000058.1:0-11123 GCA_964586865.1 uncultured Enterobacteriaceae bacterium
GCGCAACAGGCAGATCGCCGGCGCAGCAGAGCGCGTCATGAGGGATGCGGGCTAGCGGGCTAGTCAGCCGGGCGCGTCCTCGGTGCCCTCGGCCCGGCGGTAGGCGGCGCGGGCCTGGGCGAAGTCGGTCCGGGCCCGGTCCAGGGCCGTCCGGGCCACCTCGCTGTGGCCATCGGTGAGGGCCGACCACACCCGGGCCAGGTGCCGCTCCCCGGCCGAGAAGGGCCCGAACCACAGGGCGAAGGCGGTGGTGCCCTGGCGGACGGCCAGCCCCACCCGCCCCTCCACCACCGGGTCGATGGCCGTCTCCTGGAGCGCGTCGAGCTGCTCCCGCCACCGGGTCGAGGGCGCATCCATGGGCAGGTCTCGCAGCCCCTCCGCCAGGGCCTCGAGGGCGCTGTCGATGCGGTCCAGATGGGCGGGCACGTCCACCGGCCCCGATGCCCCGGCCCCGCCGCCGGTGGCGGCCTCGCGGGCGGCCCGCCGCACCAGCAGGCCCCCCACGGCTGTCAGCACGGCGCCCACGCCGAAGAGGAGGCCGCCGGCCCCCAGCCAGTCCAGGAATCGTCGGCCGGGCGGGGGCAGGGAGGTGGCGGCCTCCGAGTCCTGGGCCTCCTCGATGGCCTCGTCCAGGGAACCCTCGAACGTACCCGCCGCTCGGAGGCCCTCGATGCGGGCCCGGGCGGCCTCGAGGGCCGCGCGCGCCTCGGCCGCCGCCTCCGGGCCCTCCGCCGCGGCCACCCGACCCTCGGCGGTCTCCCGGGCCAGTCGCGCGCCCTGCAGCATGGACACCCGGGCTGTCGCCTGCCGGTGCTCCACCAGCGCCGGCCCGTTGCGGGCCGCCCCGGCCGCCGCCATCCCCAGCCCCAGCACCAGGAGGACCCAGCCGATGACCCGCATCACGAGCCCCCCAGCACGATTTGCAGCAGGCTCCAGCCGAGCTGGATCAGGGCCTCGCCCACGATGAGGCCCGCCGAGAACGGCACGAGCTGCCGCCCCACGAAGCCCTTGCCCAGCCACCGCCCGAGCCCCATGTTGACGAGACAGCCCACGCCGTAGCCCAGGGTGATGCTGAAGGGCAGGTACATGGCCAGGCCCACCAGCACCGCGATCCCACCGATGGGCACCAGGCTCAGGGCCCCGCCCAGCACCGCCCCGGCGGTGTACTTGTCCACGGCCGAGTCCCCGGAGGACAGGGCGGCCAGGACCGACTGGAGGGCGTCGGCCTGGGGTGCGGAGAGGCACTGGGCGGTCTCGAGCTGACAGGCCGTCGAGGCGGGGCCGAAGCCGGGGGTGCCGTCGACCGGCTGGTTCCAGAGGAGGAAGAGCACCCCCACCGCCACGAGGGGGCCGACCCAGCACAGCAGGAGCTGGGCCACCTGCTGGTCCCGGGGACGCGCCCCCACCAGGTGCCCGGTCTTCAGGTCGCTCATCATGTCGGCGCACTGGTTGATGGCGATGCACACCGCCACGCCGAGGATGATGCTGGCGGTCACGTTGCCGCCGGTGAGGAAGTACATCAGCGTCACCGCGATGAGGGCGAGTCCCGAGAGCGGCGAGATGTCGGTGTGGCCGGTGGCGGTGGCGACGATGACGCCGGCCAGCCCCAGCCAGAGCGCGCCCACCACCGCGATGATGGCCGCGCCCAGGAGCCCGACCCCCGGCGAGAGCCAGGCGGCGGCGAAGAGCAGCGCGAAGGCCCCCGCCATGCCCCCGTAGACCACCCCGGGGGGGATCTCGTCCGGGGTGGCGCCGGTCTCGCGGGCCGTGCGCGCCGCCGCGGCCAGGCTGCGCATGGCCCCGACCACCGCCGGCAACGCGCTCACGACGCCGGCCAGGGCCCCCCCGATGAGCAGGCCGATCCCCAGCGGCCGGAGCATGGCGCTGTACAGCTCGCCGGCCTGCCAGGCCTCGGTGGTGGGCCCCGGCAGGGCCATCCCCGGATCCACCCACCCGAGGGACACGGCCACCGGCGCCACCACCCACCAGGCGAGCACGCCGCCGGCGGCGAAGGGGAGCCCGCCCTTGCCCGACAGCAGGCCCGCCCCCAGGTTGGCCGCCGAGACGTAGAGCGCCACCGGCAGCCAGGCAGGCAGCGCGACGATGGCGCCCAGGTCGAGCTCCTCGGGCACCCAGGCCAGGTTGACCAGCAGGGTCAGGGCGGCCGCCACCACCGCGCCCACCAGCAGCAGCGCCCCCTGGGAGAGGCCCTCGCCCGGACTGCGCAGCAGCGTCGCCACCGCCACCCCCGACGGGAAGCGCAGCCGCTCCAGCTCCACCATCTGCTTGCGGAGCGGGATGATGAGGACGATGCCCATCAGGCTGCCCGCCACCGCCGCGAAGAGGATGGCCCCGATGGGGTAGTCGCGAAGCGCGGGCTGGTCGACCGAGAGCAGCAGCAGGGCCGGCAGGGTGAAGACCAGGCCGGCGCTCGAGGTGTTGATCCCCGACGCCACCGTCTGGTTGATGTTGTTCTCGACGATGGAGCGACGCCGGAGCACCCCCCGCAGGAGGGTGAAGCCCACGATGGCGGCCACGGTGGAGCCGGGCAGCCCGAAGCCCAGCTTGAGGGCGATGTAGACGAAGGCCGCCGTCATCACCACGCCCTGGACGGCCCCCAGGCCGACCCCCACGAGGGTCAGCTCCGGGTAGGGACGGGCCTGGGTGTCGCCCACGGGACCTCCGGGTGACGGGCGCAGGGCGGCGGACGGTAGCACGCAGGCGCTGGCGCCGGGGCCTCGCCGGCTCACGGCCCTTCCGCCTCTGACCGATCCCCCCGGACGAGTCCACGCGACCCCCGGAGGATCCATGCGCTCCCTGCCCCTGCTCCTCGGCCTGGCCCTCGCCACGCCCGCCCACGCCTCCCTGACCCGCTACACCATCGACTGGACGGCGGCCGAGAGCGGGGGCGACACCCACAACGGCGTCACCATCAAGCTCACCCTCCTGGGCGATGCCTGGATGTACTCGAACCCGGCGGGCCCGGTCCTGGGGAACCGGGGTGCGGCCGACGACATCCGGGTCGCCTTCGACACCGACATCGAGAAGTTCTGCGTGCACGCGGCGGGCCAGGACTCGGGGGAGACGGTCACCATCACCACCAACCGGTCCAGCGGGGACGTGGTCTCCGTGGTGAACACGGGCAGCCACCCCTCGACCGTGTCGGGCAACGTGGTGAGCTTCGCAGGCTCGCCATCCACCTTCGCCGGTGAGACCCACCGGGTGTGCGTCGAGAATCCCGCCGGCTTCGACGAGATCCTGTTCGACCACAACGGTGCCGGCAGCGGCCTCCTCTTCAACCGCGGCATCTACATGGACGGCTCGGCCTGCACCGCGGTGACCTGGTACGCCGACACCGACGAGGACGGCTACGGCGACCCGGCCAGCACCGTCACCGCCTGTGCGGCGCCCGCCGGCTACGTGGACGTGGACACCGACTGCGACGACGGCGATCCCGACGCCTACCCGGGCGCCGTGGAGGTGGTGGGCGACGAGGTGGACCAGTCCTGCGACGGCGAGGAGATCTGCTTCATCGACGCGGACGGTGATGGCTACCGGACGGCCATGACCCAGACCTCCTGGGACGAGGACTGCCAGGATGGCTCGGAGGCCGCCGCGAGCCTGCCCGACGGAGACTGCGACGACCACGCGGACACGACCTGGCCGGGCGCCCTCGAGATCGCCTACGACGGCATCGACCAGGACTGCTCGGGGCAGGACCTGTGCGATGTGGACGGCGATGGCGTGGACGCGGGGGTGGGCGCGTGCAGCGGCACCGACTGTGCCGATGATGACCCGGCCATCTCGCCCCTGGCCGCCGAGATCTGGTACGACGGGGTGGATCAGGACTGCGACGGCTGGTCCGACGACGATGCCGATCTGGACGGCTTCGACGATGTGGACGCCGGCGGTGATGACTGCGATGACGCCGATCCCGACCGGCGCCCCGACGCCGCGGAGATCCCCTACGACGGCATCGACCAGAACTGCGATCCGGCGGACGACGACGATGTGGACGGCGACGGCTTCGACGCGGTGGCCGCCGGCGGCACCGACTGCCTGGACACGGACGAGGCCGTCTTCCCGGGCGCGGTGGAGCGGGAGAACGGGTTCGACGACGACTGCGACGGGATCGCTGACGGGGAGGACCTGGACGCCGACGGGGTGGAGGACCGGATGGAGGTGGCCTGGGGCCTGGACCGGACCACCGTGGACTCGGACGGGGACGGGGCGACCGACCGGGAGGAGCTGGGCGACGTGACCGCCCCCTTGGACACGGACGGAGACGGCATCATCGATGCGCTCGACCCGGACGACGACGAGGACGGCCTCGCCACCCGGGACGAGCTGGGCGTGCCTCGGCAGCGCTGGGACAGCGACGGGGACGGGTGGCCGGACCACCGGGACCGCGACAGCGACAACGACGGCTGGGACGATGCCCAGGAGGGGCTGGGCGACCACGACCACGACGGCCTGCACGATGCGGTGGACCCGGACGCCGACCAGGACGGGGTGCCCGACCGGGAGGAGGCGGTGGGCGACTCGGACGGGGATGGCGCGCCGGACCGCCTGGATGCCGATGACGACGGCGATGGGCTCGCCACGGCCCAGGAGCGGGGCTGGGCGCCGGATCCGGACGGGGACGGCATCCCGAACCACCTGGACCAGGATCTGGACGGCGACGGCACCCCCGACGCGGAGGAGGGTCTGGGCGATGTGGACTGCGACGACACGCCCGACGTGCTGGACGCGGACGACGGCGATGGCCCCTGCCTGAACCCGCCCGTGGCCACCTTCCAGAGCGGCGCGTGCACCACCGCGCCGGCCCCCACGGGCCTGCTGGCCGTGCTGCTGGGGCTGCTGGCCGTGCGGCGCCGGCGGGGCTGATCCACGAAAGAACCCCCCTCGAGAGGCAGAGGCCCGAGGGGGGTTCAGGTGGCGTACCCAGGAGGAGTCGAACCCCCAACCTTCGGATCCGTAGTCCGACGCTCTATCCAATTGAGCTATGGGTACTGAAGTGGCGCAGCCAGGAGGAGTCGAACCCCCAACCTTCGGATCCGTAGTCCGACGCTCTATCCAATTGAGCTATGGCTGCCAGGTGGCGGAGTCGGAGGGATTCGAACCCTCGGTGGGCCTTTTGAGCCCACACTCGATTAGCAATCGAGCACCTTCGGCCTCTCGGTCACGACTCCTGTCAGGTATCACGAGGAGGGCCGTCAGGCTGCCCGGCGCGACAGCGACCGGACCACGGACCTCGACCGTGGGATGAGAAAGAACTGGCGGAGGCGGAGGGATTCGAACCCCCGGACCTCTCGGTCGGCGGTTTTCAAGACCGCTGCCTTCGACCACTCGGCCACGCCTCCGTGGCGAGCGCCCTGCCCGGTATGGTGCCGGGGGCCGGGCGTCAACCCGCCCGGGCAAGGCGGTCCGGGTGGCGGGTCGGGAGGCCCGCTGCCGCGGCCCGAGCCCCGGCTCAGGCCGGCGGTCGGAGCACCGTCGTGCCGCCCAGGTAGGGGGCCAGCACGTCGGGGAGCACCACCGAGCCGTCCGGCTGCTGGCCGTTCTCGAGCAGGGCCACGAGGGTGCGCCCCACCGCGAGGCCCGAGCCGTTCAGGGTGTGGCAGAGCCGAGGCCGGGCCTTCTTGCCGCCCTCGCCGGGCTCGGGCCGATAGCGGAGCTGCATGCGGCGAGCCTGGAAGTCCCGGAAGTTGGAGCAGGAGCTGATCTCCCGGTAGGTGCCCTGGCTCGGGAGCCACACCTCGAGGTCGTGGCACCGGGCGGCCCCGAAGCCCAGGTCGCCGCTCGACAGGTCCATCACCCGGTAGGGCAGCTCGAGACGCTGCAGCAGGGCCTCGGCGTGGCCGGTGAGGCGCTCGTGGAGGAGGTCGCTGTCCTCGGGCCGGCACACCCAGACCAGCTCCACCTTGTGGAACTGGTGCTGGCGGATGAGGCCCCGCACATCGCGGCCCGCCGCGCCGGCCTCGGAGCGGAAGCAGGGGGTGAAGGCGGCGTACTGCCTGGGGAGCTCCGCCTCGTCCAGGATCTCCTCGCGGTGGAGGTTGGTCACCGGGACCTCGGCGGTCGGGATGAGGAAGGCCTCGCTCCCGTTCAGCTCGCCGTCGATCTTGAACAGGTCCGCCTCGAACTTGGGGAGCTGCCCGGTGCCCTCGAGGATCCGCCGGTGCACGATGTAGGGGGTGAGCACCTCGGTGTAGCCGTGCTCGTCGGTGGCGGTGTCCAGGAAGAGGTTGACCAGCGCGCGCTCGAGGCGGGCCCCCATCCCGGTGAGCACCGCGAAGCGGGCACCGGTGAGGCGGGCGGAGCGCTCCAGATCCAGGATCCCCAGCCGGGCGCCGATCTCCACGTGGCTCTCGGCGGCCTCGTCCGCCTCGCGCGGGCGGCCCCAGGACCGGAGGACCACGTTGGCGCTCTCGTCGTCGCCGTCGGGCACCGCCTCGTCCACCAGGTTGGGGAGCTGCATGAGCAGCGCATCCCGACGGTGGGCCACCTGCTCCAGCTCCTGCTCCAGGACGCCGGTGCGGGCGTTGCCCTGGGTGACCTCCTTCTTGAGGGCCTCGGCCTCTTCGCGGCGGCCTTCCTTGTAGAGCTGGCCGATCTGCTTCGAGAGCACGTTGCGCTGGTTGCGGAGCTCGTCGCGGGCGGAGATGAGCCGGCTCCGCTCGGCCCCCAGGGCCACCAGCTCGTCGATGAGCGGGTGAAGGTCGGCCTGGCGGCGACGGGAGAGGTGCGCCTTCACGGTGTCGGGATCGTCCAGGACCAGGCGGGGGTCGATCATGGCGCCTCCGGGCGGGCGGAGGCCGTAACCGTCGGCTAGCCGTGCGCCACGGGGGGCAGCCCGAGCCAGGCCGGGACGTCGGCGAGCGGGACCCGCATCACCGGCCCCTCCAGGGCGAGCTTCAGGGTGCGGGCCAGGTACGGGGCCAGGTGGGGCGCGAGATCGTGGACCCGCGGGCAGTCGGGGAGGTGGTCCGCCAGGCGGGTGACCGTGTCGGGCCCGAAGCCGCAGGGGTGGATCCGGGCGAAGCCGGCCACGTCGATGTGCAGGTTGAGGGCGAGGCCGTGCCAGGTGACCCAGCGTCGGCAGGCGATGCCGACCGCGCAGACCTTCCGGGGGGGGCCGTCGGGGTGGGGCAGCCAGACCCCGGTGTTGCGGGGGTCCCGGGTCCCCGGCATCCCCAGGTCGTCGAGGAGGTCCAGCACCGCCTGCTCCAGGGCGCGGAGGTGTCGGATCAGGTCCCGACGCCCCGTGGGGAGGGCCACGATGGGGTAGGCCACGAGCTGACCGGGCCCGTGCAGCGTCACGTCACCCCCCCGGCTGACGGGGACCACCGGGACCGGCCCGGCATCACGCACGTGCTCGTCCGCACCGCGGGCACGCCCCACCGTGATGACCGGCGGGTGCTCCAGCAGCAGGATCACATCGGGGATGTCTCCCTGGTGGCGGGCCTCCACCAGGCGCTCCATCAGGGCCAGGCTCTCCGGGTACGGGGAGAGGCCGGGCAGGTGCAGGGCCAGGCTCATGATGGGTCGAGGACCGCGTCCAGGACCCGCTCGGCCACCCGGTCCACCGGGGCGGTCCCCGGGATCCGAACGATGGCGTCGCCCCGGGCGGCCAGCTCGACCAGCACCCGGTCGTAGACCCGGGCGATCCGGGTCAGGGCCTCGTGCTGCTCGTAGATCTCGCGCGCATCGCCCCGATCGGCGACCCGGGCCAGGCCCACCTCCACCGGCACGTCCAGGAAGACGGTGAGGTCGGGGGGGCGGAAGGTGCGGTTGAGGGCGAAGACGTCGTCCAGGGGCAGCTCGAGGGATTGATAGGCGAGGGAGCTGTGGAGGTAGCGGTCGCTCACCACCCACCGGCCGTCCGCGAGGGCCGGCTCCACCACCCGCGCCAGGTGATCGGCGCGATCCGCAGCGAACAACCAGGGCAGCACCGACCGGGCCAGCGCGCCCTCGGCGCCCTGGAGGGTCGCCCGGATGAGCCGCCCCACCGGGCCGTCGGTGGGCTCCCGGGTCCGGACCACCGTCTCGCCCCGGGCCTCGAGGGCCTGGGCGAGCCGGGCGGCCTGGGTGGTGGTGCCGGCCCCGTCGATGCCCTCGAGGACGATGAAGCGGCTCATGCCGAGGCCTCCCGCCGGTCGAGGGCGCGGATCACCTGATCATAGACCACCATCAGTGCGAGGCTCACGAGCCCGATCCCCCCGATCTCCACCCACACCCACCACGGGTCGTAGGTCTCGAACAGGAAGCGCTGGGTCTCGAGGACGTCCATGCCGAGCTGCTCGGCCAGGGTGGGGACCACCTCGGACTTGGGCAGGGCCTCGACGCGCTCGGGGTCCAGGCCCACCTCGGTGACCAGGTGCTGGCGAGCCAGGTTGGCCTTGTCGCCGATCTCCTCGTAGCGATTGCCCGCGAAGATGGACCCGGCGATCCAGCCGATGGCCACGGGCACGTTGGCGTAGCCCATGAAGAGGCCCTCCTGGCCCTTGCGGGCGAGGGTGGCGAGGAACTCCATCTTCTTGGGGCTCGAGAGCATCTCGCCGATGGAGAAGACGGCGATGCCCAGCAGGCAGGCGATGCCCAGCATGGCGGTCCCCGCCAGCACCGCGCCGCCGATGGCCACCACCATGCCGATGATGATGGAGGTCAGGGGCCGGACGAAGCCCGAGAGGTAGCCGAAGAAGACCATCGTGAAGACGATCATCCCGGCGTTCACGTTGAGCATCCACTCGGGGTTCACCTGCCCGCCCTCGCGGGACATCTCGAGGAGGGCCTCGCTGCTGCCGAGCAGGCTGCTGACAGCCACGTAGCCCCAGGCCAGCAGCCCGAGGCCGCCGCCGACCCAGGCCACCACCGCCGCGGGGGGGCGGGCGAACCAGCCGATGGCCCCGCCGAGCATGCCGATGGCCACCGAGAACAGGAGCGAGACGGCGGGGAGGAAGCCCACCGGGACGGGCAGGAGGGCCGTGTCGCCGGTCCCGGTCACCCCCACATGGACCACGGGCCACAGCGCGCCGGCGAGTCCCAGGCCCACCACGACCCAGCTGCCGATGGGGACCCGATCGGGACGCCGTCGGTCGGGCCGGAGGGCCAGCAGGATGACCGCCGCCACCACGCCCGCCATGAGCACCGCGAAGACCACACCGAGCCCGGCCGGCACCACCGGCGTGCTGAAGGCCCAGCCGAGCCCCCCCAGGATGTCCGAGCTGTCCACCCAGTCGTCGATCACGTTGGGGAGCAGATCGAAGACCTGGTTGAACATGAGCCAGAAGCCCGCGAAGGCCAGGGCGAAGAAGAAGACGCGGAGCTGGAAGATCCCCACCGTCGAGACCACCACCACGGCCAGCAGATCGTCGCGGCCGGCGTCGAAGCGGGCCTTCAGCGGCAGCCACACGTAGAAGGCCACCTGGAAGATGCCGAACATGAGGGTGAAGAGCGCGTAGTTGTCGCCGTCGAGGGGCACCTGGCCGAGCCACCACCCCACCGAGAGCGCCAGGTTCACCACGGTCCAGAAGGCGGCCCAGAACACCCCGAGGGGCCAGGAGACGGCCTGGGAGAGGGCGGCGAAGTTGGCCCGGCTGGCCGCCCGACCCGCCTCGGCGGCCTCGTCGCTCGCGCGGGAGGCCTCCCGCGCCTCCTCGGTGGGGGAGGTGTAGAAGGGCAGCCACAACAGGTTGAGGGCCACGATGATGGCGCAGGAGAAGAAGACGTAGGTCCAGCTCATGCCCCGCAGCACCCCCGCCAGCACCGGCCCGAGAAAGCCGCCCACGTTGACGAGCTGGTAGAAGATGGCCCAGCCCACCGACGCCTCGCTGCGGCGCATGGTGGCGGCCAGGGTCCCCTGAACGCCGGGCTTGAAGATGGCGGTGCCGGCCGCGAGCAGCAGGCAGGCCGCCAGGAAGCCGTAGAAGTTCAGGGTGGAGCCGGCGGCGGTGGGATCCTCGGCCCCCGGGAAGAGCGCCGGGCCGACGGTGGCCAGGTAGAACGAGGCGGGCACCGCCATGAGCACGTAGCCGACGATCTTGAGGATGATGGCGGCGGCGATGGTGTTCTTGTGGCCGTACCGATCGGCCATGCCCCCCATGTACATGGGCAGCATGGACTGGACGAAGGCCCACCAGGCGAAGATGGTGCCCTTCTGGACCTGGGTGAACTCGGGGCCGCCGAGCTCGAGGGGCAGCACGATGTAGAGGGGGATGACGGCCCGCACGCCGTAGTAGGCGAGTCGCTCCAGCATCTCCATCGTGTTGACGATCCAGAAGCGGTCGTCGAGGGCGAGCACCTGCCCGGCCAGGCCCCGGCGGGGGGGCGGCCCATCGGCGGGGACGTCGACGGCTTCAGCGGGGATGGACACGGCGCCTCCCGGGGGTGGGGCGAAGAGACCCCGGAGGGTAGCGCGGGACGGGGGCGCCGGCTCTCACCGCCGACGGCGCGCCAGACCCAGCAGGCCCAGGCCCACCCCGGCGAGCCAGCCCACCCGGCCGGCCCCGCCGGCGTCGCAGGAGCAGCCCTCGGCGCGCAGCGGCTGGACCGCGTCGGGGGCGGTGCGGGACCCGTCGTCCTCGACCGTCCAGTTGCACTCGGCATCCCAGCCCCGGGCCCCGGGGAAGACCGTCGCATCCTCGTCGTCGCAGTCCTCCTCGACGCCGAAGCCGTCCTGATCCCGGTCGTCGTCCCGCCCATCGCAGTCCTGATCGACGCCGTCGTACCAGAGCTCCTCGGCCTCCGGGTTCACGCCGGGGTCCAGGTCGTCGCAGTCGTCGCCCTCGTAGGCGTCGCTGTCGAAGCCGTCGCCGTCCTGGTCGAAGTCGGAGCCGCCCGAGCAGTCCTGGTCGATGCCGTCGTACCAGACCTCGTCGGCGTCGGGGCGGGTGGCGTCGTCCAGGTCGTCGCAGTCTTCGCCGCCGTGGGCATCGCTGTCGAAGCCGTCGCCGTCCTGGTCGAAGTCGGAGGCGCCGTCGCAGTCCTGATCGATGCCGTCGTACCAGGCATCCTCGGCCCCGGGGAGGACCGTGTCGTCCAGGTCGTCGCAGTCGTCCCCGCCGTAGGCATCGCTGTCGAAGCCGTCGCCGTCCTGGTCGAAGTCGGACTGACCGTCGCAG
>CAZPJM010000058.1:11223-20727 GCA_964586865.1 uncultured Enterobacteriaceae bacterium
GGCATCGCTGTCGAAGCCGTCGCCGTCCTGGTCGAAGTCGGACTGACCGTCGCAGTCCTGGTCGATGCCGTCGTACCAGAGCTCCATCGCCCCCGGGAAGACGAGCGGTTGCAGGTCGTCGCAGTCGGTGCCGCCGTCCAGATCCCGGTCGAAGCCGTCGCCGTCTTGATCGTAGTCGGAAGCGCCCGAGCAGTCCTGGTCGATGCCGTCGTACCAGACCTCGGTGGCGCCCGGGTTGATGGTGGCGTCGGTGTCGTTGCAGTCGGCCCCACCGTGGGCATCGCTGTCCTCGCCGTCGCCGTCCTGGTCGAAGTCGGAGCCGCCCGAGCAGTCCTGGTCGATGCCGTCGTACCAGACCTCGGTGGCCCCCGAGAAGATGGTGGCGTCGGTGTCGTTGCAGTCGGTGCCGCCGTGGGCGTCGCTGTCCTGCCCATCGCCGTCCTGGTCGAAGTCGGAGCCGCCCGAGCAGTCCTGATCGACGCCGTCGTACCAGGTCTCGGTGGCGCCCGGGTAGGTGTCCGGGTCCTCGTCGTCGCAGTCGGTGCCGCCGTGGGCGTCGCTGTCGAGGCCGTCGCCGTCCTGGTCGAAGTCGGAGCCGCCCGAGCAGTCCTGATCGATGCCGTCGTACCAGACCTCCGCCTCGCCCGGGCTGATGGAGGCGTCATCGTCGTCACAGTCGGTGCCGCCCGTCAGGCGGTCGTCGTCATGGCCGTCACCGTCCCAGTCGCGGCCGTACTCGATGTCGCCCGACAGGGTGATGCGCACCCGCTCCTCACTGCCGCTGGCCCGCCCCTCGAGGACGGCCTCGATCTCGGTGATGCCGGCCGGGAAGCGCACCCGGACCCGGTCGGGCGGGTTGCCGGTCCACGACTCGTTCCACCCCGCGCTCAGCGCGCGGCGCCCCCGGATGCCGATGCCCGAGGACCAGACCTCGACGCCGTCCACGTACAGGAAGGTGTCGTCCATCCAGACGTCGCACCACTCGTGGCGGGCCTCGGCGAAGACCTCGAGATCCCGCAGCTCGACCATCTGATCCTGCGAGAAGTCGGGGGTCTCGTAGATGGCCACGGCCTCCACGTCCTCGTTGCCGCAGCCGCCGCTGCCGCTCGGCGAGGTGTCGGTCTCGGAGAACGCGACCAGGGTGGGGGCGCCGGACGCCAGGCCGGAAAGGGCGAGGAGCAGCACGGGGACCTCCGAGGGAGGGCGCCCCTAACCGGATCCTGACATGTCGACCCGGATCCGCCGGAGGCCCTCGGTGGAGTCCGTCCGTGACGAATGGCGGGCATCGTTGCGGCGCCCTCCAGCCCACGGTAAGGGCGCCGCGACCGAGGGAACGGGCCGCGGCCCGTCGCCCCGCTGCTCTCGCGGAACCGCCCCGGAGGCGTCGTGCGCCTGCTGCTCCTCGCCCTGCCCCTCGCCCTGCTCGCCTGCAGCGAGAACAACGTCAGCAACCAGGACGACCCGGTGGTCCCGGACGACCCGGTCGACACCGATGTCGAGGTGGACGGCGAGCTTCCCATCCCCACCGCCGAGGCCCCGCTGTACGCCAACACCACGGGCGAGCTCTTCGAGGTGGATCCGGCCAGCGGCGAGATCACCTCGCTGGGCCGGTTTGCCGATGACGGCCGGCCGGTGGACGGCATGGTCGACATCGCCATCGACATGGAGGGCCGCCTGTACGGGGGCACCTTCGACGCCCTCTGGCGCATCGACCCCGAGACCGCCGCCCTCACCAAGGTCTGCGACATCGACGTGGCCATGTACGCCCTCGCCTTCACCTCCGAGGGCGATCTGGTGGCCGGCGCCGGCCACGACGTCCAGGTCATCGACGTGGACGGCTGCGGGGTGCGCACCCTGCTCCGCGACAGCGAGTACGAGACCTCGGGCGATCTGGTGGGGCTGCCCGATGGGTGGCTGTACTGGTCGGTCCGCGGCGGCCGGGGCGAGGCCGATCGGCTGGTGCGGGTGGATCCGCGCAGCGGTCGGGCCGAGTATGTCGGCGAGATCGGCTTCGGCAAGCTCTTCGGCATGGC
The DNA here is from genome assembly GCA_964586865.1 of uncultured Enterobacteriaceae bacterium. Taxonomy (GTDB): domain Bacteria; phylum Myxococcota_A; class UBA796; order UBA796; genus REDI01. Next base: position 13,257 of record CAZPJM010000058.1, read on the forward strand.
CTACTCCGACGGCCAGCTCTTCGGCTTCAGCTCCGAGGGCCGCACGGTCCGCATCGATCCCGACACCGCCGGGGGCTTCCTGCTCGCCTACGATGAGCGTCGGGAGTGGTGGGGCGCCACGACCAACCCGGTCGTCTGGGATTGACGGACCTGCAAACCGGCTCTCCGGGGCCGGGCGGGCCGCATGAGGGACTCCCCGAGGGCTGGTAGACTCGGCCTCCCTCGTCCAGGGGTCCCCATGCGCTGTCATCCCCACCTGGCGCCTTCGGTGCTGGTCCTCCTCGCCGCCTCCGTGGCCCTCGCCGGGGATCGGCCCCGCCGCGTGCCGGTGCCCCTCGAGTCCGGCACCCTGGACAACCTCCGGGTCGAGGGCCGCGCCCTGCGCCTGGATCGGGTGACGCTGTGGGAGGCCTCCGGCACCTGGGCCCGGGGCCCCCGCACGGCCGATCGGGCGCCCATCGAGCTCTCCCGCGAGGACGCCCGGTTCGCCGGCAAGGCCCTGCCCTGGCTGCCGGTCGCGGCCCAGCCCCACCTGGCCGAGACCGTCTCCGTGGACGGCGTGCGCTTCCGCACCGGGCCCGACGTGGACGGCGACGCCCTGGCGGCCCTGGCCACCGGCCTGCACCTGCCCCTGCCCGGCGAGGGCCTCCAGGTCGACACCGCCTGGCTGCTGGTGGCCGGCCTGCCGGACCGCGACACCTCGCTGGCCGTCTTGTTCGAGCAGGCCGATGGCTTCGTCGACGTGGTGCAGGTGCCGGTGCCCTCGGCCAGGCGCGTGGGCCCCGAGCGGGACCGAGGCGAGCCGGCCGATGGGTGGGAGGCCGTGGGCGTCGATGTCCTGGAGGGTCCCGACGGCGCGGCCCACGGCGCCGATCGCCTCCGCATCGCGCCCTCCGAGCCCGGCGCGCGCCTGGTGGGGCTCTCCCTCGAGGGGGGCGCCCCGGTGCTGGCCCTCACCCTCGACGTGGACCCCGACGCCCGGGCCGCGCTCTTCCACGACGAGGGGCACTTCGGCACCACCGCGGGCCACCTCGACGGCGGGATGGGCGCCGCCTGGCACCGCCTCTCCTGGCGCGAGGACCGGGCGCCCGGCGATCGGATCACCTTGTGGGTGGCCTGCGCCGACGACCCCCGGCCCCCGCTGGACGACGCTGCCTGGCGGGGCCCCTTCGGCGCCCACCTGGGGGATGATCCCTCGGGGACCCCGCTCGAGGACTGCGAGGGCCGGCACGCCCACCTGCGGGCCAGCCTCCGGGCTGGGGGCGCCACCTCTCCGGTGCTGGCCGAGCCGGTCCTGGGCCTCCTCCCGTCCGACGCCCCCCCGTCGGTCGAGCCCGCCCCCACCGAGCTCCCCGCCCTCACCTCGCCCGACGACGACGAGGGGGTCGAGGGCCTGCTGGCCGGCCCGCGCGCCGGTCTGGGGCACGCCTGGTGGCAGGAGCCGGGGATGCTGGGCGTCACCACCCTGGGCGGGCGCCCGGGTGGGGTCCCGCTGGGCGACGAGCCCAAGGCCGAGGGGCCTCTCGAGCTGGACGTGGACCTGCTGTCCTGCGGCACGGGGGACGACGATGGCGATGGTGTCGTCAACAAGGACGAGGGGGACGGCGGCTGCAACGACGACTCGGACGGGGACGGGGTCGACGATGTGGACGACGTCGACGACGACGGCGACGGCATCCCGACGGTCATCGAGGGGAGCTCCGACTTCGATGGCGACGGGATCGCCAACCACCTCGACCTGGACAGCGACAAGGACGGGATCCTGGACGAGGTCGAGGGGTGGGACGACGACGCCGACGGGGTGGCCGAGTACGACGCGGACGGCGCCGATGTCGACAAGGACGGTCTGGATGCCGGCTTCGACAAGGACGACGATGACGACACCGAGGTCCGGGGCCGGATCGCCCAGCCCGACTTCGACGGGGACGGCAAGCCCGACTTCCTGGACAAGGACGACGACGGCGACGGGGCCCCCACCCGGTGGGAGCGGGCCTTCGGGGATACCGACGGCACCGAGGGCCCCAACTACCTGGACAAGGACGACGATGGGGACGGCATCGACTCCGTCGACGAGGACATCGACAAGGATGGCAACCCGCGCGACGACGACTCGGACGGCGATGGGGACCCCGACTTCATCGACACGGACGACGACGACGACACGGTGCCCACCAGCGTCGAGGGCGGCATCGAGGACACCGACGGCGACGGCGATCTGGACTACCTGGACAAGGACGACGACGACGACGGGATCCCGACCGCCAAGGAAGACACCAACGGCAATGGCGATCCCACCGACGACGACGCCGATGGCGACGGCATCGCCGACTACCTGGAGGAGGACGACGACGGGGACGGGATCCTGACCACGAAGGAGGGGACCACCACCGACAGCGACGGGGACGGGCTCCTCGACTACCGGGACCCCGACGATGACGATGACAACGTCCCGACGGCCACCGAGGGGGCGGTCGCCAACACCGACGGCGACATGCTGCTGGACTACCTGGATGACGATGACGACGGCGACGGCATCCTGACCAAGGACGAGGACGTCGACGAGGATGGGAAGCCCGTCAACGACGACACGGACGGGGATGGCATCGCGGACTACCTCGAGGAGGACGACGACGGGGACGGGATCCTGACCAGCAAGGAAGGGGCGAGCACCGACAGCGACGGCGATGGCACCCCCGACTACCGCGACGACGACGACGACAACGACCATGTGCCCACGGCGACCGAGGGCGGCACCGCCAACACCGACGGCGACATGCTGCTGGACTACCTGGACGACGACGACGACGGGGACGGGGTCCTGACCCGGGACGAGGATCCCGACGGGGACGGCAAGCCGGTCAATGACGACACGGACGGGAATGGCACCCCGGACTACCTGGACGACGATGACGACGGGGACGGGATCGACACCCTCACCGAGGGCACCGGGGACTCCGATTCGGACGGCAAGCCCGACTACCGGGACGCCGACGACGACAACGACGGCGTGCCCACGCTCACCGAGGGCGCCTCCACCGACACCGACGGCGATGGCGAGCTGGACTACCTGGACGACGACGACGACGGGGACCGGGTCCTGACCCGGGACGAGGACGTGGACGGGGACGGCAAGCCGGTCAACGACGACACGGACGGGAACGGCACCCCGGACTACCTGGACGAGGACGACGACGGGGACGGGGCCCGCACCCGGTGGGAGCGCAGCCTGGGCGACACGGACGGGGACGGCACCCCCAACCGCCTGGACCCGGACGATGACAACGACGGGATCCCCTCCATCGACGAGATCTACGACGGGGACGGCGATCCGCGGGATGACGACTCGGATGGTGACGGGGATCCGGACTTCGTGGACCCGGACGACGACGGGGACGGGGTCGACACCGCCGACGAAGACGTGGACGGTGACGGCGACCCCCGCGACGACGACACCGACAAGGATGGCGACAAGGACTACCTCGACACGGACGACGACGACGACGGGGTGTCCACCCGCGACGAGGACCCCGACGGCAACGGGGCGCCCCTCGACGACGACACGGACAAGGACGGCATCCCGAACTTCCGGGACCCGGACGACGACGGGGACGGGGTGCCTACGGTCGACGAGGACCTCGACGGGGACAAGGACCCGACGGACGACGACAGCGATGGGAATGGCACGCCGGACTACCTGGACCCGGACGATGACGGGGACGGGGTGCCCACGGCCGACGAGGACATCGACGGGGACAAGGACCCGACGGACGACGACAGCGATGGGAATGGCACGCCGGACTACCTGGACCCGGACGATGACGGCGACGGCATCGACACCCTGGACGAGGACGCCGACGAGGACGGGGATCCCACCGACGACGACACGGACGGGGACGGCACCCCCGACTACCTGGACAAGGACGACGACGGGGACGGGGTGCCCAGCCTCGTCGAGGGCGACGGCGACACCGACCGCGACGGCATCCCGGACCATCGCGACGCGGACGACGATGACGATCGGGTGAGCACCGCCGACGAGGATCGGGACGGGGACGGGGATCCCACGAACGACGATGCGGACGGCGATGGGACCCCCGACTACCTCGACTTCGACGACGACAACGACGGCGTCCCCAGCCGCTTCGAGAACGCCGTGGGCGACACGGACGGCGACGGCATCGACGATGCCTTGGACAAGGACGACGATGGGGACGGGGTCCCGACCGCCGGGGAGGACATCGACGGGGACGGGGACCCGCGGGACGACGACAGCGACGGGGATGGGCTGGCGGACTACCGGGACCCGGACGACGACGGGGACGGGGTCGACACGGCCGACGAGGACATCGACGGGGACAAGGACCCCACCGATGACGACAGCGACGACGACGGCATTCCGGACTACCTGGACGAGGACGACGACGGGGACGGGGTCGACACCACGGTCGAGGATCGGGACGGGGATGGGGATCCCACCGATGACGACAGCGATGGGGACGGGACGCCCGACTACCTGGACGAGGACGACGACGGGGACGGGGTCCCGACCGTCTTCGAGCGCTTCCACGGCATGGACCCGCTGGATGTGGACAGCGACGGTGACGGGGCCGACGACCTGCTGGAGTGGGATCCGACCCTGTTCGGGGCCGGCATGTCGCCGGACTGGGACGCGGGGGCGCCGGGGGAGCGGGGAGCGCCCACCCCCGCCAACACGGATCAGGACTACGCCGACGCCGGCGAGCCGGTGACGGCCGACAGCATCCCGGATGTCCTGGACGATGACGACGATGGCGACGGGATCCTCACCTCGCAGGAGGGAACCGACGACCGCGACGGCAGCCCCCCGCGGGCCACCCCCTGCGAGACCTGGCTCGCCGGCGAGACCTGCACGCGCGACCGCCCGGACGGGCTGCCCAACCACATCGATCTGGACTCGGACGGCGACGGGCGCCCCGACGCCGAGGAGCTCTTCACGGATCCGGACCTGGACGGGATCCTGGGCTTCCTGGACTGCAACGACTGCGATGGACCCGACGCCGACCCGGATGGTGACGGGATCCGCACCCGCTTCGAGCCCGCGCTGGGAGCGGATCCCAACGTCCCGGACACGGACGGGGATGGGATCACCGACAACCACGAGGCCATCGAGAACGGAACCGACGACTGGTCGCCCCTGGACACGGACGGCGACGGGGTACGCGACCCGGCGGATCCGGACGACGACGGGGATGGGGTGCCCACCGCCCAGGAGGACCCGGACCCCGACGGTGACGGTGATCCGGCCGACGCCCGGGACACGGACGGGGATGGGGTGGCGGACTACCTGGACGACGACGATGACGGCGACGGGATCCCCACCCTGGACGAGGACCTGGACGGGGATGGCGACTACCTCGACGACGATTCCGACGGCGATGGGACGCCCGACTACCTGGACCCGGAGCCCGACGACGGACCCTTGAGCGATCCGGATCGGGACGGCCTGAGGAACGTCGAGGAGGACGTGGACGGCGACGGCGGATGGTCGGATGACGACACGGATGGGGATGGGATCCCCGACTTCCGGGACCCGGACGACGACGGGGACCGGGTGCCCACCGAGGCCGAGGATCGGGACGGCGACGGCGATCCGCGCAACGACGACTCGGACGGGGATGGGCTGCCCGACTACCGGGACGACGACGACGACGGCGATGGACTGCCCACTTCCGAGGAGGGGGCCTTCGACGTGGATAGGGACGGGGTGCCCAACTTCCTCGACACCGACTCCGACGGCGACGGGGTGAGCGACGGCGAGGAGGGGGTCGGCGACGCCGACGGGGACGGGGTGCCCGACTTCCTCGACGATCGTGACGACACCCCGGTCCCGCTCACCTGCGAGAACGCCCCCAACCGCATCGAGTGCCTCGGCGAGAACGACCCGCCGGGCTGTGGCTGTGCGGCCACCGCCTGGACCCCGGGCGCCTCGGGCCTGGCCACCCTTCTCCTGGGCGGGCTCCTGCTGCTGCGGCGCCGTCGGCGCTGAGGCCGTCGAGTCCCTCGGGACCCCGGCGACCGACCCTGTGCAGCGACCCCCGCCCGGAGCGATCCGAGCGGGGGTGGGGGTGGGCCCTCCATGGGCCCGGAACACGCGGCGAGATCAGCGGTTCAGGACGTGGACCGCCTCGCCGAGGGCGGCCTTGGCCGCCTCCATGACGCCCTCGCCCAGGGTCGGGTGGGGGTGGATGGTGAGGCCGATGTCCAGCGCCTCGGCGTCCATCTCGATGGCCAGGGCGGCCTCGCTGATCAGGTCGCTGGCGTGGGCCCCCACGATGGTCACGCCGATGATCCGGTTGGTCTCGGCGTCGGCGATGACCTTGAAGAAGCCGTCGGTCTCGTTGGTGGTGATGGCGCGCCCCACGGCGGCGTAGGGCACCTTGCCCACCTTCACCTCCCCCCGGGCCCGGGCGGTGGGCTCGTCGAGGCCGGCGGTGGCGATCTCGGGGTCGGTGAACACCACGGCGGGGACGGTGCGGGCGTCGTACTGTACGTCGTGCCCGGCGATGACCTCGGCCAGGACCTCGCCCTCGTGGGTGGCCTTGTGGGCGAGCATGGGGTTGCCCACCAGGTCGCCGATGGCGTAGACGCCGGGCACGCTGGTCTTGAACTGCCGGTCGACCTTCACGAAGCGGCCGTCCAGCTCCACCCCCGCCTCCTCCAGGCCCAGGTTCTCGGTGTTGGGGGTGCGGCCCACGGTGACCAGGATGTGGTCCCCCTCGAGCCGCTCGGTGCCCTTCTCGGTCTCCACCTCGAGGGCCACCCCGTCGTCGGTGGCCTCCCAGCCATTGGCCTTGGCCTTCAGGTAGACCTTCACGCCGGCCTTCTTGAGCTTGCGCGCGATGACCTTGACCACGTCGGGGTCGAAGCCGGGCAGGAGCTGGTCCTGCATCTCGATGACGCTGACCTTCGCGCCGAGCTTGGCGTACATGCTGCCCATCTCGAGGCCGATGTAGCCGCCGCCGATGACCATGAGGTGCTCGGGGACGGACTCCAGGTCGAGGGCCTGGGTGCTGTCGAGGATGGGGTCATCGGCGAAGGAGAAGCCCGGGATCTCGATGGGCCGCGAGCCGGTGGCCAGGATGATGTGATCGGCGGTGTAGGTGGTCTCCTGCCCCTCGGCGTCGGTGACGGTGACCTGGCCCTTGCCGGTGATCCGACCGGTGCCCTGGGCCATGTCGACCTTGTTGCCCTTGAGCAGGGTGCGCACGCCGCCGGTCAGCTTGCCGACCACGTCGCCCTTCCAGGACTGGAGCTTCTTCATGTCGACGGAGACGTCGCCATCGACCACGAAGCCCATGACATCGGCGTTCTTGATCTCCTGGAAGCGCTTGCCCGCGGTGATGAGGGCCTTGCTGGGGATGCAGCCCACGTTGAGGCACACGCCGCCCCAGTACTCCTTCTCGACCACGAGGGTGCGGATGCCGAGCTGGCC